>URBH01000026.1 GCA_900546075.1 uncultured Eubacteriales bacterium | reverse complement strand
TTCCTTCGTTTTCCAAACTTTGAATTGGGACAAAAATCCTGGCTGAGCCTTCTTGCCAAATTATGCGGTATTGCCCTTGATTTCTCCGCCGTTTTTTTCTATAATACATTTGCCGCTTTCCGATTCTCCCCGTACCGGAAGCGGAAAGACTACCCGCGGCGGAAGTCCGCGGTATTTCCGCCGGAAACCATCCGAAGTCTTCCCGTGCCCCGCCATCCGCCCCTGTCCCGGCAGCTTCCGGTATTGGTCGGATGATCCATACAAAAAAACAAAAAACGGAGGAATTGTTATGTCTGCATCCTGGCTTCGTGACGCTGTATTTTATGAAATATATCCGCAGAGCTTCCGGGACTCCAACGGAGACGGCATCGGCGACCTTCCCGGCATCGCCGAAAAGCTGCCCTACGTGAAGAGCCTCGGCTGCAACGCCCTGTGGATCAATCCCTGCTTTGACTCTCCCTTCAAGGACGCGGGCTACGACGTCCGGGACTATAAGAAGATTGCGCCCCGCTACGGCACCAACGAGGATATGGCGCAGCTGTGCCGCCGCGCCCACGCGCTGGGGATCCGGGTTCTGCTGGATCTGGTTCCCGGCCACACCAGTGAAGAACACGAATGGTTCCGCAAGAGCGGCGAGGCCGAGCCAAACGAATATTCCGGCCGGTACATCTGGACGGATCATGCCTTTGCCGGGGGCGACGGTATGCCCTTCATCGGCGGCGAATACCCTCGCAGCGCCACCTATATCATCAACTTCTTCAAATGTCAGCCCGCCCTGAACTACGGCTACCGGGAACGCCGGGAACGCTGGCAGCAGAGCATCACCAGCCCTGACGCCCTTGCGACCCGGGAGGCCATGAAGGATGTGATCCGGTTCTGGCTGGATCTGGGCTGCGACGGCTTCCGGGTGGATATGGCGGAGTCTCTTGTGAAGAATGACGGCACGGAAAAGCTTGCCACCATGGAGGTCTGGCGGGACATTCTGGGCGCCATTCACAAGGAATATCCGGATGCTGCCTTCGTTTCCGAGTGGAATCACCCGGACAAGGCTCTGCGCTGCGGCTTTGACATGGACTTTTATCTCAACTGGGACGGCAACGGCTACAGCACCATGATGCGGGACTACACCCTCCGGGACGGCTGCGGCAGCTACATTGGCAATACCGGCTTCTTCTCCCGGGATTCCGGCACCGACGTGAGCCGGTTCCTTGCGGACTACCTGCCCCAATATCACGACAGCCGCGACCACGGCCTGTGGTGCTTCATTACCTGCAATCACGATACCCCCCGTCCCGCCGCGGGGCTGACAGACGCGGAACGGCGGCTGGCCTTTGCGTGGATCTTCACGATGCCCGGCGCTCCCTTCCTGTACTACGGCGATGAGCTGGGCATGGACTATCGGGTCATCCCCACCAAGGAGGGCGGCTACCACCGCACCGGTTCCCGGACGCCCATGCAGTGGGATGCAGGCCCCAACCTCGGATTCTCCGAGGGCGCGGCAGAGGATTTGTACCTGCCCGTGGAAGCCGACGCGCGGCACACCGTGCAGGCGCAGGAGCTTGACGAGAATTCCATGCTCTCCCATGTCAAGCGGCTGATTGCCCTGCGTCACGCCGAGCCGGAGCTTCAGAACTACAGCCCGTTTGCCGTCTATGCTGCCCGCGGCCGCCTGTTTGCCTACAAGCGGGGGAGTCTGCTGATCGCCATGAACCCCGGCAGCGGTGAGGAGACCTGCCAGCTGGACGGAGCCTATATCCCCCTCTTCACCGTCGGAACCACCGCCATGGAGGGAGATACGCTGCGTTTGCCTGCCCAGAGCTTTATCGTGCTGAAGCCCAAGGAGAAAGCCGCTCCTGCTCACGCTTAGGAAGTCTCTGATACCAGGGAAGCTCTGAATCAATCGGCTGCTGCCGGAGAGCGGGCAGGGTCTGGCTGAAAACCGTCATCATGCCAAAACAGCGAGGAATTCGCCGTCTGCTGTGCACCATTTTTCCTTGCAATACACAAGGTGTTCTGCGAAAAAATGGCTTCATCAGACGGAAAATCCCTCGCTGTTGGTCATATTCCCGGTTTTTAGCCAGACCCTAGCCGGTTCGCTCGACAACTGCGTTTTTTCTGACTCGGGGCTGCCTCCGGATCCTTAATGATGTTTTCGCGGGATTCCTCTTTTACCCCGCCGCGTCCAGCATATTCTCGATAAAAATCCCGTACCCCGTAGTCGGATCGTTCACCAGCACATGGGTCACCGCGCCTATCAGTTTACCGTCCTGGATGATCGGGCTTCCGCTCATGCCCTGCACAATGCCTCCCGTGGATTCCAGCAGTGCTTCGTCCGTCACCTTCAGCAGCAGATTTCGCCCGTCTGTCCGGTCTTTTGGATAAATTTTCAGAATTTCCACAGAATACTCCCGTGGCGTATCGCCGCTGACTGTGGACAAAATGGCGGCCTTGCCTGTGCGGATATCCTCTTCGGAGGCGGTGGGCAGCGGCTCGCCCTTCCAGCCCCGCTTCGTCACGCCGAAAACGCCCTGGGGCGTGTTGCGCAGAAGCTGCCCGATGACGGTATCCGTGTTCGCCGTGCCCTTCAGCTGCCCCGGTTCCCCGCATTTGCCCTTTTTCACGGTGAGAACCGCTGCGTCATAGGCGTCGCCGCTTTTCATGTGCAAGAGACTTCCTTTGGTGTTGCTGACGCCGTGCCCCAGCGCGCCGAATTTGTGGGTATCCGGGTCGTAAAAGGTGATGGTGCCGATGCCCGCGATGCCTTGCCGCAGATAAACCCCAAGCCGCGGCCCGGAGTCGCTTTGCCGGGTGGGAACGGTCACGGTGCAGCGGCGGTTTCCCCGGCGGACGATCAGCTCGGCGTCGCCGTCGCAGTTTTCAAGCGCCCGGCGGACATCCTCGGCACAGCCGATGCCGGTCGTGTCGATCTGGATGATCTCGTCACCGATTTTCAGTCCGGCGGTCCTGGCCTCGGCGCCCAGAATATCATCAAATGCAGCCACTGTGACGGTATTGTCGCTGAGCTGCAAGCCCACGATTTTTCCCACGGGGATCAGAAGCTCGGTCGCCCGGGCGTTTATAGGAAGCAGCGTCATCGTGACAGCAAAAATTGCCAGAAATTTCCCGATTCGTCTCATTTTTCAGCCCTCCTCATGTTCGTGCCTGCCTTGTTAATATGACCCGGGCAGAGAAACATAACCGCTGTAAATGTCGAAAAATGAGGAACAGACTGGGGGCTTTGGCGTTTTTTGACTTGATTATCATTTGTACGGTGTTGCCTTATACGAGTTTTTAGTAAAACGCTTAAAAGCGTTTTATTCGGCCGCAGGATTGCGGCCAGCGGCCACTGCCGCTAAAAACGAAGTCAATACATTTCTTACCGCCGCCCAGGCGGTCTGCCGTGGAACAGCAGAATAAAATGATTTCATCATTTTATTAAGAAATAGTATTAATCCGGATTGTAGTCGTTATCTTTCTTCCGGTCGCAGCCGGTGGGGGTGAACTGGCGGGCGGGGAAGGGAATGCGGCTGAACATTTCGCAGGGGTCTTCGGTGCAGCAGCCCTCGCTGTCGCAGCATTCCTTTTCGGGGATGGCGTATTCCACCATGGGCACGACCAGCTGCACATCCCGTTCCAGCCGGACGATGGAGAACTGTCCCAGGGTGACGTACAGGCGGCGATGGTCGCCGGAGGTGACCAGGTCTTCGTCGAACAGCGCCCGGATGGCCTCGGGAATCTGGACGGTGACGGACTCCGCCGTCCCGGTTTCGACGGCATCCTTGACCTTGGAGCTGAGCACCATGGGGTCAAGCACCTCTACTGCGGACACCAATTAGGCAGGCGCGTCGTCGAATTTTCGCAGGACGACGCGGACATGCCCCTCCCGGTCTACGGAAATGTGGTCAAGGATGCGGCGCATGTCCATGTTGGTGACGGTTTCCAGTTCCAGAAAGCGCTGAATCTCGCCTGTGTAGCGTTGGACGGTTTCCACGGCTTTTTTGCCCGGGGCAAGCCGCGCCAAAGCTCTGTCCAGCGCGTTCAGTTCTTCGGCAATGCCGGTGATTTTTTCTTTCAACTCGGTCAGGCTCAGAATATCGCTGGCGTACATCTCCTGATACCTGCCTTTTTTGGACAGCAGCTTTTTTCGCTTTGCCTCGATCTCCCGCTTGGCCTGCTCCGGATTTTGAGAGGCGGGGAGACGCTTATCCAGGCTTGCCAAAATGTCCGCGACGAAAGCATCCCGGTCCTCAATCAGAGAAGCAAAATACTCCCGCAGCTGCCTCAGCAGCTCCGGCTCGTCCAGACAGGTGCGGTTGTCGCATTTCTCGGCGGTATACTGGTCGTTGGTAACGCACCGCCAATAGATCCGCGTGTTCGTATAGGTATAGCTTTTTCGCGTAAAGGAGCGCCCGCAATGCGCGCACTTGATCAGCGTGGAAAAGGTATGCTTGGCGCTGTATCTGCCCGCCATAAACGGCTCGCCGGAAGCGTATTGAGTGCGCCGGGACGCCATGATTTCCTGGGTTTTCCGAAACGCCTCCGGCGTGACGATCGCCCAGGCGGGGCGCCTGTGACAGAACTGTTCCTCCTTGGGAAGCCGGATTTGCCTGCCGGTGAGAAAATCCTCAATTTCGTATTTGTGATTTATCAGAATCCCGCAGTAAATGGGATTCACCAGAATGCGGCGAACGCCCCGGGCATTCCAGTCGCTGCCAAGCTTTGTTTTATCCCGATCGCGGTTGAGGGTCGCGCTGATGGTGCGGCACCCCAGCCCCTGGTCGTTGTAGAGGGAAAAAATCTTGCGGACAATTCCGGCTTCGCCGGGGTTGATTTCCAGGGTGAAGTTGTCGATTCTGTCGTAACCGAAAATCCTCTGGGGGACGCGGCCTTTTTCGGCATTGATTTTTTTACCCCATTTGACACGCTTGGAAAGATTGCTGCTTTCCTCCTGCGCCATGGCGGAGAACAGTGTGAGAATAAACTCGCTGTCTCCCATAGAGTCCATGTTGGCGGTGAGAAACAGGGTGCAGATGCCCATGGATTTGAGCTTCCGGATGCTTTGCAGGGCGTCCACGGTGTTCCGCGCGAAACGGCTGATGTCCTTGACCACCACCATGTTGAACAGCCCCAGCTCGGCGTCCCGGAGAAGCCGCTTGAATTCCTCCCGCTTTTTCAGGCTGGTTCCGCTGATCCCCTCGTCGGCGTAAAGCCTAACCAGCTCATGGCCGCTGCGTTTGGCGTATTCGACGAAAAACTCCTTCTGATGGTTCAGACTGTCGAGCTGTTCATCCTTGTCCGTGGAGACACGGCAATAGGCGGCAATCCTCATGGGCGGACGGTCTCGGCTTGCCGGGAAAGAAGCTTCTCGAGAAGAAGCGCTTTCAGCATTTGTTCAAAGCTTTTGGGCGTATTGGGATTTTCAAAGGTAAAGGTCAACTGCGGCGTTTTCTTTGCCATGGAATGTTCCCCCTTCCGTGAAACATCTTATTGGGGGAGGGGAGCGGGAATACCTCCGACGATCCCGCTTTTGCCCTGATGAGGCCGGGGATGAAACGTCTTTTCAGAAAAAACCGGGAAAACCGCGCAAGCAAAATGCACAGTTAAAAGGCTGCAATTTCGTCATTATGCCAAATGCAACGCCCAAATATTTCGCGAATTCATACAGATACTATTAAATTATGACAAAGTGCGAAATAAGATTCCATGTCGACCGAAGGACGTTGACAAATCCGTTTCGTGGTGTTAAACTGATGCCATCCTAGGAAGGAAACAAAAATCCAAATAAAAAAACAGGAGGAAACTATGAAGAAGATTCTTGCATTGCTGCTGGTTGTCGTCATGGCTGTTTCCATGTGCGCCTGCGGCTCCGGAAACGGAACCAATGAAAAGCCCACCACTGCGGACAACAAGACCGCCGACGCTGCAAAGCCCCAGGGCGAGCAGACCGGCACCGTGAAGGACACCGCCGTTCTGGCAACGTCCGATGAGCCCTACCGGTTCTTCGCTCAGTCCAAGCAGAGCTGCTCCGGCGCGGATAACCTGGTTCTTTCCAACGTGTATGACTGCCTGCTGCGTCTGGAAGCCGACGGCTCCCTGACCCCCGCTCTGGCGGAAAGCTATGAAGTCTCCGACGACGGCCTGGAGTACACCTTCCACCTGCGCAAGGGCGTGAAGTTCCACAACGGCCAGGAGATGACCGCCGAGGACGTCAAGTTCTCCTATGACTACGGCTTTGAAGGCCCCATCGGCACCGCTCTGTTTGTCAACTACAAGCAGTGCGACATCATCGACGACTACACCGTCAAGATGACCCTGTCCAGCCCCTACGCGGCGTTCCCCTACGGCGTGGCTTCCCGTCTGGGCGGCATCGCCTGCAAGGCTTACTTTGACGAAGTCGGTGACGACGAGTACGTCAAGAACCCCATCGGCACCGGCCCCTACAAGTTCGTCGAGTGGATCAGCGGCGACCACACCACCCTGACCGCCAACGAGGACTACTGGGGAACCAAGCCCACTATCAAGAACATCGTTATTCAGGTCGTTGCTGACACCAACACCCAGATTCTGGGTCTGCAGAACGGCGACTACGATGTCGTCCGCAGCCCCTCCATCGACGTCTGCACCCGTCTGGACGGCAACGCCGACGTGGCATGGGACAGCACCCTGTCCACCGGCCGTATCTCCCTGTACCTGAACGACTGGACCGGCGCCTGCAAGGACATCAACTTCCGGAAGGCTGTTCAGGCCGGTATCGACAAGCAGATGATCAACGACGGCGTCTACGCCGGCCGCAGCGAAATTCTGAACGTGGACATGTGCTCCAACTACCTGAGCTTTGTTACCGAGGCTGACGGCGTTGAGGTTGTTCCCTACGATCAGGAAGCCGCCAAGGAATATCTGGCCAAGTCCAACTACAACGGCGAAGAGTTCGCGGTGTCCGTTCCCAGCGGCTCCTCTCTGGAGAACGTTGGCAAGATCATCCAGGCTCAGCTGATGGAGATCGGCATCAACTGCACCGTCAAGGCTACCGACTACCCCACCTACTCCGGCGAGTTTGCAAACCGTACCTACGAAGCCTACATTATAAACAATCTCTGCTCCCTGGTTGACGCGGACGGCATGTACACCGCCCACCGCCTGGACAGAAAGCCTTGGGAGAACCGCGTGTTCCAGCGCGACGGCGAGATCTCCGAGATCCTGCTGAAGGCCCGTGCGGCTCAGGGCGACGAGCGGAAGGCGATGTATGTCGAGGCCTGCAACATCGTGGCGGAAGAAGCCTATGACGTACCTCTGGTCAATGACCTGGCGACCATCGCGTACCGTTCCAACATGAGTGGCGTGAAGGCGCACTGCCTGGGTAACATGTACTTCGGCGACTGGAGCTTCAACTGATCCATCCCAGCATTCCCAAGAACTGACTGAGTAAAAGAGGGAAGCGGAACGGTGACACGCCGCGCCGCTTCCCTTTTCTTTCGGAATCTCTGATGAAATCGTCTGCGGCTGTGAGCGGATCTTTTCCGCCCACTCTTCGGTATCAAAAACGGGGAATACACAAAGTATTCCTCCGTTTCCGATACCTCGATTGGTCGAAAAATCTCTCGCTCACAGCTCTTGCCGATTTCATCAGAGGTTCCGCTTACTTTCATTGCCCCGCTTTTTCAAGGAGGAAATCAATGAGCTGGTTAAAATACGCCGGAAAACGGCTGCTGATGCTGATTCCGGTTATCATTTGTGTGACATTTGTTCTGTTCCTGATCCTGTCCGCCGCCCCCGGCGACCTGGCACGTTCGCTGCTGGGCGACGACGCAACGCCGGAGCAGATCGCGGAGAAGAAGGCGGAAATGGGTCTGGATCAGCCGCTGCTGGTTCGCTATGTCCGCTATATGGGCGGCGTTCTGCGGCTGGACTTCGGCGAGTCCTGGATCAACGGCGAAGCGGTGCTTGCCCGTTTTGCCCGCCGCCTGCCCAATACGCTCCTGCTGTCTACCCTTGCCATGCTGTTTGCTGTGGCGGTGGGTATGCCTTTGGGCATCGGCTCCGCCATCAAACAATATAGTCTATTGGACTACGGCAGCTCCTTTGTAGCGATGCTGCTGTTCTCTCTGCCTGCCTTCTGGCTGGGCACCATGTGTCAGGTGCTGTTCTGCCTGACGCTGCACTGGCTGCCCACCTCCGGCTTTGACTCTCCCAAGTCCCTGATTCTGCCTACGCTGATTCTGGGTGCCAACACCATGGCTACCATGATCCGCATGAGCCGCACCAGTATGCTGGACGTTATCCGGCAGGACTACATCCGTACCGCCAAGGCCAAGGGCGCACCCAACAAGACGGTCATCCGTCATCATGCCCTGCGCAACGGCATGATCCCCGTCGTGACCCAGATCGGCGTGAGCTTTGCCGGCACCATCGGCGGCGCTGTGGTTACGGAAAACATTTTCACCATTCCCGGCGTCGGCACGATGCTTTTAAGCGCCGTGAAATCCCGGGACGTTCCCGTGGTGCTGGGCACGATCATCTTCGTGACGGTGATCGTTGGCGTGATCAATCTTCTGGTAGACCTGCTGTGCGCGGTGATTGACCCCAGAATTGACCTGGCATCCTGATGGAGGGCAAAGCGTATGTTGAAACGTCGTAAAAAATCTCTTTCCGAATACAGCACCGGCGAGCTGGTCATGTTCCGCTTCCGCAAGAACAAGCTGGCCATGTTCGGCGTGTTCCTGCTGGCTTTCGTGTTCCTGGCGGTGCTGGCCGCCCCGATTCTGAGCAGCTATGAAAACGTGACCAAGCTGCACATTTCCGACCGGTTCACCAGCCCCAATCCGCTGTACATCTTCGGTACGGACGAATTTGGCCGTGACCTGTTTGCCCGTGTCCTGTACGGCGGCAGAATTTCTCTGCTGTGCTCCTTCGCCATCATCGGCATCGCCTTTGTGATCGGTGCGCTGATCGGCGGCGCCGCCGGTTTCTTTGGCGGCAAGGTGGATAGCTTCCTTATGCGGATCGTGGACATCCTGATGGCAGTTCCTTCCTCTCTGCTGGCCATGGCCATCATCACCGCCATGGGCAACGGCGTCTGGAAGCTGGTGGTTGCGCTGGCAATTTCCCAGGTGGCGCGGTTTGCCAGAATCGTCCGCTCCTCCGTGCTGACCCTGCGGAACGTGGAGTTCGTGGAGGCCGCCAAGTGCTACGGATGCAGCTCCCTGCGCATCATCCTCAAGCACATCCTGCCCAACGGCATCGGCCCCATCATCGTTTCCGCGACACTGTGTCTCGGCCAGACCATCCTGAGTATCTCCTCCATGGGCTACCTGGGTCTGGGCGTCGCCTCTCCCACGCCGGAATGGGGCACCATCATCTCCGAAAACAAGATCAACATTCAGGCCTATCCCTACCTCGGCCTGATTCCCGGCATCTGCATCTGCCTGACCGTTATGGCGGTCAACTTCATCGGCGACGGCCTGCGGGATGCCTTTGACCCCAGAACCAAGAAATAAGGAGGACGTACAGATGGAAAAGAAACAAGATAACCTGATGGAGATTTCCGATCTGACCGTCCGGTACAATACAGACGACGCAGTGGTTCACGCGGTCAACAATTTCAACCTGAAGCTGGTTCGCGGCGAAGCCCGCGGCCTGGTGGGTGAGACCGGCGCGGGAAAAACCACCCTGGCGCTGTCCATCCTGCGGCTGCTGCCGGAACGGGTGGGCGAGGTGACCGGCGGTTCCATCGTCTATGACGGTCAGGAGCTGCTGAACCTGCCGGAGGCGGAAATGCTGCCTCTGCGGGGCAAGCGCATCTCCATGATCTTCCAGGACCCCATGACCAGCCTGAACCCCACCCAGACGGTGGGCGACCAGATCCTCGAAGTGCTGAACCTGCACTTCCCGGAAATGACCCGGGAGGAGAAGAACAAGCGTGTGGACGAGATGATGACCCTGGTTGGCATCCCGCCCCAGCGGAAGAAGAGCTTCCCCCACGAGTTCTCCGGCGGCATGAAGCAGAGAGTCGTCATCGCCATGGCGCTGGTTGCGGAGCCGGAGCTGCTGCTGGCCGACGAGCCGACCACGGCTCTGGACGTGACCATTCAGGCGCAGATTCTGGAGCTGATGAAGCAGCTGCGGGAGAAATTCAATACCTCCGTCATGCTCATTACCCACGATCTGGGCGTTGTGGCGCAGTTCTGCGACTCCGTTTCCGTGGTCTACGCGGGACGCGTGGTGGAGTATGGCCCTGTTGAGATCGTGTTCCAGCGGAAGGAGAACCACCCCTATACCGCGGGCCTGTTTAACTGCATCCCCAATCTCCATGACGATCAGCCCCGGCTGCACCCCATCGCCGGACACATGGCCGACCCCAGAGTGGAATACAAGGGCTGCTGCTTCGCCGACCGCTGCGAGTACGCCACGGAGCGTTGCCGGACGGAAGCGCCGTCCATGCACGTGTGCGGCGAACACGGCATCCTGTGCCACCGTTATGCCGAGAAGGAGGAGTTCTGATATGGCAATGCCTCTTGTTGAAACGAAGAATCTGAAAAAATATTTCAAGACAGGCGCGGGAATGCTCCATGCCGTTGAGGACGTCAACCTGAAGATCATGCCCGGCAAGACCCTGGGCGTGGTGGGCGAAAGCGGCTGCGGAAAGTCCACCCTGGGCAGAACCATTCTGCGGCTCCAACCGGCAACTTCCGGTGAGGTGCTGTACAACGGGGAAAACATTCTGAAATACAAGGGCAAGGATATGCAGAAGATTCATCTGAACATGCAGATGGTCTTCCAGGATCCCTACAGCTCCCTTGACCCTCGTATGTCCGTTCACAATCTGATCGCCGAGCCGGTGCAGGTGTGCGGCCTGCTGAAAACAAAGGCAGAAATCAACGAGAATGTCCGGGAGATCATGGACATGTGCGGTCTGCCTGCGGATCAGGCGAACCTGTTCCCCCACGAGCTGGACGGCGGCCTGCGCCAGCGGGTCGGCCTGGCCAGAGCCATGGCGGTAAGCCCCAAGTTCATCGTCTGCGACGAGCCGGTCTCGGCTCTGGACGTGTCCATTCAGGCGCAGATCCTGAACCTGCTGATGGATTTGCAGGAGCAGCGGGAGCTTTCCTATATGTTCATCACCCACGATCTGTGCGTGGTGAAGCACATCAGCGACGAGATCATGGTCATGTATATGGGACAGGTGGTGGAGCACGCGAAGACTGCGGAGCTGTTTGCCAACCCTGTACACCCCTATACCAAGGCACTGCTTCACGCGGTACCCACCATTGATCTGTCCAAGCGGAACAGAGAGGGCTTCATGCTCCGGGGCGAGGTTACCAGCCCCATCAATCCTGCACCCGGCTGCCGGTTCGCGCCCCGCTGCCCCTACGCAACGGATAAGTGCAAGGAGAATGTCTGCCTGAAGGAAGTCAGTCCGGATCACTTTGTTGCCTGTTCTCTTTGCGATTGAATCACAGAAATAACGAAAGCGCGGCACCGGCGCGGATGGGGAAACCCTCCGCCCGGGGTTGAGCGTAATTGGAGGAATGACATGGATCTCAATTCTATCAAGACAGAACAGCGTAACAGCCGGACTGCACAGATCGACACCATGAGTACGCTGAGTATGGTCAAGCTGATCAACGAAGAAGATAAAAAGGTCGCCGTGGCGGTGGGAGATGAGGCCGAACACATTGCCCAGGCGGTGGATGTGATCGCCGCTCAGCTCAAGCAGGGCGGACGGCTGGTCTACAGCGGCTGCGGTACCTCCGGACGCCTGGGCATTCTGGATGCAGTGGAATGCCCGCCTACCTATTCTACCGATCCCGGCGAGGTGATCGGCCTGATCGCCGGCGGAAACGAGGCGATTTTCCGGGCAAAGGAAGGCGCGGAGGACGACGAAGCCCTGGGCGCGGAGGATTTGAAGAAAATCGACTTTGGCAGCAAGGACGTGCTGGTGGGCATTGCCGCCTCCGGCAGAACCCCTTATGTGCTGGGCGCCATGAATTACGCCAAGGAGCAGGGCGCCCATGTTATCGGCATTTCCTGCAACCCCGGTTCCCAGGTGGAGAAGACGGCGGAAATCGCCATCACCCCCACCCCCGGCCCCGAGGTGGTCACCGGCTCTACCCGGATGAAGAGCGGCACTGCCCAGAAAATGGTGCTGAATATGCTCTCCACCGGCGCGATGATTAAGCTGGGTAAGGTCTACGGCAACCTGATGGTGGACGTGAAAGCCACCAACGAGAAGCTGGTGGAGCGGTGCAAGCGCATCGTCTGCGAAGCCACCGGCGTGGATTACGATACGGCTACTAAGGCTCTGGAGCAGTGCGGCTACCGGGCAAAGGTCGCCATTGTCATGCTGAAAACCGGCGGCGACGTCCATGACGCCGAGCAGCGGCTGGAAGCCCATGAGGGACGGGTCGCCCAGGCCGTGGGGGAGAACTGATTATGGCACATCTGCGTTGTGATTTCCGGTCGGATGCCATGGCGATGAATACCTCCATGACCGTGATTTTGCCGGAGAAAACCGATTTGTCCCAGGTGCCGGTGGTGTATCTGCTCCACGGGCTGGAGGACAACTGCACGGGCTGGACGCGGTACACCAGCGTGGAGCGTTATGCCCGGGAAAAGGGCGCTGCACTGGTGATCCCGGAGGTTCAGCGAAGCTTCTATACGGACATGGAGCAGGGAATTCCCTATTTCACCTTTATCCATGACGAGCTGCCGGAGCTTTGCCGGGGTTTTTTCGGGTTCTCCGCCCGGCGGGAGAAGAACTACATGATGGGTCTTTCCATGGGCGGCTACGGCACGCTGAAATGCGTGCTGCAAACCCCGGAGCGTTACGCCGGCGCGGCGACTTTCTCCGCCGTGGCGGATATCGAGGAATTTGCCGCCGGGCAGACAGCCGCGGAGAAACGAGAGCTTCAGGCCGTGTTCGGCCAGTCCCTGAAAATCCCGGCGGACTGCAATCTGCTGACACTGGCAGAAAAATCGGATGCGTCCGGGCTGCCGAAGCTTTATATGGCCTGCGGCGAGCAGGACGGCCTGTACGCCGCCAACGTGCGGCTGGCGGACAAGCTGACGGCGTTGGGCGCGGATATCCGGTTTGAACACTGGGAGGGCATCCACAATTGGGTGTTCTGGGACGCGGCGGTTCGGAAGGCTCTGGATTACCTGCTGTAGGACGAAAGGAAAAAACGGATGGACTTTATTGCAGGAGTAGACGGCGGCGGCACCAAGACCAAGGTAGTCTGCGCCTCGCCGGAGGGAAAGGTGCTGGACACAGCGGTGTTCGGCCCCTTCAATATGAACAGCATCGGCGCGGAACGATTCTCCGCGCTGCTGCGGGAGCTTTGCGCCTATCTGAACGGAGTGGGTCATTGCCGGGCGCTTTGCATCGGCTCCGCCGGTATCAGCAACAAGGAAATGACCCGTATCGTAGAGACGGAAATGACCCGGGGCGGCATCGAAAACTGGAAGCTGGTAGGCGATCAGGTGATCGCCCTGAACGGCGCGCTGTCCGGCGAAGCGGGTATTGCCCTGATTGCCGGTACCGGCTCCATCTGCTTCGGAAAGAACGGGGCGGGGGACTACGCCCGTTCCGGCGGCTGGGGACATCTGATCGGCGACGAGGGCAGCGGCTACGCTCTGGGCAGGGATGCCCTGGCGGCGGTTGCCCGCGCCTGGGACGGCTGGGGCGAGAAGACGCTGCTGTCCCGGCTGCTGGCCGAGGAGATGGAACTGGACGACCAGAAGAAGATCATTTCCTACACCTACGGCGGCGACAAGAGCCGGATTGCGGCATTGGCGCCCCTGGTGGAGCAGGCAGCCGGGCAGGGCGACGGGGTCGCTCTGGCAATCATCCGGGACAATGCCGTCAAGATGACCGGCTTAGTCGGCGCGGTGGCGCGTCAGCTGGACATCAAAGCCGGAAAGGTTGCCATGCTGGGCGGACTGCTGGAGCATGACACCAAGCTTCGGGAGGCATTTGTCACGGAAATGGGCAGGCAGTATCCCGCTCTTACCTGCACGGAGCCGGAGCAGGACGCAGCGGCCGGCGCGCTGATGCTGGCAAAAGAAATGCTGTGAGGTGACAATATGCACCCGATCGTAGAATGCATGGAAAAAGACAGCCGTCTCGTGGTGGGACTGATGTCCGGCACCTCAGCCGACGGCGTGGATGCGGCACTGTGCCGGATCACCGGCCATGGAACGGCGTCTAAAATCGAACAGATGGGCTTTGTGTTTCAGCCCTTTACCGGGGAAATTCGCCGGGAAATTCTGCGGCTGGCCAGCGGCAACAGTGCCTGCGCGGCGGATTTCTGCAAGATGAATTTCCTCCTGGGGGAGCTGTACGTCCAGGCGGTGGAGGCGCTGTGCAGCCAGACCGGCGTCCGGGCGGAGCAAATCGACCTCATCGGCAGCCACGGCCAGACCTTCTGGCACATTCCGCTGCCGGAAACCTATCTGGGACACAGCTTCCGCAGCACCTTCCAGCTGGGAGAAGGCTCGGTGCTGGCGCAGCGGTTCGGCTGCCCGGTGGTGAGCGATTTCCGGGTTCGGGACGTGGCGGCGGACGGCCTGGGGGCGCCCCTGGTACCCTACAGTGAATTTTTGATTTACCGCAGCGAGACCGAGTGCGTGGCCTTGCAGAACATCGGCGGCATCGGCAATATCACCTGCCTGCTCCCGGCCTGCCGGCTGGAGGATGTGTTCGCCTTTGATACCGGCCCGGGGAACATGGTCATGGACGCGGTTTATACGGAGCTGACTGGCGGGGAGAAGACCTTCGACGAGGGCGGCGCTTACGCCGCCGGAGGAAAGGTGCATGAGAAGCTGCTGGAAACGCTGATGCAGGATCCCTACCTTGCGCAGAAGCCTCCGAAGACCACCGGACGGGAATACTACGGCCCCGACTTCGTGAAGAAGATCATGGACTACGCCCGTCAGGAGCACATTTCCGGGCAGGATCTGATGGCCACGGTGACGGACTACACGGCGCAGACCATCCGCTACAGCGTGGAGCATTATTTCCCTCGCAAGCCGGATAAGCTGATCATCGGCGGCGGCGGAAGCATGAATAAGACCCTGGTGCGGGCGGTGGCCAAGGCGCTGCCGGAGTGCCGGGTTCTGACCAACGAGGATCTGGGCTACGACAGCAACGCCAAGGAGGCCGTGGCCTTTGCGGTGATGGCCAATGAAACGATTTTTGCCGGATGCAACAACGTCCCAACGGTCACGGGGGCGAGGAATCCGGTGGTTATGGGGAAAATCAGCCTGTAAAAGCTTATGGAAAACAGAATTCGACCTGAAAACCGGGAAAAACCGAATTTTGAGGTTTTCGAAAAGGTTTTTGACCCGGTCATTCCCGGCATTATCACGGCGGGACTCTGCTCCGGCTTCGCGGCACTGATCGCCCAGTTTGTGCCGGGTTACGCGGAGAACCCGGTCAGTGCCGCAGTATATTATTTACTGTCACTGGTGAGTACCGCCTTCATGAGCTTTATGCCCGCCTGGGTGGGCTATTCCGCCTGCGATCAGTTCGGCGGAACGGCCATCCTGGGCGGAATGCTGGGCATGATCACGGGGCTGAGCGAGGTCAACGACCTGGCGCAGACCCTGGGACTTTACAATGCCGCTGACCCAGCCGCGTCCATTCTGTGCAGCGGCCGGGGCGGTGTGCTGGCGGCCATTCTGGGCGGCTGGCTTCTGGCGCGGCTGGAAAACTGGCTGCACAAACGGATGCCCAAGAGCGTGGACATGGTGCTGACGCCCTTCTGCACATTTCTATTGGTGCTGGTGCCGTATCTGCTGCTGGTCATGCCCCTGACCGGCCTGATTTCTACGGTGCTGTGCGGCGGCGTGCGGCTGGTGTGCATGAGCGAGCATCCGGCGGTACGGATTCTCGCGGGCTACGGCTGTACGGCGGTGTTCCTGGTGGCAGTGATGATGGGGATGCAGTATGCCTTTGTGGCGCTGTATTCCATGGAGCTGGACAGCTACGGCTACGTGACGCTGTTTCCCACGCTGGCAATGGCCGGTGCGGGACAGGTGGGCGCGGGGCTGGCGCTGCTGGTGAAAGCCCGGAAGGCCGGAAACGCCCGGTTTGCCAACGTGATCGGGGCGACCATCGTCCCGGGCATGATGGGCGTGGGTACGCCGCTGCTCTACGGCGTGACGCTGCCCCTGGGCAGACCCTTTGTGACGGCCTGTCTCGGCGGCGGCTTTGGCGGCGCGTTTATTATGGCCTGCGGCGTGGCGTCCTCCGGCTGGGGAGCTTCCGGCCTGCTCGGCATCCCCATGATGGGTGCCGGGCCGGTGGGAACCAAGGGAATGCTGCTGTACTGCGTAGGGCTTGCCATCAGCTGCATCATGGGCTTTGTGCTGACCTTTTTCACCGTACCCGCGGAGCGGGTAAAGGATGTATAATACTATTTCTTCATAAAATGATTTCATCATTTTATGAAAGCCGTTTCACGGCAGACCGCCTG
Source organism: uncultured Eubacteriales bacterium (assembly GCA_900546075.1). Taxonomy (GTDB): domain Bacteria; phylum Bacillota; class Clostridia; order Oscillospirales; family Oscillospiraceae; genus Faecousia. The sequence goes on along the minus strand of URBH01000026.1, from coordinate 12,979 downwards.
GGCGGCGGTAAGAAATGTATTGACTTCGTTTTTTAGCGGCAGTGGCCGCTGGCCGCAATCCTGCGGCCGAATAAAACGCTTTTCAGCGTTTTATTAAAAACTCGTATAAGGCAACACCGCGCAATTGTGTCTGCGAGCCTCAGCCGCCTTTTGCCAGATTGTGCGGTGCTGCCATAAAACCTCATGCGGGAACGCTGCACCATGAAAAAGCGCAAATGACGGTGCATGAAGTTTTTGTACATGATTTCCGGTTGCCCCTGCGTACCGGTGGATGCGCCGGACGCGGGGGCGGATTCTTGCCTTTTTGAGAGAAATGTGCTACAATGGCATGAAAGAAAGTTGGGTTGGGAGATGATTTTGTTGAAAAGTGTTCTGATTCGTGCGAAGCAGTATCTGCCCACGGCCAGCGGCGCGGAACAGGGGGCGCTAAGGTATCTTCTGGAGCATTCCGAGGAGATTCCCCAGCTCAGCGTCAAGGAGCTGTCCCAGCGCTCCTTCAGCTCTGCGGCCACCATTGTGCGGCTGTGCAGAAAGCTGGGATTTGAGGGCTACCGGGATATGCAGAAGCAGCTGCTGTTCGAGATCGCCGTGCGCACCCAGGAGGAATCCAAGGGGAACGCCCGGGTCACCGCCGGAAGCACCTCGGATATTGTCTACAAGATCACCTACCGGAACATCGCCTCCTTGGAGGAGACCGTCAAGCTTGTGGAACCCCAGGTGCTGGAACGGGCGGTGGATCTGATCTGCCGGGCGGATTCCGTTCTCCTGTTTGGATTGGGCGCTTCTCAGCTGGTGGCCAAGGACGCGTATCTGAAATTCATCCGGATCGACAAGCCCTGCTCCTGCTGCGAGGACATCCACTCCCAGTACATCATCGCCAAGAACTCCAAGCCAAATGACGTGGCGATTGTCATCAGCTATTCTGGGCGAACCGAGGAAATTGTTCGCTGCGCGGAATATCTGAAAGCCCAGGGCACGCCCATCATCGCCATCACCCGTTTCGAGCTGTCGCCCATCTCCCGGATGGCGGCCTGCTGCCTGAACGTGATGGCTTCGGAGGAGCTGTACCGCAGCGGCGCCATGTCCTCCCGAATTGCCCAGCTGAATATGATCGATATTCTGTATACGGCCTGCATCAACCGGAATATCAGCCAGAACGTGCGGATATTCTCCCACAACCGGCTGGATACGGAGAGAGCCTGACAATGAAACATGAAAGCGGGGATACTCTTTGGCGAGAGTATCTCCGCTTTGCAACGTTGAATATGTACGGAAGTTGCTGCCTGCCTAATTGAGGGCAGTGGCCTCTACCACGGCGGTGGGGCGGTTGGAGGAGAAGACGGTGCAGCCGTCGGCTTCTCCGATGCGGGTGTCGCTGGTGAAAATGTGGGCGCGGCTGTCCTCGCCGCAAAGCACCGCCCGCTTGGAGAATACCGAAAGACCGCTCAGAGTCGCGGGACGGCAGGTGCCGATCACCGCGTCCGCCAGAATGCGGTAGTAGAAGGTGATGTCGATACAATAGTGATTCCGGTCAAAGGCGACCGGCTCCACATCGATGTAGGTGTGCAGAAGCTGGGCGCTGCGTACCCGCACGTTGGCGGCGCTGTCCAGCGTCTGCTGGGAGCTGACGGTGAGATAGACCCGCAGGTCTTCCACGCAGTCCTTATCCCGGCAGGCGTCGGTTATCTTCCGTGTGTGAATGGACATGGCCTGACGCAGATCCTGAGGATTGCAGCGCAGGATGTCCGGACATTGCTCAGACATGGAAACCCCTCCTGATGGCGTGATTTAAGCGAAAATTGCTTATAGGACAGTTTATGCGCCGCCTGTCAGGAAGTGCATAAATCGGAAGCATCAGGGGAGCGGACGGTTCATACTATTTCTCGATAAAATGGTTAACACCATTTTATCCTGCGAATCCTTCGCAGGCCGCCGGTGGCGGCGAGAAATGTATGGACTTACGTTTTTTGCGGCTACGCCGCTGGCTGCTGAAACAGCAGCCGAATAAAACGGTTTTTAACCGTTTTATTGAAAACTAGTATCAGCCGTCCCAGGAGAAGCGGTATACCGTCTCGCTGCGGTAGGTTTCTCCCGCGCGGGTGACGGGCTGTGGCCAGTCGGGGTGGTGGAGGCTGTCGGGATAGAACTGGGTTTCCAGAGCGACGCCGGAGCGCTTGCCGTAGTGTACGCCGCCCTTGCCGGTCTCGTTTAAGAAGTTGCCCGCGTAGAACTGAATGCCCGGGCAGTCGGTGCAGACGCTCATGCTCCTTCCGGAAACCGGGTCAGACAGGGTGGCGCAGGGATTGCAGAAAACCTCCCAGTTGTGGTCGTAGCCGCCCTGAAGCTTCAGCGGTTCGTAGTCCGCGCCGATGTCCCGGCTGATTGGCTTGGGGGCGCGGAAATCCATGGGCGTGCCGGTAACCGGCCGCAGTTCACCGGTGGGGATGTTCTCGGCATCATCGGGGTTAAAGAAGCGTCCCGGGATGGTGAGCAGCTGCTCCATGGCCTTATCGGTCCGGTCGTGTCCCGCCAGGTTGAAATAGCTGTGGTTGGTGAAGTTGAACACGGTGTCCCGGTCGCAGGTCGCTTTATATTGGATGTGCAGCGCCCCGTCCGCCGTCAGGGCGTAGGTGACCCGAATGACGGCGTTCCCGGGGAAGCCCTGGTCGCCGTTGGGGCTGGAAAGCTCCAGGGTGACGGCGTTTTCCGTGTGGGAAACCGGCTTCCACAGCCGGTGGAAGAAAAAGTCCGGGCCGGAGTGGAGGTTGTTGCCGCCCTCGTTCCGGGACATATGGTAGGTTTTTCCGTTCAGATCGAAGGACGCGCCCTTGAGCCGGTTGGCATTCCGACCCACGGTAGCGCCGAGACAGGCACCGTTTCCCGTGCGGTAGCCGTTGCAGTCGTCATAGCCCAGCACCACGTCGGCGGTGACGCCGTCCCGGTCGGGAACCAGCAGGGAAACCAGCGTCGCGCCGTAATCCGTGACGGCGGCGGACAGCTTGCCGCAGGATATTGTGTAGAGAAAGGTCGCTTCGCCGGAGGGCAAAGTGCCGAAAGATTTTTTCATGAAAAAGTCTCCTTTCATTTTTGGTCGGGAAAAGGCGGGAATTATGTTAAGACCGCTTCTTTGAATTATACTATATTCCGCGTCATATTTCAAACCCTTCTTTTGCGGTTTGCAGGAAAAACGGAACTTTCCCATTCATGAGGGACATCCGCGGCTGGGGGAAGAATGGGGAACTTTTTGATGTAGAAAGCGGCGATACCATATTTTGTGATTTCCCCTTGACAAAACCACAATATCTTGTATAATAGGCCGTGCACGAATTGATTATGAACCGGAGTTCCAAGGAGGAATAGCCCATGAAGATTATTAAGCGAAACGGCGCAGAGGTCGTTTTTGACATTGATAAGATCAATATGGCCGTGACCAAGGCCAACGAAGCGGTGGACGAAAAGGTGCGTATGACCCCGCTGCAAATCGAGAGAATTTCCCAGAGCGTCCAGATCGCCTGCGAGGAAATGGGGCGCAGCCCGTCCGTGGAGGAAATTCAGGACTTGGTGGAGAAGGCCATCATGGCTCATGGCGCTTTTGAGGTGGCCAAGGAGTACATTACCTACCGCTATACCCGCAGCCTTCTGCGCCAGTCCAATACCACGGACGACCGCATCCTCAGCCTGATCGAGTGCAACAACGAGGAGGTCAAGCAGGAGAACGCCAACAAGAACCCCACCATCAACGCCGTCCAGCGGGACTATATGGCGGGCGAGGTCAGCAAGGACATCACCAGCCGTATTCTGCTTCCCAAGGAAGTGGTGGACGCCCACGAAGCCGGCATCATCCATTTCCACGATGCGGACTACTATGCCCAGCATATGCACAACTGTGATCTTGTGAATCTGGAGGACATGCTGCAAAACGGTACCGTCATCTCCGGCACCCTGATCGAGAAGCCCCATTCCTTCTCCACCGCCTGCAACATCGCCACCCAGATCATCGCTCAGGTGGCATCCAACCAGTACGGCGGACAGTCCATTTCCCTGACCCACCTCGCACCCTTCGTCCAGGTCAGCCGGGAGAAGATCCGCAAGACCGTGGAACGGGAAATGGCCGTCTTCGGCGTTTCTCCCGCGGAGGAAACCATTTCCAAAGTCGTGGAAGACCGGCTGCGGGAAGAGGTTCGCCGGGGCGTTCAGACCATCCAGTACCAGGTCGTCACTCTGATGACCACCAACGGACAGGCGCCCTTCATCACCGTGTTCATGTACCTGAACGAGGCCAAGAACGAGCAGGAGAAGAAGGATCTCGCCATGATCATCGAGGAGACCCTGCGCCAGCGCTACGAGGGCGTGAAGAACGAGAAGGGCGTGTGGATTACCCCCGCCTTCCCAAAGCTCATTTACGTTCTGGAAGAGGACAACGTCCGGGAGGGGACGCCCTACTGGTATCTGACCCGGCTTGCCGCCCAGTGTACCGCCAAGCGGATGGTTCCCGACTATATCAGCGAGAAGAAAATGCGGGAGTACAAGCTCTCCAAGGGGGAGACCCCCGGCCACGGAGACGTGTACACCTGCATGGGCTGCCGCAGCTTCCTGACCCCCGACCGTTCCGGCAACGGCTGGGACAACGTGGCCAGAGCCGGAAACTACGAGCCGGGCAAGCCCAAGTATTACGGCCGGTTCAATCAGGGCGTCGTCACCATCAATCTGGTGGACGTGGCGCTGTCCTCCGGCCGGGATGTGACCAAGTTCTGGGAGGTCTTCGAAGACCGTCTGGAGCTGTGCCACCGGGCGCTGCGGTGCCGCCATGAGCGGCTCAAGGGCACTCTGTCCGATGCCGCGCCCATCCTGTGGCAGTACGGCGCACTGGCACGGCTGCCCAAGGGCGAGCCCATCGATAAGCTGCTCTATGGCGGCTACTCCACCATTTCTCTGGGCTACGCCGGACTTTATGAGTGCGTCAAGTACATGACCGGCAAGTCCCACACCGACGACGAGGCCAAGCCCTTCGCTCTGTCCGTGATGCAGAAGATGAACGACAAGTGCCTTCAGTGGAAGACGGCGGAGAACATCGACTATTCCCTGTACGGAACGCCTCTGGAATCCACCACCTACAAGTTCGCCAAGTGCCTGCAAAAGCGCTTCGGTTTGGTTCCCGGTATTACGGACAAGAGCTACATCACCAACTCCTACCACGTCCATGTGACCGAGCCAATCGACGCGTTCACCAAGCTGCGCTTCGAGGCAGAGTTCCAGCAGCTGTCTCCCGGCGGCGCCATCAGCTACGTGGAAGTGCCCAACATGCAGAATAACATCGACGCGGTGCTGGAAGTGATGCAGTTCATTTACGACAACATCATGTACGCCGAGCTGAACACCAAGTCCGACTACTGTCAGGTCTGCGGCTATGACGGCGAGATCGAGATCAAGGAGGACGACGGCAAGCTGGTGTGGGTCTGCCCCCAGTGCGGCAACACCGACCAGAACAAGATGAACGTGGCCAGACGAACCTGCGGCTACATCGGCACCCAGTTCTGGAACCAGGGACGCACCCAGGAGATCAAGGATCGGGTTCTGCACCTGTAGGAAAACCAAAACGAGACTGCTCAAAAGGGCAGTCTCGTTTTTTCATGGAGGGGGTTTGACGCGGTGTAAAAAGCCCCTTCCCATCACGGGGGAGATGTGCTATAATTTGCTTACATTTAGGAAAGCAAAGGAGACATAATTATGACCGAATTTCGCTATGACACCCAGCTGCTCATTGAGGGGCATGATCTGGATGAAGACGCCATCAACGACTACTTTGTGGAGCATTTTAAGGGCGACTGTCTGCTGGCAGTGGGCGATGAGGATTTGATCAAAATCCATTTCCACACGAACGAACCCTGGAAGGTGCTGGAATACTGCGCGTCTCTGGGAGAGATTTACGACATCGTGGTAGAGGACATGGACAGACAGTCCAGGGGACTGAAGGGATGATTATGCTGCCCTTTTAGGCTCCGGGCGGAGTCTGATCCGCTGCATCAGACCGATCAGCTGCCCCGACAGAATAACCGTCAGCAGGGAATAGCCGATGCGCCGCACGGGAATGTAGGTCAGGGAAAGCCCCAGCACGATCAGGTCGCTGGTCAGATAAATCCACTGAATGGGGATTTTTGTCAGATGGGAAAGGCTCATGGCCAGGGCGTCGTCACCGGTGGTGGCGCCGCCCGCCCGGACGCAAAGCCCCGCGCCGACGCCGATGAACAGCGCACCCGCCACGGAAGCCAGAAGGGGAAGGCTTGCGATTTCCGGCCACAGGGGCGGGAACAGCTCGCAGACGGCGTAGCTGGCGGAATAGCCGCAGGCGGCGATGGCGGAATAGGCGATGAAGGACTTGCCCAGGGTTTTCCACCCCAGCGCATAGCAGGCGATGTTCAGCACGAAGCTGCTGACGGCGGGGGAAAGCCCGAACCAGTGGTCAAACAGCAGCGTGGCGCCCAGCACGCCGCCCTCGGTCACCCCGGACAGGGCGTGGATATTGTACATACCGAAGGCTTGCAGCGCAGAGCTGAGGAAAGCGACGATACAGTTGGCTGCTTTTAATTTCGGGAATTTTAACGACATTTTTTCGGCTTTTATCTCCTTTTTTGTTATTATATGGATATAATATCATGAAGAATGAAAAATGTCAACACGGCCCCTGGCAGGGCGCGTCAGTCCGTCACAAGCACGATTCTGCGGCGCTGCTCCCCGCCGGGGGCTTCCGGCTGCTCCTGAGCGAACAGACCGTACAGGTCGCCCCAGCGCTGTTCCAGCGACTGATAGGGGTGGGGGACAGTTTCTCCGGCGTTTCGGAAAACGCCGCTTTTTTTGACCGCGCTGAGAACGGCGCGGCCTTTTTCGTTAAAGGCCAGCACCCGGATATAGGGGACGGGGGCGGCGAGTATTTCCGCCGTAATGCCAAGGTAGGCACACATCATCATACGGTCAAGGCGGGTGCGGGTGTAGCGCTTGGACTTGACGGCGGTGAGGATGTCCTCCAATGTGGCTTCCCGGCGGCTGGCGTGCATGAATTTGCGCCACAGACCCTCCCCACTGTAGGGCAGGGCTTCAAACTCCCCGTCGGTCATGGTGCGTAGCCGGGCGAGAACCGCCCGTTCCCCGGCGGCAAGGCTGTGCAGGGGCGCATTTTCAAAAATCGCCCGGGCAGACTCCGGGACGAAGGAATCCCACGCCCCACCCTCCAGCATGAGACGTCGTACCGCCGTGGCGGAGGGATTTTCCCGGTGGGGCGCCTGGTCGTGGTAGTCCCCGTCCCGCCGGATGGGGAAGGGAATCATGGGGGAGCGTTGGGCGAGAATGGCCTTGCAGTATTCCACGGCCAGAATGTCGTTGGGGCGGCGCAGGATTTCCCCGGACAGCCCCATCTGCGCGAGAGCCTCGGCGCGGGCGGCGGGGAAGGACTTGCCGCTGTCCAGTTCCCGGCGAAGGAGGGGAGAGAAGTCCTCCGAAAGCAGCGCCCAGGCAGTCTCCATCAGAGACGCGGTTTCGCCGGTCTCCGCGCCGAAGCAAAGAGTGTCGCACAGCTTTGACAGAATGCCCACGCCTCCCGCGGCGAAGCCCTCGGCGGAGGACAGGCTCACGGTGGTTGGCAGCTCCACAACCAGGTCGGCGCCGCAGGCAACGGCGGCCTTTGCCCGGAGGGTTTTGTCCAGGACAGCGGGGGCGCCCCGCTGGACGAAATTCCCGCTCATGGCGCATACGATGGCGGTTTCCCTTCCAAATTCCGCCCTGATGCGGTCAAACTGCTTGCGGTGGCCTGCGTGAAAGGGGTTATATTCGGCAACGATACCAACGGTTTTCAAAAATATCCCTCCTTTTTTTGAAAAAATTCCCTTGAGGGCTTGAGAAATTGACGCAAATGCTCTATAATGTGTTCAGTTATGGCTATCATATCACAAACCAACCAAAAAGAAAATATTTATTTAGGAGGCTTTCCCCAATGAATGTACTGATTATCAATGCCGGCTCCTCCAGCCTGAAGTATCAGCTGATGGATCCCGAGACCGGCGCCGTGTCTGCCAAGGGTCTGTGTGAGCGTATCTACATCGACGGCCGTCTGACCCACAACGCCAACGGCAAGAAGATCGTGAAGGATATCCCCATGCCCACCCATTCCGAGGCCATTGCGGCAGTCCTGGCCATTCTGGTTGACCCCGTGGACGGCGTGATCAAGTCCACCGACGAGATTGATGCCGTCGGCCACCGTGTCCTGCACGGCGGCATGGAGTTCTTCGACTCCTGCATCATCAACGACGAGGTCATCGCCGCCATTGAGAAGTGCATTCCTCTCGGCCCCCTGCACAACCCTGCCAACCTGATGGGCATCCGCGCCTGCCAGGCGGTTATGCCCAAGACCCCCCAGGTCGCCGTGTTCGACACCGCCTTCCATATGACCATGCCCCCCAAGGCTTACCGCTACGCCATTCCCACCGAGTATTACGAGAATGACTCCATCCGCCGCTACGGCTTCCACGGCACCTCCCACAAGTATGTCACCAAGCGTGCCATCGAGCTGATGGGCCGCAAGGACATCAAGCTGGTGAACTGCCATTTGGGCAACGGCTCCTCTCTGTCCGCCGTGAAGGACGGCAAGTGCCAGGATACCTCCATGGGTCTGACCCCATTGGCCGGTGTTCCCATGGGTACCCGTTCCGGCGACATCGACCCCGCCGTCGTGCAGTTCGTTATGAACAAGTACGGCATGAGCGCCGACGAGTGCCTGAACATGCTGAACAAGAAGTCCGGCGTGCTGGCGCTGTCCGGCGTGTCCTCCGACTTCCGCGATATCGAGAACGGCGCTGAGGAAGGCAACGAGAACTGCGCTCTGGCGCTGGACAAGTTTGCCTACGAAGTCCGTAAGTACATCGGCTCCTACGCCGCCGCTCTGGGCGGACTGGACTGCTTGGTGTTTACCGCCGGCGTGGGCGAGAACTCCGCTTCCATGCGTGCGCGCATCTGCGAGGGTCTGGAATTCCTGGGCGTCAAGATCGATCCCGAGAAGAACAACACCCGGGGCAAGGAAGCCATCATCTCCGCCGATGACTCCAAGGTCACCGTTTGGGTCATCCCCACCAACGAAGAGCTGATGATCGCACAGGACACCGCCGCGCTGGTCAACGCTGCCAAGTAAGATTTTCAGAAGACAGGAGCCGCCGCCACTGTAGGCGGCGGCTCTTTTCTTTTGGGCATACTATTTTTACCTTGATTGGAAGGAGAACCCTATGGAATCTGTTGTGGAGCGCTTTTTGCGCTATGTGACCTTTGACACCCAGTCGGACGAAGCATCCGACACCTGCCCCTCCACGGAGAAGCAGAAGGCGCTGGCCGCCGCGCTGGTGGAGGAAATGCACGGCATGGGCATTCAGGACGCCAGGATGGACGAAAACGGCTATGTTTACGGCACCGTCCCCGGCGACCCAAAGCTCCCCACCATCGGCCTGATCGCCCACATGGACACCGCGCCGGACGCTTCCGGCGCGAACGTCAAGGCCAAGGTCGTGGCCTATGACGGCGGGGATGTCTGCCTGAACGAGGAAAAGGGCATTTTCCTGCGGGAGGCGGACTACCCGTCCCTCAAAAACCACGTGGGCAAGCACCTGATCGTCACCGACGGCACGACGCTTCTGGGCGCGGACGATAAGGCGGGCGTAGCGGAGATCATGACGGCGGCGCAGCAGCTGCTCACCATGGGCGGCAGGCACGCCACATTGAAGATCGGCTTTACCCCCGACGAGGAGATCGGCCGGGGCGCGGATCGGTTCGACGTGAAGGGCTTCGGCGCGGACTTTGCCTACACCGCCGACGGCGGCCCCGTGGGGGAGATCGAATATGAGAATTTCAACGCCGCCGGGGCGAAGGTCATTGTCCATGGCCTGAACATCCACCCCGGCTCTGCCAAGGGGAAGATGGTAAATTCCCAGCTGATTGCCATGGAATTTCAGAGCCTGCTCCCCGTGGGACAGCGCCCGGAACTGACGGAGGGCTATGAGGGCTTCTTCCATCTGCTGGGCATGAAGGGCGAGGTGGAGTGCTCGGAGCTGCACTATATCATCCGCGACCACGACATGGAAAAGTTCGGGGAAAAGAAGGCGGTCATGGCCGCCGCCGCGGACTTTATCAACCGCAAGTACGGCGCGGGAACGCTGGAACTGACCGTCAAGGACAGCTACTACAATATGAAAAAGTGCATTGAGCCGTGCATGTACGTGGTGGAGCGGGCGAAAAAGGCCATGGCCGCGGCGGGGATGAACCCGGTGGAGGTACCCATTCGCGGCGGCACCGACGGCGCGCGGCTGTCCTACGAAGGGCTGCCCTGTCCCAATCTGTGTACCGGCGGCGAAAATTACCACGGACGCTTTGAGTTTATCCCCACCGAGGACATGGAAAAATGCGTCCGGATGCTGGTGGAGATTCTGACGGCGTGATTTGCAAAAGCCCCCAAGTGGTTGGGGGAAAGGACTAAAACATGAAAGAAAAACGATTTTTCCCGGAAAAGGGACTGCTGATGCTCTCCGGCATCGCGTTTCTGCTGCTGACCGTCCCGGCGTGGGTGCAGGGCTTTGTGTGGTGCGGCGTGGCGGCGGTGCTGCTGTGCGTCGCGGTGTGGCGGCTCCCCGTCTCCCAACAGAAGGTGCGGGCACTGCTTTCCAACCCTGCACATGCGGCGCTGAGCCTCGCGTTCAACGGCGCGCTGGCGGTGAATTTTTACCACATCTGGATTGATTCCCAGAAAATGCAGCGCGTGGCGGGGTGGCTTGGCATGGAGAACGGGCTGTTCGTCCCCATTTGCGCCGCGTTCTTTGCCATCGCGGCGGCTCCGGCGGCGGGGTGCGTGATTTCCTATTATATCTCCGCCGGTCAGGAGGACTACCGCAGGACGAAAGCGGAAACTCTTCGTTCCGGGGAAACCGGCATTCCCATGGGAAAGGCGCTGCTGATTCTGTTTGCCGTTTCCGTGGTGGGCATCAGCGCCATTCTTCGGGCGAATTTCTACTATATGGACGATTCCCCCCGGGCGGCGCTGGGGTATAAGCAGTGGGACTATTTCAGCCGGTATCTCTCGACGGCACTGGCAACGCTGGTGCATGGGGGAGATTACCTGGTGGATGCCGCGCCGCTGCCCCAGATTCTTGCCATGCTCATTATGGCGGTATCCGGGATACTCATGGGGTATATTGTCTATGAACGGACGACATTTTCCGGCTGGGAGCTGGCGGTGCTGTCGATTCTGGGGCTGAATCCCTATTTTCTCGGCTGTGTCAGCTTCCGGTTTGACGCGCCGTACATGGCGCTTTCCGTGCTTGCGGCGGTGGTGCCGCTGCTGTACCGGAACCGGAACACCGCGGCGTATGTGCTTGCATCCGGCCTGGGGATTCTGGCGGTGTGCACCAGCTATCAGGCGGCGGCGGGGATTTTCCCCATGCTGGTGGTCGCGCTGGCGCTGCGGATGTGGAATCGCGGGAAGTCTATCCGGGAGGTCGGGCTGTTTTGCCTGAAATCCGCGGCGGGGTACGTGCTGGGGCTGCTCTTCTTCAAGCTGGTGATCATGATTCCTGCCGACACCAACTATGTTGGCAACACCCTGCCCTCGGCGGGGGAGCTGATTCCCCACTTCATGAGGAATCTGAGAAGCTATTATTCGCTGATTTTGTCGGATTTCAAGCCCTTCTGGCGGATTGCGGCGACGCTTGCAGCGGCAGCCTTCTGCGTTCGCACGGTTCTGGATTCCCGGCGGAGAACGCTTCCCGCCATCGCCATGACCGCCGTGGCGCTGATTCTGATGGGGATGATGTGCTTTGGACTGTATCCCGCGCTGGCATCCACGGTTTTCGCGCCCCGGGCAATGTACGGCTTCGGCGTGCTGCTTACCGTTTTCGGCATGACGGCGGCGGAAGGGAAGACGCGCGTTCCGCTTAAGATACCGGCGGTGGTTCTCAGCTGGGTTTTCTTTGTGTTCTCCTTCACCTATGGGAATGCCCTGAGCGTCCAGAAGAACTACACGGATTTCCGCACCCAACTGGTGATTTCGGACTTGCAGGAAGTGGAGGCGTTCCGGTCGGACGCACCGGTGACGGTGCAGTTGTCCGGCTCCATCGGCAAAGCGCCGGTTCTTTGGAATATGCCGCAAAACTACCAGATGCTGAACCGTCTCATTCCCGACACCTTCGGCGGGGGAGACGACCTGACCCAGTACGGGTTCTACTGCTACTATGATCTGCAAAACGTCGTATGGAATCCGGATGTGGACTTGCGGAAAATGGACTTGCCCGTTCTGGAGGACAACATGTACCACACAATCCGCGGCGAAGGAAGCTATGTTCTGGTAGAGCTGAAATAGTGAATGATTACAGAAAAAATCCCGGAAAGCGACAGCTTTCCGGGATTTTTGCTTATAAAACGAAATTACTCAGCAAAGTCAGCTTCTTCGGCAACGGGCTCGTTGGCGTTCACGGTGACCTCAGCGGCAGGCTCTTCGGTGGGGACTTCCTCAGCGGGAGCCTCGGCGGGGACTTCCTCGGCAGGCTCTTCGGCAGGCGCTTCCTCAGCGGCGGTCTCTTCGACGGCCTTCGGCTCCTCCTTGCAGCAGGGGCACTTGGGCAGGGAAGCGAGAACCTTCTTCGCCCAGGCGACGATCTGTTCACCGTAGGTAGCGACAACGTAGACGACGCCGGCGGCGGCAACCAGAGCAGCCAGAACTTTTGCAATTACATTGAATGTTTTCATGGCAATGACCTCCAGGAGATTTTTTATACAAGCAAAGTATAACCAATATCGCCAAAAAAAGCAATACGTAAATTGGGAATAAATTGAAAACAAAACCGGAGCTTTTTATACTATTTCTTAATAAAATGATTTCATCATTTTATTCTGCCATTTCATGGCAGACCGCCTGGGCGGCGGTAAGAAATGTATTGACTTCGTTTTTAGCGGCAGT
>URBH01000025.1 GCA_900546075.1 uncultured Eubacteriales bacterium | reverse complement strand
TGGTCTGCAGACACCTGCAAGGTTAGAATCAACCTCCCGGTTTGAAAAACGCAGTACCTGTACCCCGTAAGCTTCAATCATTGCAGTACGTTCTTTATCGTAACACTTGCCTTGCTCAGTATAATGCTGAGAGCCATCCAATTCAATGGCAAGTTTTGCTTCTGCACAATAAAAGTCTACAATAAAAAACTCAATGACGCGCTGCTTGTAAATTTTAATAGGGTAATCCCGCAGAAACGCATACCAGAGCTTTCGTTCTTGCGGTGTCATTTCATGGCGGAGTTCTTTGGCGCGGCCGTTCAAACGGCGGTCATAGGGGAGGTTTGTAACCGGCATAACGAACCTCAAAGCAGTTTATCCAATGACGATCACCTATTACTTTTTGCAGTAATAAGTGATGTTCTCTATCTGTCCACATTCTGCTCGCAAAATGTACACAAATAGAAAGTGTGCCAGAAGGCTTACGCCTCCTGGCACACCATAGCGAGGCATTATCATCTACCTCGCCCTAACGAGTAGGGCGGTGCAAATGCAATACACTTCCTATTTAGTTATAGGAGCTGATTAGAAGTTCAGAGCGCCAGTGATGCCGATAGGCTTGGACTCAGCAACAGCAGCCTTAGCGGTGCTGGTGCCCAGCTGGTACACAGCTGCCAGAGCGCCGACACCCTGCAGGAACTTGTTCAGGCCAGTGGTCTCCTTATCGCCGTTGGGATCCAGAGCATTCCACAGACCCTTGTTCTTGCCCAGAACAGTAACGCGCTTCTCCTTGCCCTCAGCATCGTTGTACTTGGTCATGTAGTTGCCACCGAAGACAACACCGACAGTGCCGCTGATCACGTCGGTAACAAAGCTGTTGCCGATGATGGTCAGCAGGTTGGTGTTAAAGGTCTTAACGTTAGCAGCACCCCAGACAGGAGCGGTAACAGAGCCGATGGCCTCCAGCAGGCCGTCCAGGGACTGGTAGCCCAGGGAGTCGAAGCCCATTTCCTCGCAGATGGCCTTGAGCATACATTTGCCCCGCTGGGTGGTGCCGTCGGCGTACTCGTCCAGGTGCTTCTGACCCTCGTCGCCCTCCAGATTCTGAACCGTCCGACGGGCGATCAGCTCCATTTCGGAGTTGGAGCGGGAGAAATTCAGATATTTGCAGCCGTACATGATGGGCGGACAGGCGGAGCGCATATGCACTTCCTTCGCGCCGCTTTCGTACAGGAAGTCCACCGTCTCCCGCAGCTGGGTGCCGCGAACGATGGAGTCGTCCACAAACAGCAGCTTCCTGCCCTGAATCAGCTCGGGTACGGGAATCTGCTTCATTTTTGCCACCAGATTGCGCATCTCCTGATTGGCGGGGGTGAAGGAGCGGGGCCAGGTGGGGGTGTACTTGACGAAGGGACGGGCGAAGGGCTTGTGGGACTGGTTGGCGTAGCCGATGGCGTGGGGCAGACCGGAGTCCGGCACGCCCGCCACGAAGTCCACGTCCGGCATGGTGCCGGCTTCCATTTCCTTGCGGGCCATGATCTCACCGTTGCGGTAGCGCATGACCTCCACGTTTTTGCCCTCGTAGTTGGAGTTGGGGTAGCCATAGTACGTCCACAGGAAGGCGCAGATCTTCATTTTGGTGCCGGGGGCGGCGAGCCTCTCAAGGCCGTCCGCCGTCATTTTCACGATCTCCCCGGGGCCAAGCTCGTAATGATCCTGATAGCCCAGCTTGTGGTAGGCGAAGGACTCGAAGGACACGCACAGGCCGTCGTCATTCTTCCCCACCAGCACGGGCAGCCGTCCCAAGCGATCCCGGGCGGCGATGATGGCGTCGGGGGTCAGCAGCAGGATGGTGCAGGAGCCGTCGATGACCTCCTGGGCGTGGCGGATGCCCTCGATCAGGCTGCCCCGCTGGTTGATGAGAGCGGCGGTCAGCTCGGTGGTGTTGATCTTGCCGGAGGACATGGCCATGAACTGGTGTCCCGGCCCGGAGAAGGCTTCCTCCACCAGCTGTTCTGCGTTGTTGATAATGCCCACGGTGGAGATGGCGAACATCCCCAAGTGGGAGCGCACCAGCAGAGGCTGAGGGTCGGTGTCGGAAATGCAGCCGATACCGGCGTTGCCGCTGAATTTGGCCATGTCGTCGTCAAATTTCGTGCGGAAGGGGGTATTTTCAATGCTGTGGATCTGCCGCTGGAAGCCCTTTTCCCTGTCGTAGAAGGCAAGCCCTGCCCGGCGGGTGCCTAAGTGGGAGTGGTAGTCCGTACCGAAGAAAACGTCGTAAATGCAATTCTTATGGGAAATTGCCCCGAAGAAACCGCCCATGTGTTTGTATCCTCCCTCAGCCCTTCAGCTCCGCCTGAAGGGCGGCGTCCTTCTCAAGCACCTTCGCCGCGTCGGCGGCGCGCCTGGCGTCCAGCCTGGCGGCAAGCTCCTCGTCCTCCACCGCCAGAATCTGGGCGGACAACAAAGCGGCATTCACGCCCCCATTCACGGCTACGGTGGCCACCGGAATACCGGAGGGCATCATGACCGTGGAAAGAAGAGCGTCAATGCCGTCGAGACAGGGACCTTTGCAGGGAATGCCGATGACCGGCAGGGTGGTATTTGCCGCAATCGCACCAGCCAGGTGCGCAGCCATACCGGCGGCGGCGATGAGCACGCCAAAGCCGTTACGCCGTGCGGATACGGCAAAATCCCGAGCCTCCTCGGGGGTGCGGTGGGCGGAGTAGATGTGACACTCGTAGGGAATGCCCAGAGACGCCAGGGTGTCCATGGTCTTGCGCAGGATAGGCAGATCGCTGTCGCTGCCCATGACGATTCCGACTTTTTTCATGTGTTGACCTCCTTGTTGGAAACGAAACTTCATGCGTGAACACCGCACTGCGAACATGCGCAAAGGCATAAGCATGAAGTTTTTGTGCATCATTTCCGGTTGCCCCGCAGGGGCGGGGAAATGGCACATTTCTTCTTTTTTCTATGGGTTTGCATAGAAAAAAGGGCGCACTCGCCCGCTGTAACGGGAAAGTGAGCCCAGACGGTCGGCAGGAAATGGGGATATGCCCTTACTCCATGTGGTGCTCCACTTCGGCCTGCACCGAAAACTCGGACGCAGCCTGATCCGTCAGTCATAAGGGTTTGTTGATGTTACGTTATCATTATATCATCGGGGGCGACCCCCGTCAACTCGCAGAAAGACGATTCCTGCCGCTTTTTGGGGAGGAACCATGTGAGTTTTGCCAAATCGATAAAATTGCCCCGAAAGAGGTGTGCTCTTTCGGGGCAATGGTTATGACGCCGCAAAGAAGTTGTAAAGGCCGAAGACCAGAATGATGCCCACGATCACGGGCAGCACGTAGGTCATGTAAGGCCGCAGCCATTTGGCGATTTTCAGTCCCTTGCCCTCGTTGGCTTCCGCCAGGAAGCTCTCCCAGCCCCAGCCGTAGCGGGTAGTGCAGAAAATGACAAACAGCAGACTGCCAAGAGGCAGCAGCAAATTGCTGACCAGGAAATCCTCGCTGTCCAGCACGTCCCGACCGGCGATGGGGCGGAAATTGCTCCACAGGTTATAGCCCAGAATGCAGGGCAGGCTCAGCAGGAAGATGGCAATGCCGCAGATCAGGCAGGTCTTCCTGCGGTTCCATCCGGTCAACTCGCCCACGCAGGAGACGATGTTTTCAAATACCGCCAGAACCGTGGAGTAGGCGGCGAAGGTCATGAACAGGAAGAACAGGCTCCCCCAGAAGCGCCCTGCGGGCAGGTTGTTGAACACGTTGGGCAGGGTCATAAAGATCAGCGCGGGGCCGCTCTTGACGTCCACGCCGTAGGAGAAGCAGGCGGGGAAGATGATCAGGCCGGAGCAGAACGCCACCAGCGTATCCAGAGCGCAGACCCGGACGGACTCGCCGGCCAGGGCATGATCCTTGTCGATGTAGCTGCCGAAAATCGCCATGGAGCCGATGCCGATGCTCAATGTGAAGAAGGACTGGTTCATGGCACCCACGATGACGTTGCCCACGCCCACGTCCCTCATGCGCCGGATATCGGGCAGCAGGTAGAATTTCAGTCCCTCGGAGCCGCCGGGGAGGAACAGGCTGTGGATGGCAAGTGCCATCATCAGGATGATCAGCGCCATCATCATCCATTTGGTCACCCGCTCCAGGCCCTTCTGAACGCCGATGGAGATGATGAGAAAGCCGGATGCGACGATCAGACCCATGTAAACCGTCATGCGGCCGGGATTGGAAAGCATATTGCCGAAGGCGGATTCCGCTGCGGCGACATCAAGTCCCGCGAAGCGTCCGGCGGCGGTGTCCACAAAATATTGCAGCATCCATCCGGAAACGGTGGTGTAGAACATCATCAGAATCACGTTGCCCACCAGGCAGGCGTAGCCATGCCAGCGCCAATGGCTGCCGGGCTTCAGTGTCTGATACATTTTCAGGGGGCTTTTCTGGGACGCGCGCCCCATGGCGAATTCCATGGTCAGCACCGGGACGCCCAGGATCAGCAGGAAAATCAGGTAGATCACGACGAACGCACCGCCGCCGTACTGCCCGGTCATCCACGGAAATTTCCATACGTTGCCGATGCCGATGGCGCATCCGGCGCTGAGGAGAATGAAGCCTAAGCGGCTTGCCAGGTGTTCTCTATGCACGTTGATTCCTCCAAGTTCTTTGTGTATAAACGGCACAGGCCGCGCGGCCTGTGGGTACCACGAGGTTCAGTCGAGAACCAGCCCAAAATATCCGGGGGCATCCGCGTCCGCCCGCAGCGGACGGAATATGGCGCCGGGAAGCGCCGTCCCCGGGGTGCGGAAACGGCCATGGGAAAACCCCAGCGCTCCCAGAATGCCCGGTGCGGCGCCGGCGCTGCCCAGCAGCTCTATCCCGGTCAGGCTGTCGCCGTTGGGCGCGGCGGCCAGCAGGAAATCCGCCCCGGCGTAGAATGCGGCATAGCGTTCCAGGTAGGAAAGGTTCGCCCCCTCCTGAATCACGCCGTCCGGAGGCAGATACTTCCGGCGAAGGGCGGCGAATTCCGTCCGGGAAACCGGGCGCAAAGCCACCGCTTCCCCGGCGTCGCAGGCAAATTCCGACACGGTGCAGCAGTCCCGAAAACCCATGCGGCCGTACATTTCCCGAAGCCCCGAATCCTGGGGCATCAGCAGCGCCCCGTCATAGCCCCGTTCCGTCAGACAAGCAGCGGTGTCCGCCATCAGGGTGCGGCAAAGCCCCCGGTTCCGAAAATCCGGGTGGGTGGCCACGGCGTAGAGATAGGCAAATTTCTGTCCCCGGAATTCTGCGTCAAACCAGTAAAGGGCGGCGGCCACGTTCCCGTTTTCCGCCGCGCAGCGACAGCGCCGAGGGGAGTAGCCGCTGGCAAAAAAACCCGCAATCAATTCCTCCGGATCCCCGAAGGCCAGACGCCAGAGCGTCCGCAGCCGGGCTTCCTGATTGCCGGTGGGGTAGTTAATCTCCATGGAAATCCTCCGCCAGATATGCCCATGATTTCTCCACCATGTGGTGGGGATTGTAGGACAGCTTGGCCTTGCGAAGCCCCGCTAACCCTACGTCGTCTTCCCGGTTCAGGTAGCGCAGCTCGGGGTATTTCAGCCGCAGATACCGGGCAAATTCGCAGTTTATGGCGGCATAAGCGCCCTCCACGTCCTCCCGGGCTTTTTCAAAATGAATGTCGAAGGTGTCCGACCACAGGCGGCTTCCCATGGTCAGGGCGAGAATTTCCCCGTCCTCCAGAAGCACGGCGCCTTCCATTTTCAGACCCTCATAATGCCGGAATGCCCGGGACAGGGCAATGCTTTCCAGCATGTAATCCCCCGCTGGGTCTGCCTGCATCCGGGCGCGGTACCAGTCGCTGACCATATGCTGGGCAGCGGAAAAATTGTCGTGGGTCAGGGTTTGCAGCTCGAACCGGGGGTGCTCCGCCCGGAAGCGGTTGACGTGGTTCCGCTTTTTCTGGAACTTCCGACCTTTCAGATCGGCTAAGTCGTCCACGGAATAGACGTAGTCGAAGCCGTCCCGGTCGGTGCGGTAGAGGAATCTGTCGGGGAACCAGCCTTGCAGCTCCGCCTGGTCGGCCTGGGTCATGCTGACGATGCGGCACGGGATCCCCCGCTGTTTGGCATCGAGGAGAATTTCTTCGATCACGGCGCGCTTGTCCCCGTCGCCGATGGGGTAGGGATAGACGCTCCGGCCGTTAAAGTGGGAGAAAAAGGCCACACAGCCCCGGGTAAACACCAGCTGCTGCCGTCCCCAGAGATAGAGATTGGCGAAGGAATATTCGCATCCTCTGGGCGGGCAGGCAAATAAAATGCGCTCATAGTCGTCCTTCTGGGACAGCTGGGGGCGCTGAAAATCAAACATGGTTACACTTCCTTTATCAGTGGGTATCATACCACAGGTTTCCCCAAAAAACAAGGATAGAAACGCAAGAATTCTTGACTTTTGACGGAAAATGTTTTATACTGTATCCGTATTTTTATATATCTGTATACCCTCGCTGCGGGGGGGGGCGGGACACTTAGAGACAGGGGGGCGATGGAATGCGCGTACATAGAAATTTCCGGCGGCTGACTGCGGTTTTGCTTTCGCTGGCGCTTCTTTGCGGCGTTGCTGCCCTGCCTGTCGGAGCCGCGTCTGCGGACGAACCGGTGCGTGCGGGCATTCCGGAAAACGCGGTTCCCGGTGAGATCAAGATCACGACCTATGCCGTGCCGAACGAGGCGCAGAGGGCGAGCCTGCGGGAGGACGCGGCCGGACAGGCTCCCGCCGGATTTGTCTTTTACGGCTGGTTCGTAACGGGCGAGAAAGGAAGCTTCGCCGTGGCCGACGGCGCGCTGGAAAACTGGCTCTGCGAGATCTATGCCGACATGGCGCAGGACGAGGATTGCAGACTTGTGCTGCAATACCTGTATGTCCCCGCAGAGGCGGAACCCCCGGCAGAACCGACGGCGGAGACGCAGACCGTGGAGGAAACGGCTCCCGAAGCGACTGAGGAAGCCGACGAGGAACTCCCGGAGGAGACCCAGAGCGAGGAAAAGCAGGTCATCTCCACCGTCCCGCAGTATTTTCAGAACGACTACCCCTACACCATGTACGGCAGCGGCACCATTATGACCAGCGGATGCAGCATCGTTTCTCTGGCCATGGTGGCAAGCTACATGGCCGACCATGTATACACCCCCGATGAGCTGGCGCACTATTTCGGCGGGCGGGCGATCAACAACATTGCCCGGCTGGAATACGGCAACAAGATGCTTCAGCTTGCCTGCAGGAAGGCGGAAAACTGGCACGTTGTCTACAAGGCGCTCCAGGAGGGTCAGGTCGCCATCGTGCTGATGAACCATAACTCCATCTTCACCAATTCCCAGCACTTCATCGTTCTTGCCGGCATCAATGAAAACGGGAAGATCATCGTCAACGACTCCAACCGGGACAACTATGACTTCTGGCAGCTGAAAAAGGGCTTTGCCGAAGGCTTTGAACCCGAGGACATTCTGCTGGGCTACGACGGCGCGTGGATCTACGACAAGAGCGCCATGCCGGAGGAACCCTTCATTTACTACGAGGAGGAACCCGAGCGGGGCGAGCCCCGGTATTCCGATATTGCGCTGAGTCAGGATGACATTAAGCTCCTGGCGAAGGTCGTCTGGGTGGAAGCCCAGGGCGAGTGCGCCGAAGGCCAGCAGGCCGTCGCGGAGGTGGCGCTGAACCGGATCGCTTCCGGTGACTTCCCCAATAATCTCCATGACGTGATCTACGGACAGGGGCAGTTCCGCTCCGTCCCCCGCCTGGACAAGGCGGAACCCTTCCAGGCGCAGTACGAGGCCATTGAGAGGGCGATCTACGGCCCCTACATTTTGCCGAAGGAAGTGGTGTATTTCGCCACAAAGCCCACCAACAGCAACGTCTGGGGACAGATCGGCGGACATATCTTCTGCTACGGAAACGACTACATTGCCGCGGAAAAATAGGAAAAAACGAAAATGACAGTACCCCCCGCCACGTGGCACGACCGCATGGCGGGGGTTTCAGTCTGCCAAAGCCACCTGCTTTCGGAAATCGAAGACAGGTTGCTTGCTGCAAGATTCCAGAACCTTTCCGGGGTCGTGGAGTTGATGATTCTCATCTGGTACGCTATACTGTCTTTGCGTTTCGGAGTTTTTCATAGCAGTTTAAGTCTAAGGCAAAAAACCACATCAGCCAAGCCCTTTCGGGATGGTTGATGTGGTTTTTTCATGGGCGTATTTTGCAGCGCACCCTTTTTCCGCATTACGGCATCTCCGGATTTTCCGCCAGGGAGACGGTGTAGGGCTGCGCCGTTGCGCCCTCCGGAAGCAGCTTGGCCATGACCACCAGGCGCTGGTTGCCGGTTTTTGCTGTGTCGTATTTCCGGCAGCAGGTGGAAAGGGTCAGGACGGTGTCGCCCTCCGAGAAGGTCACGCCGCCAAAGTTCAGCCAGTTTTTCCGGGCGACTGTCCGGAAAAATTCCGTCAGCTCACTTCCTGTGGGATTGGGGGCAATGTAGTCGAACGCGATGTCCGTGATGAACAGCGCCGTGATCTGGAAAACCAGATCTTCCCCTGCCACGGAGAGATAGATGTAAGGATGCTCCTTCACGTAGTCCGCGTCCATGTACCGGTAGAGCTTGGTGAGCTTGGGGCCGTTGGGGTCGCAGTTGCTGGCGGAATGGCCGAAAATCGTGGTATTGGCGTCCAGTCTGTCCCGGCCGCCGAACTTGTTTTCGCAGTGGGCGTAGTAGCAGCCCCAGGTGCTGTACTCGCCGTCCTCACCCAGCCACAGGTAATGGCCGTTGTCCTCCGCCTGCATCACGGGGTCGTCCACCTCCGCGCCGGGGATGTACAGCCATGCCACGGTGTCGGCGTTTTTCTTTTTGGCCGCGGCCAGCGCCGACTGCCTGTCCACGGTAGGGATGACCTCCCCCACGGGAACCGTGGGGGGCTGGGTCTCGACTTCGGTGGGGGCACTCTGAGTATCCCCGGCGGCCGGGGCTGTGGTGGGAGGAACGGTGGGTTCCTCCCCGCGGCAGCCCCTGACCGCGATCAGCAGGGCGGCGATCACCGCGACCGCCAGGACAAGACAGCAAATTTTGATGACGTTTTTCTTCATAAGCTTGTCTCCTCGTGCGCTTTGCGGGCGCACGAAACGGGATGGGCATTACGCCACATAGTATTCGCCGGTGACTTCGTCCACCATCACGCCGGTCTGGGGATTGCCGTTGGCCTTCATGAAGGTGACCTCGATGGTGTGATTTTCGGTGACGTTCTCGAAGGTGTAGGATTTCACCGCACCGATGCTCACGCCGTCGATCTTCACGTTGGAGATGGCGTAGCCGCTGTTCGCGGCGATGGTGAAGGTCTGGCTGCCGCCGTGAAGGACGTCAACATTGCCGGAGGGCGTGATGGAGCCGTGGCTGCCCGCCGTGGCCTTGACGGTGTAGACCGGTCGCTCGTCGACGG
Organism: uncultured Eubacteriales bacterium; assembly: GCA_900546075.1. Lineage (GTDB taxonomy): Bacteria > Bacillota > Clostridia > Oscillospirales > Oscillospiraceae > Faecousia. Next base: position 19,980 of record URBH01000025.1, on the reverse strand, counting down.
TCAGCTTGCCGTCCGCGAAAACGACGGTGTAGTTGTCGTTGGGGGCGGTCAGCCCGCCGGCGCGGATAATGACCTTACCGACCTTCGTCGTGTCGGGAGTGATCTCCGTTCCGGAAGCGTCCACGTAGGCCAGCTTGATATCGCCGGTCAGAGCGTCCTCACCGAACAGGCCGGTGACGGTGTAGTCCTTGCCCAGCGCGGGCTTGCTCAGGTCAGGGGCCTTGTCGTCGGTGTAAATGCGCTTGTCCAGCGCCGTGACCGTGACACGCGCTTTGCCGATGGTGACGGTAAGGCTCTGCACCTCCGAGTCGCGGTGGTTGCCGTCGCCCTCGACCATGTAGTACACGGTGTAGGTGCCGGCATTCGCAGCCTTGGGAAGAGCCTCCGTGAACCCGCCGCTTTCACCCAGGCGGTATTTCAGCTTGCCGCCGAGAGCCGTCCCGGTGGTGACGAGGGCCTGCTCGCCGCCGTTGTAGACAAGGCCGGTGTTCGCCCCGGGGGCGGTCCTGACGTCGGAAGCGGCCTTGCCGATCTCGAAGGTGGTGCCGCCGCTGACGGTGTAGTTGCCGCCTGCCTTGTTCCTGACGGTCACGGTGGCGGTGCCCGCGTTCACGTTATCCCTGTAGGAAATGTCGTATTCCTCCGGGCTGATGACTGTGTCGCCGTCCTTCACAATGACGCCGGGCTTCAGCGGGTCGCCGGTGTAGGTGAGGGAATCGCCGCTGACCGTCACGGTGGCGGTCACGGTCTTGGGAGCAACGGTCACGGTGACGGACACGGGCTGGGTGTCCGTATGGTTGTTGTCACCCGCGACCTTGTACCAGACGGTGTATTCCCCGGCGTCCGTGCCGGTGGGGACGGTCTCGGAGTAGGCGCCGTCCTTGCTGAGACTGTAAAGGAGCTTGCCGTGGGCGGTGGAACCCGCATTGACCAGCGCCTGGGCGTTGCCGCTGTAGATCAGGCCGTCCATGGCCGTGGGCGCGGTATACGCCGGCGCGACGGGGGAAATGGTGACGGAAACCGTCCCCTCCGCCGGGAGGTAATTGACCGGATCGTCGGGGGTGAAGACAATGGTCTTCGTGCCGGTGTCGGCTGCGTTGGTAATCGTCTGCCCGGCCTTCCAGCTCCACGTACCCGGCACATCCTTGCCGTCAAAGGCGGCGCGCTTGCCGGTGACCGCGCTGACGGGAATTCCCGCGCCGGTGTAGTCCACGGTGATGCTGTCCGGCAGGGTCAGAATGGGGGTGTCCCGCTCCGTCAGGGTGAGATTGACCGTGACGGGGGCGTCCTCGTAGTTCTTGGAGCGAACCAGAAGGGTGAAGGTGATGACGTCGCCAGCGGCGGCACCGTCCGCCAGAGCATAGGTGATCGCGCCGGTGTTCACGTCAATGCCCCAACCGTCCTGAATCTTGCCCGCGGGAGAATTGGACCCGCTGTGGAACGCGTTCGTGTCGGACACCTGCGCGTCGCCGGGCATTCCCAGGCTCTCCAGGCCGGGGAGGGGGATGGTCTGCTCCGTTTTCAGAGTGTACTTCCGGGTGACCGGATAGGCGGTCAGCACGGGCGCGGCGGCCTTGGTGATGGTGAAACGGGTCGTATCGTCGGTTGCAAAAGTGTCACTGACCGTTTTGGTGCCTTCCGGCTCGCGTTCAAGCACATAGTTGTCGTTCGCAAGCGTCATGGTGAAGGAAAGGGCCTTTCCGTTTCCGACGTCCGGCGAGGGCAGGTAGCTCCCGTCCGCCTGCTTCATGGTAAACTGGGCGTCAGAGAAGGTGAGCGCCGTATCGGGAAGTATAATGCCCGAACGACTGGCCGTCTTGCTGAAGAACGTCAGCCTGCTCGCGGTAAGCGTGACGTTTGCGGTGCCGTCGTAGGACTTGGAGATTCTCTCGACGGAGAGAAGGCTGATCGGCAGCGGGGCGATGGTTACGGAGAACGAACCGGTAGCCGTTTTGTGGTTTGCTGCTTCCGCTTTGTAGTAAACGGTGTACGTGCCTGCGTCGGTAAAAGTCGGTCCGTCCGAAGTATAGTCGCCGTCTGCCTTGTCGCTGTAGGCGAACGTCACGGTAGTGCCGTCTACACTTTGCCCAAACGCGATTGTCGATGCGTGCTGCGGCTTGCCGGTGTAATACGTGCTGGATGCCCTCACGGAAACTCCCGTCAGCTCTGCCGGTTCGACTGTGACGGTCACGGTGCCGGTCGCGGGGGCGTATTCTTCGTAGTCTTCCGCCGGGGTGAACGTCCATTCGGCGTCATAGCTGCCCGCGTTGGGCTTGATGGTGCCGTCCTTCCACGCAAACGTACCCGGAATCACGGCCTGTGTGCGGGGGCAGATCATCGAACCCGTGGCCGTGAGTGTGCTCTCTGCCAGCGTCTGGCCGTAGGTGATATCCGTCGCGCTGACGCTGACGCCCGATTGATCGAGGGGGATCCTCTGGCCAATGACGACCTTGATGGTCAGCTCGAACGGCTGATAGTTCGTGCTTACAATCGGGACGGTCAAAGTGCCGATCTGATCGTTCACATTCGCGCTGTACGCGGCCACGATGGGCAGAGTCAGAATGCCTTCGTTTGACACGAATATATGGTTGCTGCTGTCGAGGTAAGTACTATCCGTAAAGTGGTAATCGCAGCCCCGATTATGGATCTTGCCGTACTCGCAGCCTACAGGCAGCTCTGGCAGGAGCGTTCTCAAATCGATTTCGTAGGTCTTTGCCAAATCGTTGAAAACGTACTGCGTGATCTCGTTCGGGGTCACAGTGGCCTGACTGATCTTGAAAGTCTGCGACACATCCGCGCCGTTCAGAACAAAGTCCTTTTGCGTCGTGCCGTCTTCAAAGGTATAGTTCCCATCCGTCAGCTTAATGGTGAAGGAGACGGTCTTTTCGTCCTCACTTGCATTGGCGGAATCATAACTGGCATTGAGTATCTGGTAATCCTCACCAGCCACCAGAGGAAGTGGCCCGCCGGAAGGAGCATAGCGGGAATCCGCACTCTTAAGCTTTATCGACGCGTTTGCGGGCAGGTCTGTTGTGCCATCGTATACCTTTATGATGTCGCCGACCGAGATCGTTGCTTTGTGAGCTGCGACCGTCCATCCGGCGGTTTTCTGGCCGGTGTAGTCGCCGTCGTCTGTCGCCTTGATGGTCAGAGTGGCGGTGCCGACAGTGGAACGGGAATCGCCGCGGACGACGGTGTAATCGACTCCCGCTTTCAGCTCGCTGCCGTTGTACGTTACAACATAGGGCGGCACGCCGGTGGTGGTGTTATAAGGCTGATAGACACTTTCATTGCCGTTGGGGAACGTGATTACGGCTTTGCTGAGATTCAGCTTGGTGACGGTCAGCATTTTGGGGTTGCTCGATACCGAATAGCCGTCCTTGCTGGCCGTGAAATAAATGCTGTATGTTCCGATCGTGTCAGCATCGAAGTCTACAACATAGTACCACATGGTGCCGATCTTTTTATATTCAGCTTTCTTCTGGCTGTATGTGGGGATGCCGTCTCCCCCTATCTCTCCGACGTAGATGGCCACATCCGCATCCTTTGTGTTGCAGCTGGCGCAGAGCTGGACGGTCGTGCCGCGCTCCACCTTCGGGTTGCTGCCGGTCAGGTTCTTGCCATCGACCTTCAGATTCAAGGTCTTGGTGGTGATGGGCAGGCTATTGATAATAACGTTGTTCAACTGTGAGCCTTTGACATCATCCGGGGCGTACCACTTGTAAGTACCGTCTCCGTTTTTGACCTTGAAGCCAAGGCGGGTAGGCTGCTGCAGGATATCCTTCCACTGCGTGGTATCGGCTAATGTCAATGTGCCGATCACGGCGGGATATCCCGACCCGGCGAGTTTTGCTCCCCTGTAGGCAACGACCGCATCAATGCTGGCTGTGGCCGTGTTTTTCGTGTTGCTCAAGGTGGTGCTATTGCCTGTGGCGGCCTTGACGGTTACCGTACCGTGGATTGAATGGCCGTTCAGATCTATGCCGGTGTTCCGGGTGCCGTTGATGGTATAATCGCCGGTCACGTCGGTCAGCAGACTAAGGGTCGAGCCGCCGTCTCTGTCCGCATCAAGGGCAGTCTGCAAGTCGGCAAAGTTCCGCCGCGGGTCGCCCTCGACATTCCGCAAGGCCGTCTGCGCCACCGCGGGCGCGTTGCAGTAGGGGCAGGCAGTGGCGCCAAAGTCAAAGCCGTTCTTGCCGCCGTGGCTGCACAACTTTACCACCAGGTCGCAGGTCTGGGAAGCGGCTTCCTCCAGCGTGAGCTGCGTGTCACCACGATAGTAAGCCAGTCCCGCTTGCCCGGGAAGCAGATTGCCCAATGTGATGTTATTATTCAGCCGCAGACCGCTTCTCGAAATCTTTCCGCCGTACAGCTCGACTGTGCCGCCCCAAACCTCCAGCTGGAGCAAAGTGGTATTGTCATTCTCCGGATTGAATACCAGTGTACCGCCGTCCCGCACGGTCACTCCCACCGCGCCGTTGCCGCCGCTGCTGTCAATGACCGTCAGTTTACCGGTGCGAACCTGGTTCGTGGCCGTAAGGCCGCCCACATTCAAGCTGTACCCATCCAGGCTATGTCCGTTCAGATCCAGCGTGAGGGTCTTGCTGGCATATATGCCGGAAGGCAGCATCCCGTTTGCCAGCAGGGTGATGGTGCTGCCATCTGCGGCCTCGTTAAAGACCTGTCGCAGCGTATCATCGGTGCCGTCTTGAGTGGTGGTCTTCATGTACAGCTTGTTCGATGTGATACCCACGCTATCGGTACACTCCACCCGCACCGCAAACGGCGCGCCGCAGCGAGCACACTTATCGTCGCTGGTATACTCGTCATGGGTACACGCCGCGTGGCAGATGTCGCAGATGCTGTTCGTGAAGCGATCGTGCGGACATACGAAGCCGCAGTCGCAGATGTAGATGTAGGTTTGGAGCGCATCCGGGTCGGGATTCTGCGTACACTTCGGGCTATGCGTGTGCGCCACCACGATAACGTCCTCGGTCAGCTGTTTTACACTTCCGTCGACGATTGCGCCCGCCTTGTTTTCTGCGCTCTCGTCATATTTCGCAAAAGCAAGCCCCTCGCCCAGCAGCCCCAGCACATTGTCGTAAGTATCTATAGATCGCTCTACAGAAACGCTGTATGTACCGTTGCTTGTGATAATCGTGCCTTCCTTCAGACCACCCACCAGCTTGCCCCAGTTCTGGATGAGCAAGCCGCCGGTAAGGTTTGCCTTGCCTTTGAATTCCAGCGTACCTCTGTCCTTGCTTTGCTCATCGTTATCTACGAAAACAGCAGGCTGCGCCGTTTGTGCAGGCTGGGAAATCGTTGCTTCATCGCCGATGATCAGCTTGCCGCTCTCTATACACAAAGACGGAGTGCCCTCATAGGACAGGCTGTGCCCATTCATCATGAGCGTAACGGTTTTTTCGACAGGATTTCCCTCTGCATCACGGCAGAAGCTGATCGTGTCATCATCTTTCAGCGTTGTCAGCATCGTCACCGTGCCGCCGTCCGCAACGCCTTCAAAGGCTTCCGCCAAAGTGAGATAATATTTGCCGGTATTATCCTGTGCCCCCATCGCCGTGTTGCAGACGGTGCAAACACCATTTTCAATCGTTTCATGCGCACAGGTAAAGCCGCAGGCGCACTTGCCGTCTGCGATGTTGTGGGTGTGCGGCATGACCTTCACATTGGTCAGCGTGGCGCCCTCGCTGCCGTCTTTCAGCGTGCCGTCATCCTGATCGTAGAAAGCATAGCCCTTTGCCAGCAGGGACATAGGCGGAATGATGCTGTCTGCGTCATGATTCGTAACTGCACCGAACGTACCGCCGCTGATGGCGATGGTTCCGCCATTGTTGCGGAAATGAACATTGCCGAACGTGCCGCCTGTGATCGTCAGCGTACCGTCGTTGAACCAGGAACCCGCGTGCATTGAGCCTCCGGAGACGGTGACGGAAGCGCCCTCGCCCACCGTGAGACCAAGCACCGTGCCGCCGCAGACAGTCACGCTGCCGCTGTTCCCGTTACAGGTAAGTTTGCCGCTTTCATAATCTCCCAGCTGGCCACTCCGAATGTCCAGCGTACCTTTTACGAGGTCGAGATCGATAATTTTGCCTACCGTATCTCCGCCACTGCTCATAACGGTCAGGTCGCCGTCGGTGGATTCAAGAATTCCGCCCTCCTCGTCAGGAACCACGTCGCCCACAGCCAGATAATCCACCGTCCTGCCGTTCAATTCCAGCGTCAGCCGTTTGGTGACGACAGCCAGTGTGGAAAGATCGCTGGCATAGACGGCGTCCCAATCGGTTGTATGGTTGGCCAGCAGCTTGACGGTGTCGCCGTCCTGCGCCGCGTTCAGCGCCGCCGGGAGGGATTCGTATGTACCGCCGTCCGTGCCGTCCGCTCTTGTCACCGAAGCGGCTTCAACGACAGGCTCGTTGACCGTGAGTTCCACGACATTCGAGATAGCTTCATTGTAGTTCTTGGTCGCGGCGGTCTTGGCGTAGAGATAATAGGTGTTATTGCCTTCCTCGTCGAGACTGTTGATTGCAGTGTTTTCGTCGATTGCGGGAATGATATAACCCTCGTACTCCGAATTGCCAATTATTGTTTGGTACTGCGTATAGTAATATGTCACCGCAGCATCTTCCTGCACACCGCTGATGGACAACAGCGGCAGGAGCGTTTCGCCCACCGTGCAGGTCGTCTTGGAAAGAGATACGGTCAAATCGGGATAGGACTTGTTGATGTCGCCGCCGATCTCAAATTTTTCTTCGCCCGCCTTGAGCTTGTACTTTACCGCGGCTTCGCCGATCAGCGCGATTTCCACAGTGACGGTATGCCATCCCGCGTCCGCGGAATCGAACGTCTTCTTGGCGGTAAAGCCCGTTCCTTCTTTGAGCTTGATTTCATTTGTGCCGTCTGTAAACGTCAAGTCGATTGGAATCGTGCCGCCGTCCGTCGTGCCGTCATAGCTGCGGCCAATGGAATCGGGCTTGCTTACGCACCAGATCTCCGTCCGCGTGTCTTCTTCGGGGATATACGTGCCGCCGCCCCCTTCTGCCGGACCACTTGGGGGCGTATAGATTCCACCACCTTCGCCGGTCGAACCGCCGGGTGGTACAAGGACTCCACCGCCCTCGCCACCGGTCTCACCGCCGCCGATGACACCGTCAGAAATGCTCACGTCCCCACCCTCGGCAAAAGCCGATGTCGGCAGGAGCGTCAGGCAGAGCGTGAGCGCCAGAAACAGACTCAAAATTCGTTTTTTCATAGGATCCTCCTGTGTGAAAAAGTGCGGTTTTCTATCGTCAGCCCGGAGATCCGGGCGAGGGTTACAGCTCCTCCGAGATAAGCCGCAGACGCTTCGCGGCGGTTTTCGCCTCGCTGCGGCGCCGGACGTCCAGCTTGTCCAGAATGTGGCTTACATGGGTCTTTACCGTGGGCAGCTTGATATCCATGATTTGCCCGATCTCCGCGTTGCTCTTGTCGGCGCAGATCAGGTGCAGGATTTGCAATTCCGTGGGCGTCAGGGCTTCCCCCGGCGCAAGGCGCGGCTCCAGAAAGCGGGGATAGTACGCCGCTTGCAGCCGCACATCGTCCATCAGCTGCTTGCGCCATCGGGCGCTGCCGCTCCAGTCCAGCTTTTCAAGCAACGGCAGCACCGCCGCACCGTAGACGCTGACGGTTCGGATGAAGTGATACTCCGCCGCGGTGTCCAGCGCGTCGGTCAGACGCTGCCGCCAGGTCTCGTCCTTACTTCTATATAAGGAAACGGCGGTGAGGATATTCAGGTGGATGCCGTCGATGTGCCGCCCACAGTTCTGAATGTAGGCTTCCAGAGGGGAGAGGGTCAGCATTGCCGCCCCCGGCTTCCCGTCCGCCAGCTCCACCATGGCCTGGGTCAGGTACTGGTAGCGCTTCATGATGTTGATCCGCATGGGATTTCTGGGCGCCTTTTCCCGGTACCAGGTGTCCGCGTGATCCAGGTCGCCGGTGTGAAGGGCGATCCGGACGAGCATGGCGTCCATGTTGGGCAGGAACCGCTCCTGCCCCTCCTCGGCAAATTTTGTCCGGAGGGATTCGACGGTGCGATAGGCGTCCCCGCTCTGCCCCGCTGCCAGCAGGCTTCGCGCCAGCAGACCGTTGACGGCGAACTCCATGTCCGGCGTGCCGCGTTGGTGAATTTCGCTGATGCGGGGGAGGATGGTCAGCATCCGGCCGGTGATGTTCTCGCCCTTTTCAAATTTGCTTTCGGCAACGGCGCAGTCCGCAAGACCCACGCCGTCCCGCCCCAGTATGGCCTCCACCGGGATGCGGAGCGTCTGGTAGAGCAGGTCGTCCCGCTTGCTCCAGGCGGAAAAATCCTTGCCGCCGTTCATGATGCTGGGCAGTGCGCTGGTGACGGAGAAGGAGGGAAGGGAGACCTCCTTATTGGTCATCAGCCGGAACACGGCGGGAATGGTTTCCGTCAGCCCCTCCACACCCCGCTGGGGCAGGGAGATGTCCAGCCAAGCTAGGCGGCTGCGGGCCTGCTTGCCCGCGGCGTCGTCCTTGCCGCACCGCCGGGCAAATTCCAGCAATTCCTGATACCAGCGACGGGAGCCGTCGTAATCCATGGACAGCGCGCAGAGCATACTCATGCCCTGCATCAGCGCGGGGGAAGCCGCGATCTCCGCTTCCGGGAGACTGCGGTAATATTTTTCCATTTCGCTGTAATGTCCCATGCCGGGGTGCAGCTCCGCGTTGCGGACGAGAAGCTCGGAGACCTTGGCGTGGTCGCCGCATCTGGTATAGCACTCCAGGGCGTGGGCGTAGTCCTCTTTCAGCTCATAGTAGAGCGCGCCCCGGCTGAAAAGCGCCCGGCGCTTTTCCTCGCTGTATTCCCGCGCCATCTCCCACAGAAGGAAGTCGCGGAACTGCGGCCAGAAGCGGAAGTGCTGCATGTCGTCGTAGCGGAGCATGGTGGTGTGGCTCAGGAGCCAGTCCAGGCGGCTGCCCGCGTGGGGGTCGCCGGTGACCATCCGCGCCATTTCCGGGTTGAACCGCTCGAAGGGTGCCAGCTCCAGCAGGAACCGCCGTACGGGAAGATCGAACCGCCGGTAAATTGCGTCCTCGAAATAGGAGAACACCTCCCGGAACGCCCGCGCCACGATCTCCGGGCCAAAGGGCTTTCCGCCGGACATGCACCGGGCGGTGACGGCGATGCCCAGGGGGTAGCCGACGGATTCTCTCAGAATGCCGCCGATCTCGCTGTCCGTCACCGGAATGCCGCAGCCGGAAAAGTATTTGCGGATATCCTCCCGGTCAAAGAGCAGGTCGTCGGCCTCCAGCGTGGTCATCAGGCCGGAATATTGGAACGCCGTCAGATATCCGGGCGGCGCGCCCCGGGAGAGAAGCACGAAGCGCTTGGCGGGGTCGGAGCGGATCAGCTCGCACAGCGCCTGACCGCCATCCTCCGCCGGTATCATCTGAAAATCGTCAATGAGCAGAATATCCCACCCGTCCGAAGGGGCGGGAATGGCGAAATCCGCCGCACCGGCATTCCGCCGCAGCACGTTTCGCCCGGAGAGCAGGGCGTCCGCCAGCGCGGTTTTTCCAAAGCCGCAGGGCGCGCTGAAAAAGAGGACGCGCCCGCGCTCCATAAAGCTGTCAAACCGCTGCTGAACAGACGGCTTCACAATCATATTCCCGGTCACGTTCTCCCTCCTTTTTGGTACCAAGGGGCAGCGCCCCCGCGCCATACACATTCCAACACCATTTTATCCTATCATTATACATACCTGACAGAAAATGTAAATCATGCCAAAGTATGATACGGGAGCAATTTGCACTTCCCTTTCCGGAAAAACCCCGCTGCTTGGGCATGTTGACAGTTTTGGATAGGCTCTAAACGAGTGAAAAACAAATAACCCGCCGGGGACTGTCAGACTTTGGCAGTCCCCGGCGGGAATGAAAGTATGATTGTTGGGTGGAGGCTATGTCCCGGTAAAAGGGGGATTTACTGCTCCCACGTTTCATACCGCAGCGGCACGCCGTACACGGCTTCGTAGGTTGCCTGGCAGAAGTCCTCCGTTTTTTGCCGCAGCTGTTCCCGGGCGGCGGGGCGGGGCAGGGTCTCGTCCGGCCAGATGGGGGCACCCAAGTGGGGCGTGTACTCCTGTACCGGGAACCCGTCGGCGCCGACCGAATCGCTGTCCGCCATCGTGATGAAGCACGGCACCACCGGCACATGGTTTTTCAGCGCCATGTCGAAAGCGCCGGGCTTCAGGGGCTTGGGCTTGCGGTAGTTCCACCACATGCTCTGCTCCGGGTAGATCAGCAGACAGTTGCCCTCCGACAGCACCCGGTCTACCGCCCGGAGGAACTTCTTCATGGTCTGCATGTTGGAGCTGAGGGGAAGGGTGTCGCAGCTGCGCATGAGGAAGCCGTAAAAGCCGGGGAAGCTGGTGTAGTTCCCCTCCCGGATCACCCGGTACATCCGCTTGGGATGCCCCGACGCGTCAAACACCTTCTGCATGATGAAGCTGTCCATGGGGTGAAAATGGTTGCAGGTGATCACCGCGCCCTTTACCCCGGCCAGATGCTCCAGCCCTTCGGTTTTGCGCAGAATGAGCTCTTTTTTCCGCCGCAGATTCCAGAAATACAGATACGCCGCCCCAAAGGCCGCCGTCCGCCTGCACTCGGCGGAAAAACGCCTGTCCGCGTACTCGATCTCCTCCGGCAGCAGGACGCGGCTGGGGGGATCGTTTTCCACGTCCTCGTCAAAGCGCCCCTCCCGCTCATATTGGGCGATCTTTTCCAGGATAGCGAGCCTTTCCGGGGATTTGGGGATTTCCTTCATACGTTCACCACCCGCCTGATCTTCCAGCGAATCAGCATGTTCGCCGTCCGCTTTCTGGCCTGCCGTTTGCCCATGGCGATCAGATGCGTGGTCTCCTCGGCGGAGCGGGCGATGTGCCATTCGGTGTAGCCTTCCCGAACCTCGCGGATTTCCTCCAGGTAGCCGGAACGTTCCGCGTAGTCCCAGAACACGTCGCCGAAGGCCACGTCGTCCCGGTGCCAGGGCTTGAAGTCCAGATTATAGTGGATGAGCTTGGGGGCGCTGGTGTGGACGTCGCAGGGCATGGTGTTCCACTCGAAGCCCACGTACTCCACCCGGTTCTTGCAGATGACGTTCAGATAGTCCTGATCCTGGGCAATCTGGAAGGTGACGCTTTGCAGCAGGCGGAGGAACACGTTCAGAAAATCACATTTGCGCATGGCGTCCAGATTCATCAACAGCACGCCGGCGTTGAAGTAGTGATCCGCCGCCACCCGCAGGCGCTTCTTGGTGTACAGCGCCAGCGCCGGGATGGAACCGACCACACTGTCTGGGATAGCCCCCACCAGATTGTCCTCCAAGTCCACGTCGTACAGCTCCGACACGTCCCCCAGCAGCACCACGTCGCTGTCCAGGTACAGCGCCTTGTCAAGCCCGGGAAACAGATCGGGAATGAACAGGCGGTAGTAGGTGGATTTGGAATAATAGTCCCGGGTGTGGAGTTTGTCGGCAAACTGCTCCACGGACTGGGTGATGTCGATAAACTCCATGGTAAAGCCCTCGGAGGCAAAGCCTTCCGTCAGCCGCCGGATATTCTCCGGATCCAGGCCGGTGTGGAGGATTCGCAGGGCATAATCCCGCTTGGGATTGCAGTTCTCCTTCAAAGACGTAAGCGTCACCGCGAGGAAGGGGACGTAGGCGTTGTCACAGGCGAAAAATAAGTTGACGGGGTTCATTGTAGGTTCTCCTTTATGGACAGATATTCATTCAGGATGTCGTCGAAGCAGGTGTAGCCGAAGCGCTTGTGTACCTTCTCCGCCTGCCACTGCTTGATGTTCTCCGTGTGGGGATAGGGAGTATAAAACAGCCGCTTGGAAAAATGCCGGATTACGGTGTGGCTGTGGAGGAATTTCTGGTCGTTGAACCGCTGGGGCAGAAGCCGCCGGGATGTGGTGGAGCGAATCAGCGCGGACTGATCCGCGAACATCAGCTTCTTTGTCCGGATAAGCGCCCGGGCTTTTTCAAAAATCCCGGTTTCCCGGCACAGCTTCATGTTGAACAGAAGCACACCGGCGTTGATGTAGCCCGGGTTAATCAGGTATTTTCCGTAGTGATCCCGGGCGGCGGCGTATTCCACGGCTTCCACGTCCAGATCGTAAAGCAGGCCGATGTCCTTGCAGACCATAATGTCCGCGTCCAGGTACAATAGCTTGTCCGGCAGGGGCAGAAGGTCTGCCAGCAGCCGCAGCAGGGTGTAGGGGGAGCAGTAGCAGCCCTCGTTGGCATTTTGCTTCAGGTGCTGCTCGTAAAGCGCGGTCACGTCGTAGAGCTTTACGTGGGTGTCGGGGTTGTGGCGGCGCAGCACCGTCTCGATGATGTCCGCATGGCGCCGGGTCATGGGAAGGTAATCGGGGGAAACCCGGGTCAGCTCCATGGTGAAAATATGGATGGTCAGCGGCCTGGGCGCGTCCAGCCGGCGCACAATGGACAGGCTCGACGTCAGAACGCCGTCGAACACCTTGTCGTTGCCGCAATACAGGATATCGGTCACGTACTTGCCTCTTTCTTCACATATCGGATGTATTCGCAGTCGCTTTCTTTGCTTCTTCCCACCATGGTCTCGTAGATTTCATCCCGCAGCGCCTGGGCTCTGGCTCTGGGGGGAAGACTGTGGTCGGGGTAGAAGGGGCCGTCCAGATAGGTCACCGTCCGGGGCTTCCGGGAAAAGCGGCGGCGGTGGTAGGTGGTGGTCAGGGCGAAGCTGGGAACGTCCAGCTCCACGGGGTACTTCATAGACGTGGCGGGGAAATCCCGGATGCCGGTATAGTACGGCCAGATGTGGGCTTCCGGGTAGACCATGATGAAGCTGCCTTCCTCAATCCGGGTGCGGATGGCGTCCAGGAAGGAACGCATGGCTTTTATGTTGGAGGGGAGGGGCAGCGCGCCTAAGTACGGGGTGAGCTTTCCCAGCACCGGCATGGACACGTTGTTGGGGTGGACGATCATATAGACGCTTTTGGGGAACAGCGCCAGATTGGGCAGGAAGGGGTCGCCCACCTGCTGGGTGTGGTTGCCGTAGACAAAGCAGCCGGTCTTGCCGACTGCTTTCAGCACCTGACGGTTTTCAAAGCGCGCATGGAGCGCCAGCTTGCAGTACAGGAACGCCGCGGGCATGGCGAACAGGCGATAAGCGACGAACCTTGCCGCCCTCCACGCGGGACGGGGGTCAATGTACCGGTAGCTTTCGTCAATGCGCCGGGGTTCGATTTGGGCAGAGGAAAACTCGTCGTTTCGCGCGTCGGTGTAATATACGGTTTTGATTGGCGGGGGGGCTTGCGTCTTCATAAGAGGCTCCATCCAAATTGTTTCCAAAGTGTGTATCAGTTTACCGCCAAAGTCCCCGAAAGTCAAGAAGCTCTGTCGTTCCCCCGCTCTACCCGCCCGTCCCCTCCCGCTTTGCCGGTAGAATAAGGCAGGCGGAACTCTACCGGGAGTTCTGCCGGCAGAGAAACGGGGATGGGAGAAGGAATGGGCGCGTTTCCCCGTGAGGCTTCTGCCTGTCAGGTTCCGCGTGGGAGAACCAGACAAAATCGGATGTTTCTAATTGTGCAGCCGGACATATGCGTCCCACCTCATCCCCTGTGCCGGCTGCTGTGCGGGCTTGTATGCGTATATCCGTTTTGTCCATTTACTTTTCAAAAAAGTTAATATTATTTCTGGTATTTGTTGATATATAACATATTATGGCATAAAAATATATCTATTTTGTCCTGCTCAAAACGGTTGACGAACGTCGGAAAATCCCGTATTATAGGATTATGGAAACACGGCAAAAGACATAGACGATTCAATTCACGACATGGATGAAACGGATAAGTCGCCCGTTTCGCCCTAACAGACTAACACGCCTTTTACGGAATCCCGCGATAAAAGGGGCAGCTCCTTCGAGGTAAATACCATGAACAATACGATCCTGTTTGTCGGAGAGCATCCGAAATCCTTCGACGTGCGGTGGCACACCCATGACGCCTGGGAGCTGGTGTACTGCACCAGCGGCCAGGGGGCGTTCCGGTTTGAAAACGGCACCGTCCTTCCCTACCGGGTGGGGGAAATGGTGGCGATCCCGCCCCTGGAAGTCCACGCCAATTCCAGCCGGGAAGGCTTCACCAATATCCATCTGACCATCGCCGACCCCTCCTTCCCCTACAAGACGCCCTTCCGGGTGGCGGACGACGACACGGGCAGCCTTCACAGCGCCTTCACCCAGGCGAAGACCTATTACATGACCGACATCCGCGGACGGGAGCTGGTGCTGGAAGCCCTGGGGGCGCTGATCACCAGCTACATTGTGGTGTTCCGCAGCAGCGCGGCGTTTTCCGAGCCGGTGGAAAAGATCCGGGAGGGCATCCTCAAGAATTATTCCCGGGTGGATTTCTCCCTGGACGAGGTCATCCGGCAGCAGCCGTTTCACTACGATTACCTGCGCAAGCGCTTCAAAAAAGAGGTGGGGGTATCCCCCCTGGAATACATGACGAATCTGCGGATGAAAAGCGCGGAAATGCTGCTGACCGCCATGTGGGCAAACGAGTACACCGTGTCGGAGATCGCCCGGATGTGCGGCTATGACGACGCGCTGTATTTTTCCCGGGTGTTCAAAAAGCACTACGGCTGTTCCCCCAGCACCTTTGCCAAAAAAGGAAGAACGCAAGCAAGCGAATAATACCACAAATACATAGGAGGAAATTAACATGACTGCAATGGAAAGATTTGCAAATTCTATCGTCGTCCCCGTGGTCGTTCTGGACAAGGCGGAGGACGCAGTCCCCACCGCGAGAGCCATGCTGGCCGGCGGGATCGACACCATGGAGATCACCTTCCGTACCGCCTGCGCGCCGGAGGCCATCAGGGCGGTGGCGGAGAACTGCCCCGAGGTGCTGGTGGGCGCCGGTACCGTCCTGAATCTGGAGCAGTGCAAGCTGGCGCTGGAAATGGGTGCCAAGTTCATCGTCTCCCCCGGCTTCAGTGAGGAAGTGGTGGGCTACTGCGTGGAGCATGGCGTTCCCGTCGCTCCCGGCTGCGTCACCCCCACCGAGATCATGAGCGCCATGAAATACGGCCTGAAAATGGTCAAGTTCTTCCCGGCCAACGTCTACGGCGGCCTGAAGGCCATGAAGAATCTGTCCGCACCCTTTGTGGGCATGAAGTTCCTGCCCACCGGCGGCGTGAACAGCGACAACATCAAAGAGTACATCGACGCCCCCTTTATCCACGCCGTGGGCGGCAGCTGGGTCTGCCCCAAGGCGGACATCGCCGCGGGCAACTGGGACAAGATCACCCGGCTGTGCCTTGACGCCCGGAAGGCCGCCAAGGGCGAATGAAAGGAGAAAGACAATGATTTCTTATACGCTGGCGCATGTGGGCATCAACTGCGCCAATGCCGAGCAGGCGCGGAAGGGCGCTGCCCTGTTTGAAGCCATGTTCGGCCTGACCGCCAAGGAGGGCAACAGCTCTGTTTTCGCCGGGAAAGCGGTGGAGCTGATGAAATCCCCCTATCTGGGCGCAAACGGTCATATCGCCATCGGCACGCCGGACGTGGCCGCCGCCGTGGCCGATCTGGAAGGCCGGGGCTTCCAATTCAACAAGGAATCCGCCAAATATAAGGCGGACGGTACCCTGAACGCCATTTATCTGGCAGACGAGATCTGCGGCTTTGCCGTGCATCTGGTCGGAAACAAATAATATAGGAGGAACATAAAATGGCAAAGATCATTACTTTCGGTGAGCTGATGCTCCGTCTTCAGCCCTACAACTACGAGCGCTTTGTTCAGTGCGACCATGTAGAGTTCACCTTCGGCGGCGGCGAGGCCAACGTGGCCGTGTCCCTGGCCAATTACGGAATGGACGTCGCCTACGTAACCAAGCTGCCCACCCACGCCATCGGTCAGGCCGCCGTCAACTCTCTGCGCCGCTACGGCGTGGATACCTCCCTGATCACCCGGGGCGGCAACCGCGTGGGCATCTACTTCAACGAGAAGGGCGCTTCCCAGCGCGGCTCCGTGTGCATCTACGACCGCGCCCATTCCGCCATCCAGGAAGCAACCTCCTCGGACTTTGACTGGGACAGGATTTTTGAGGGTGCCGAGTGGTTCCACTTCACCGGCATCACCCCGGCGCTGGGCGCGAACGTGGTTGAGATCTGCAAGGAAGCCTGCAAGGCCGCCAAGGCTCACGGCTGCAAGATCTCCTGCGACTTAAACTACCGGGGCAAGCTCTGGACCCGGGAGCAGGCGCGGGCGGCCATGACCGACCTGTGCCAATACGTGGACGTGTGCATCTCCAACGAGGAGGACGCCAAGGACGTGTTCGGCATCGAGGCCGAGGCCACCGACATCTACGGCGGCAGTCTGAACCACGAGGGCTACAAGTCCGTTGCCAAGCAGCTGGCGGACAAGTTCGGCTTCGAGATGGTGGCCATCACCCTGCGGGAAAGCCACTCCGCCTTTGACAACGGCTGGAGCGCCATGCTCTACAACGTAGCCAAGGACGAGTACTGCTTCTCCAAGAAGTACGACCTGCACATCATCGACCGGGTCGGCGGCGGCGACAGCTTCGGCGGCGGCCTGATCTACTCCCTGATGAACGGCAAGGACACCCAGTCGGCGGTGGAGTTCGCGGTGGCGGCATCCGCCCTGAAGCATTCCATCGAGGGCGACTACAACATGGTCACCGTTCCCGAGGTGGAAAAGCTCGCCAGCGGCGACGGCTCCGGACGGATTCAGAGATAACCTATTTTGACAAAGGCCGTTGGCGCAGGGAATCGCGCCAACGGCCTTTATCCTATATAGGGCAACACCGCACAATTGCGTCTTCGAGTCTCAGCCGTCTTTTTGCCCCACTTCTTCAGTTTGAAAAATGGGAAATACATACAGTATTCCTCCATTTTTCAAACTTTGAATTGGAGCAAAAATCCTGGCTGAGTCTTCTTGCCGAATTGTGCGGTGTTGCCATAGAAACCGGAGCCGCACTGCGCAGTACGGCTCCGGTCGCTTCTAATATTTCAAATACCGCCTGAGCTTGTCCTCTGCCCGTTTCAGCGTCCGGCAGACGGTGCTTTTGTTCACGCCCCTGTCTGCGGCGATCTGGGTCAGGGTCTGCTCCTGGAAGTAAAAGGCGATGAGGGTCTCCCGCTGCAAGGGGGTCAGCTCCTCCTGCATCACCCGCTGCACCCGCTTCAGCTGCACCTCCCGGGGCAGCCGGGGGCCCAGATAGCCCTCATACAGTATATTTTTCATTCCGGTAGTACCCCCTGTCGTAGTAGTGGGCTGTCAGCTCCGCCAGTTCGTTCATTTGGGTCAGCATGGGGGTCAGTTCCGCAATGCGGCGCTTATAGCGCCAAATCTCCTCCGGGTCGTCCGTCGCCGCCAGCAGCATCCGAAGCTCCCGCAGCCGCCGGCGCAGAGGAACGGCGGCCTCCTCATAGCACACGCTCAGCTCTACCAGCGTCATGGCGTATCTCCTTCACAGCTGCGGCAGACGCCCTCCGGCGCGTAGCATTCCGCGCCGCATTTTTCACACAGACACACCGGTATTTCCGCCTGGGCGTCTATGTACAGCATGGGTTCTAAGAACCGGATCATAAGAATCGACCTCTTTCGTAAATAATTTTGGCAATAACCTGTCGAAATCGGCATTCTTTTTTTCGCATAATTTCCCAGCTATTTCCATGAAAACAGAATACCACACACTGCGTGTAATGTCCGTCGAAATGTGTAGGCGTCTTTATTCCCCTGTTTTTTCACTTTTTTTGTGGTATCCTTGCGCTAACCAATAACAAGAAAGAAGTGGTCATATGTTGGGAACCCGAATTGCGGCGCTGCGCCGGGAGGCGGGATTAAGTCAGGCAGAGCTGGCACAGCGTCTGCAAGTCAGTCCGAGCGCACTGGGAATGTACGAGCAGGAGCGGCGGGAGCCGTCCATGCAGACCCTGGTCAGGCTGTCCCGGGAGCTGGGGGTCACCACGGACTATCTGCTCACGGGAACCCCGGCGGAAAAGGAGCGGGAAGAATTGGAGAAAATGCTGCTGGGTCGTATCCGCGCCGCAGACCAGCGGCTGGAGCAGCGCCGGGAGCGTCCTTTTTCCCGGGAGGAGCTGGCAGTGTTGTTTGCCGCCATGCTGATGGATGCGTGACGATTTCCCATTGACTGTCCCGCCTGAATTCGTTATGATTATCATACGGAACCAAAGGAGGGATCGTCATGGAGGACGCCTATTTTATGGACGAAGCGCTGACCCTGGCGCGGGAGGCCGCGGCAGACGGCGAGGTGCCGGTGGGCTGTGTGATCGTCCGGGGGGACACCGTCGTCGGCCGGGGACGCAACCGCCGGGAGACGGACAAGTCCGCCCTCGCCCACGCGGAGATAGAGGCCATCGGGGAAGCCTGCCGGCATCTGGGCGGCTGGCGGCTGTGGGAGTGTACGCTGTACGTAACATTGGAGCCCTGCCCCATGTGCGCCGGAGCCATTATCAACGCCCGGATTCCCCGGGTGGTATATGGCGCCTCCGACCGGAAGTGCGGCGCGGTGAATTCGGTATGCAGTCTGTTTTCCATGGAATTCAATCACCACCCGCAAGTGGAAACCGGCGTCCGGGAAGCCGAGTGCGGGGCGCTGCTGACGGAATTTTTCCGCAGTCTCCGGGCGGAGCTGCGTTCCAGACCCAAGTGGAAGCCGGGAAGCGGCAGATAAATTTTTCGCCGTCATTTTTCGACGCTGACGAGGTTTTTCGACATTTCTTTACGTAAGGAGGGCGGCGTATGGGCAGCAGAGCGCTGCGGGTGGGCGCGGCAGCAATTCTTTGCGCCCTGACCCTCCGGCTGTTTGCTTCGGGGTTTCCTGAGAAGCTTCTGTCCTGGCTGACAAGCCCGGATACCGCCGCCTTCCTGATCTACTTAGAAACCGGACGAGATGTCCGGTTTTCGCCGTCTCAGGAGGCTTTTTCGGTGGATTTCGTGGAATCTCCGCCCCCTGCGGCACCGCAGCCCACCGAGCCGCCCCTTCCGTCCTTTTCTGACCCGGAAAAGGTAGAGCTGTACTACGCCTGTTCCGTCAGCCCGGATATCGGAGCGCTGATGGAGAAGCCGCTGAGCTGGGACTTGACCGGCGAAAAGCCCACGGTGCTGATCATCCACACCCACTCCACGGAAAGCTACACCCGCCGGGGCGAAGCCTACACCGAAACCTCCGCCTACCGAACTCTGGACGACAATTACAACATGCTCTCCATCGGCCGCCGGGTGCAGGCGCTTCTGGGGGAGAACGGCATTGTCGCCATCCAGGACACGTCCCTCCACGACTACCCGTCCTATAACGGCTCCTATGTAGACGCCCGGAAGTCCATCCAAAAGCTGCTGAAGGAATACCCCACGATTCAGATGGTGCTTGACCTCCACCGGGACGCCTCCGGCGGGGCAAGCCAGATGCGCACCCTCGCCCAGGTGGACGGCCGGGACAGCGCCCAGCTGATGATCGTCGTCGGCACGAATTACGACACCTGGGAGGAAAATCTCTCCCTGGCGCTGAAGCTCCACGCCCAGCTGGAAACGGCCTGCCCCGGAATCACCCGTCCGTTACAGCTGCGCGGTCAGCGGTTTAACGAGGACTTGTCCCCCGGCGCTCTGTTGATCGAGGTAGGCGCGGCCGGAAATTCCCACGACGAGGCGCTGACCGCCGCCGGAGAACTGGCGAGAGCCATTATCGCGCTGGCAAAGGGAACCCAGCCGCCGGAGGAAGAATAAAAGCATTGCACAGGTTTGCGGAGTGGCCGTAAAACAGGGAATGGAGCATATCGATGCGGATACGCTCCATTTCCCGTTCCAACATACGCACCCCCTTGGCTCTCCCTCCGGGAGAGCTGTCACCGAAGGTGACTGAGAGGGCATTGC
>URBH01000024.1 GCA_900546075.1 uncultured Eubacteriales bacterium | reverse complement strand
AAAAGACGGCTGAGACTCGCAGACGCAATTGTGCGGTGTTGCCTTCATATTACGTAGTCGTCTCCCGCGGGACACTGCTCGATCAGATCGGCAAGGGTCACGCTTTCCAGGTAATCCTGAATCACCTTATCCAATCCCTGCCACAGCGCCAGCGTGCGGCATTGCCCCGATCGGGAGCAGGTTCCGGCGTTTTCCTCCAGACAGGATACCGGGGCGAGGGATTCCTCCGTCAGCCGCAGAATGCTGCCCACCGTGTACTGCTCGGGTTTTTTCGTCAGCCGGTATCCGCCGCCCTTGCCCCGCAGGCTCTCCACGGCCTTCGCCTTTACCAGCATCCGGATGATGCTTTCCAGATATTTCTCGGAAATCTCCTGCCGCTGGGCAATCTCTTTCAGGGAAATAAACTCCCCCGACCGATGCTCGGCCAGGTCTATCATCACGCGCAGGGCATACCGCCCCTTTGTGGAAATCAACATAACAGGTTCCTCCAGATAGGATTCTTTAATTCCTATTATACAGCAAGGTTTATAGGAAATCAAGAGGGACTTGCCAGGGAAATACGCTTCGGAAAACGCCTCTAAACCGGAAATATCCTGATTCCCCGGCCGTCCGGCGCCGCTGTGCGCGGACGTGGCAGACCGTTGCCGAGAAATTGAGAAAGCATTTTCCTTTTTGGCAGAGAATATGTCGGTGATTCGTGGTTCAATCCTCCGGTAATCAGCGGCGATTTCATATGTATTAAACAAAATTCCCTAACTAAATTGCAGCAAATCCACAATATGCCGCAGAGAAATTACTTTCGCAATCCGGCGTTGACGATTGGAAAAACAGATGCTATATTGGGCTTACCAACAAAAAAACAGGAGGTTAAACCATGAAAAAGATGTTTGCTGTTTTGCTGTCCGTCATGTTGCTTCTCGGAATGCTGTCCATGACGGCTTTCGCGGACGAGAGCGCGGACGAAACCATGATCCCCGTGGTCGTCCAGGTTCCGGAGAACTGGGGCGTCCCGAATCTGTGGGCTTGGGCGGATGACGGCACCAACGCCTTTGCGGCGTGGCCCGGCGAGGAAATGGACGCTCTGGCCGAGGGCTGGTATTACACCTATGTCCCCGCCTTTGTCCAGAATGTCATCGTAAACGCCAATCAGGGCACCGATGCGGCTGTCCAGACCGAAGGCATCGTGGTAGAGGCCGGTAAGGAAGTGTGGATCACGGTCGCGGAAGATCTGACTGCCTCCGTCTCCTACGAGGCGCAGCTGCGGGGCGAAATTCCCGCGTATGTGGAAAAGTTTGTTGTTCACGCCTATGTTCCCCTGTCCTGGAAAACCGTGAATCTGTGGGCGTGGTCGGCGCCAGACGGTACCAACGCCTTTGAAAGCTGGCCGGGCAAGGCCATGCAGGAGGGGGACAACGGCTGGTTCACCTGCAAAGCCCCCACCTGGGTCAACTCCCTGATCATCAACGGCAACGAAGGAACCGTCCAGACCGAGGACGTCAGCATTGAGGGGAAGGAGCTGTGGATCACCGTCTACGAGGACCTGACCTACGATCTGAGCTACGAAGACCCCGACAAGGCCGTGGAGGACGTGACCGTACACGCCCAGGTTCCCGCAGATTGGGCTGACCCCAGCTGCTGGGCATGGTCCGCGCCGGACGGCACCAACGCCTTTGCTTCCTGGCCGGGCGAAGCGCTGACCAAGGACGGCGATTGGTACAACATTCAGGTTCCCGGCTGGATCAACTCCGTAATCATCAACGCCAACGAAGGTGCCGTCCAGACCACGGATTTGTCCGTCGAGGCCGGCAAGGAGGTCTGGGTTGTGGTGACGGATGCCGAAAACGCCCAGGTATTCTACGAGGCGCCTGCACAGGATGCCGCAGCCACCGAGCCTGCGGCCGAGACGACCGTCCCCGCTTCCACGGAAGCACCTCAGGAAGCGGCTAAGAGCAGCAATACCGGCGTGATCGTCGGCGTTGTCGCCGCAGTCGTCCTTCTTGGCGGCGGCGCGGCAATCTTGGCAAAGAAGAAAAAGCGCTGAAACACTCAATCGTATCCCCGGCGGGTACACGTCAGCCGTGTACCCGCTGACGGTCTATCAAGGAGGCTTTTATGAAACGGTTTCTCACTGTGATAGTATGCTTTGCGATGCTGCTGAGCCTGACCGCCTGCGGCGGCAAAACGGGCAGCGCGGACGTAAATAAGCTGGTCATCTGGCATGACAAGGAAGACGCGGTGATCACTGCCCTTTCCGATTATCTGGCGCAGGCCGTACCGGAGCTGGACATCCAATTTGAAAAGAAAACCAGCTTGACCGATTCTCTGAAGCTGGTGGGCAATGACCCCTCCGCCGCTCCGGATCTTTTCCTGTTCGCCCACGATAAAATCGGCGTTTTTGCCGAAATGGGGATCCTGGCGCCGGTGGAGCCGCTGCTGGAAGAAGGGACGCTGGATAACTTTCTGCCCATGACCCTTCAGGCGGCCACCTACAAAGACACCCTGTACCAGCTGCCGCTGTATTTTGAAACGCTGCTGTTCATGTACAACCGCCGTTATATGCAGGATAACGAGGTTCCCGCCACAACGGAAGCGCTGTATGCCTATATGGAGAACAATACCGGCCGGGGGCGCTACGGCTTCGTGGAGCAGCACAGCACCGCCTACTATTCCGCCGCGTGGATCCACGGTTTCGGCGGCTCCATCATTGACAGCAGCGGCACCCCATTCCCCGACGCGCAGGCCGTGCAGGATGCGCTTGCTTACCACCTGAAATTCGTAAAGCTGATGCCGGGGGAGACAGAATACAATACCGTCAACACGCTGTTTCTGGAAGGAAAAGCGGACGCTACCATCGGCGGCCCCTGGATGGTTCCCTCTGCCAGAGAAGCCGGAATTGATCTGGGCATTGCCCCCATGCCGACGGTGGACGAGACCGGTCTTGCCCTGGCCCCCTATTCCGGCGTGCAGGGCGTTCACGTTCTGAAGGCTGCCGCGGAGCGGAAAACCGGGGCGGTAAAGCAGCTGCTGGCGGCTCTGGCAAAACCGGAGATCGGCACGTCTCTGGCGCTGGCCAGCGGATGCGCCCCGGCAAACGGCAGCTGCTATGAAGACGCCCGCGTCGCGGAGGACGCGCTGGTGCAGGCCATGCGGCAAACCGCGGAAATTGCCGTTCCCATGCCCAACATCCCCGAAATGGACGTCATGTGGACGGTGGTCAGTAACCTCCTGACCGATGTGAACCTGTCCGGCAAGGATATTCCCTCCAGCTTCCGCTCAGCCGAAGAGCAGGCGGAAAGCCTGATCGCGGGAATGAAATAAAGGGAGTACGCCATGGAGAAAAAGAAACGGAAGGAGTGGATACGCTCCTACGCCTGTTCAGCGCCCTCCCTGCTGCTGATCGGGCTGATGGTGGTATTTCCCATTCTCTACACCTTCTATATTAGCCTGACCAATATGAATGTCTACCACTGGTTTGACTTCACTCTGGTGGGACTGGATAACTACATCCGGGCGCTGTTCGTGTTCGATTCCGGCTTCCTGTCCGCACTGCTGGCAACGATCCTTTGGACGGTCGTCAGCATGGTTTTGCAGCTGGTCATCGCCTTTTTGCTGGCGAACCTTCTGAATATCGAAAAGCTCCGGCTGCGCAAGCTTTACAAAACGGTGCTGATGTTTCCCTGGGCGATGCCCGGATATGTGGGGATTCTGCTCTGGAAAACCGGGATGTTCAACACCCAGTTCGGCCTGCTGAATCAGTGGATGGACAAGCTGGGGCTTACGGCGGTCAGGTGGCTTTCTTCCGACGTGTCGGCGTTTCTGAGCTGCACGGTGGTCAATCTGTGGCTGGCGCTGCCCTTCATGATCATGATTATGGACGGTGCCTTGCAGAGCATTGACAAAAGCTACTACGAAAGCGCCATTCTGGACGGTGCGGGCGTCTTTGCCCGGGCAAAGTACATTACCGTCCCCGCCATGCGTCCCATCATTGCCCCGGCGGTGATTATCACGGTATTCACGACCTTCAAGCAGTTCGACGTCGTCTACCTGCTGACGCAGCAGGCCGGCGCGAAAACCGGCTCCGGGTTCCACACCATTCTGACCTACGCCTACGAAAATGCGTTTATCACCAACAATTACGGCTATTCCTCGGCAATTTCCATGATTATTTTTGCACTTCTGCTCCTGTTCTCCGCAAAATTCCAGCTGAAGGAGGATGCCTGATGACGAAACGCAGATGGCGGGAGGGCGTTGGGCTGACGGCGCTGAATGTCTTTTTCATTGCGCTGTGCTTTCTGACGCTGATCCCCATTCTCTATGCCCTGAGCGTCTCCTTTAACGGGTCAAACAGTCTGCTCAGCTCCGATTTTTCCTTTATCCCTAAGAATTTCACCCTGAAAAACTACCGGGAAGTCCTCTTTGGGGAGAATATCACGCTCTGGTTCCGGAATACCGTTTTTCTGGCAGCTGTGACCGTATTCCTGTCCCTGCTGGTGGCGGTTCCGGCGGCCTACTGCTTCTCCCGCCGCCGCTTTCCGGGAAGAAAATCCATTCTCAGGTGTCTGGTACTGCTGAATTCCTTCCCGGCGATTCTGTCCATGTTCGCGATCTACCGTCTGCTGCGGCCGATGGGGCTGGTCAATACCCGGCTGGGGCTGATTCTGGTTTACACCGGAACCATGGCGGTGTTCAGCCTGTGGAACACCAAGGGCTACTTTGACACCATCCCCACGGAAATTGAGGAGGCTGCCAGAATCGACGGCGCTTCCGACGGGCAGATCGTCCTGAAAATCGTCATGCCCCTGGCAAAGCCCAGCATCATCACCACAGCGCTCCAGGTGCTGATTTATGTGTGGAACGAATACATCTACGCAACGACCTTCCTGACCGGAGAAAGCAAGTATACCCTGGCCGCCGGGCTGAACGCCCTTCAGGCAACGGAGATGACCGGCTCCTGGCCGGTATTCGCGGCGGCGGCCGTTACCGTATCTCTGCCGGTGCTGGTGATTTTTTTCCTGTGCCAGAAGTACATGACCTCCGGGCTGACAGCTGGAGGTGTCAAGGGATGAAGCTGGACGCTGTTTTGCACATTCCCATGTCGGAATACTGCTGCGGACTGGATGAGCGCCATATCGTTTACCGCCTGCGCTGCGCCAAGGGGGACATGAAACGGGTAACGCTTTTCTACGCCGACACCGCGTGCCGGGTCAATCCGATTCTGTTTACCTCCGTCCCCATGGAAAAGATTCTGTCGGACGCCTGTCACGACTACTGGCAGGTGATTGTGGACAGCCCCTATAATCGGGTCTATTACTACTTTCAGCTGGACGACGGTGCGGAGACGACGCTGTACTACAGCAATCTCTTTACCGACCGGCTCGCGCAGGATCGTTCGGAATATTTCAAGCTTCCCTTCAACCACCGCAGTGACATTGCCCGCGTGCCGGCGTGGGTGAAGGATGCCGTTGTATACAACATTTTCCCGGACAGCTTCGCCTCCGGCAGATGCGAAATTTCCGGGCAGTCTCATTCACAGCGTTTTGGACAGCAGACCGTGCGGGGAAAGCTTGGCGGAACGCTGGAGGGGGTTGCGCAGAATGTGGATTATCTGAAAGCGCTGGGTATCAACTGCGTTTATCTGAATCCGATCTTCACCGCCGGAGAATACCACAAGTACGATCTGCTGGACTATTACCATGTTGACCCCTGCTTCGGCGGAAATGACGCCTTCCGGAATATGGTCAATACACTCCACGCTTCCGGCATCCGGGTTATTATCGACGGCGTGTTCAACCACTGCGGCTGGCATTTCTTCGCCTTTGAGGACGTGGTTAAACATCAGGAGAAGTCCCGTTACAAAGACTGGTTCTACGGCCTGACCTTCCCCGTGCATCGTCCCCAAACCCCGGAGGAAATTCCCGGCTACGCCTGTTTCGCCTATGAACGCATGATGCCAAAGCTGAATACCGCGAACCCGGAGGTGCAGAAATACTTCTGTGACGTGGGCGCTTACTGGGTGCGGGAATACGGCATTGACGGATGGCGGCTGGACGTGGCCAGCGAGGTCAACGACGGCTTCTGGCGGGCGTTCCGCAGCGCGGTCAAAGGCGAAAACCCGGAGGCGCTGCTGATCGGCGAGGTATGGGAAAGCGCCGGGCACTGGCTTCAGGGAGATATGTTCGACTCCACCATGAACTACGACTTCCGGAAGCACTGCTGCGCGTTTTTCGCCGAAAAGCGCATTGACGCGGCGGCCTTTTCCGGGCGCATTACGGATATGCTCATGCGCTACCGGCTGCAAATGCTCCCGGCGCAGCTGAACCTTCTGGACAGTCACGACGTCAGCCGTTTTCTGTCCCTGTGCGGTGGGGATACCGCAAGCTACCGTCTTGCGTTCCTGTTTATGATGTGCTTTGTGGGAATGCCCACCATTTTTTACGGAGACGAGCTTGGCGTTCAGGGCATCCGGGAGGAAGAATACCGCGCCCCCATGCCATGGAAGGGCGGCGATATGGCGCTGTCGGGATTTTTCCGGAAAGCCATCGCCATGCGGCACGCCTTGTCTCCCCTGCGGGATGGCGCTTTTCAAATGCTGTCCGCCGAGGAGGGCAGCCGCGCAATCTGCTTCCGCAGGGATACCGGGGCGGCGTCTGTGACGGTCTGCATCAACGCAGGAAACACCGCTGCCGCAATTCCCCAATCCGGGGAAACGCTGTATTGGGCAGAGGGCTTCCAGGACGGCATCCTGTCCCCCGGCGGATTTTGCATAACTTATCGATAAATTTTTCCCCGACCCTTTCAGGCCGGGGAAAACTATGCTATACTGGAACGAAGGTGGTGAAGAAGGATGGGTGTAACCATTAAGGATGTAGCCGAGGCGGCGGGGGTCTCGATCTCCACTGTTTCCAAGGTTCTGAACGGACATTACAGCATTTCCGAAAAGACGGCCGAACGCGTTCGCGGCATCATGCGGGAGATGAATTATTATCCCAACGCCAATGCCCAGAGCTTTGCCAGCGGCTCCAATCACACGGTTGTTTTGCTGGCAAACCTTGCCCCTAACGCCGCTTTTCAGAATCCTCATATGTTTGAAATCATTGCCGGTCTGGAGGAAGCGCTCTGCAAACGGGGGTACCGGCTGATCCTGCGGGGTGCGGATGCGACCTCTGCCTGCGGCATTGCGGAGGAGATCATTTCCCGCCGCAGCGCGGACGCCATTGCCGTCCATGTGGGCGTCATGTCCCATCCTCTGGCCGCCGTGCTCACCCGGCTGCAGTTCCCCCACATTGTTCTGGGCGCACCGGATTTTGACAGTCAGGTCTGCTGGATCGACAACAGCAACACGTATTCCGGCACGGTCGCCGCAAGCTTTCTTCTGTCGCGGGGGTATAAACGGCTTGCCTTTATCGGCGGAAAATCCTACGATCTTGGTTCCGCTCTCCGGTTGCAGGGCGTGAAACAGGGGCTGTCCAACGCCGGGGCAAAGCTGGAAGACCAATACATCTGGCTCGGGGAATCCACCCGGGCGGATGGCTTCCGCATGGTGGAAAATCTTCTGAGTCAGAAAGAATTGCCGGACGCCATCATCTGCGCCAACAATTACATCGCCCTTGGCTGTGTGGACGCGGTCGCAAAGAAGGGACTTCGCATTCCGAAGGATATCGGCGTTATGGCCTTTGACAATTTCCCCTTTTCCCAGATTATCGAACCGCCGCTGACGGTGGTGGACATCAATGTCCGGGACATGGGCGCCCAGGCGGCAAAATTTCTGACAGACATCATGCGCCATCCCAATATGCAGATTCAGACCTATATCACCACCTCTAATGTGATCGTAAGAGGGTCTACGCGATAAAAAATCATATGTACCCCTCATACTATAAATGGTATTATCATGCACGATCACATCAAAGAGGGGGGCATCCATGAAGCAAGATACCGTTACCGGCATGGAATACGGCTTCCGTAAGATGAAAACCAAGCGGTAGGAATTTCTGGAAATCATGGACGAGATCATTCCCCGGGAGGAATGGACGGGTGTCATTGAACCCCATTATTCCAGAGGGAAGCGTGGGCAGAAATTCCCGGAGGATTTTCTGTTTTTTTCAAAAAATCCTTGACATTTCTGCCGTTTTCCTGTAAACTAAACTGGTCTGCGAATGCGGACATATCCTTGCTCCCGGCGCGTCCGGGGGCCAAAAGTCCAAAAGGAGGTGCAATCAACATGGCTAAGATCACCGGTAAGTATGAGGTGCTCTACATCATCGACCCGACCCTGGGCGAGGAGGGTACCGCAGCACTTGTGGAAAAGTTCAAGGCAATGGTGGAGGCGGAGGGTACTCTCGCTTCTGTCGATGAGTGGGGCAAGCGCCGTCTGGCGTATCCCATCAACGACATGGCCGAGGGCTACTACGTCCTGATGAACTTCGAGAGCAAGCCCGAGTTCCCCGCGGAGCTGGAGCGTGTTATGAAGATCACCGAAGGCGTTATGCGCTGCCTGACCACCGCTGTGGAGGCGTAATTTATGCTGAACCACATTGTCATCATGGGTCGCCTGACCCGTGACCCCGAGCTTCGCCGTACCGGCAGCGGCATCGCCGTTGCCAGCTTTTCCGTGGCTGTCGATCGTGACTTCGGCGGCAGAGACGGCGGCGAAAAGGAAACCGACTTCATCGATTGTGTTGCCTGGCGTCAGACGGGAGAATTTGTCTCCAAGTATTTCACCAAGGGTTCCATGATCGTGGTTTCCGGTCGGCTCCAGATCCGCAACTGGACCGACAAGGAAGGCAACAAGCGCCGTTCCGCCGAGGTTGTCGCGGACAACGTCTATTTCGGCGAAAGCAAGCGCGGCAACGAGGGAGCTTCCAGCTATAACAGCAGCTATGGCAGCAGCAATAGCGGCTATACCGGCAACCCCGCGCCCGCACCCAGCTACGGCGGCGGATATTCCGCCCCGGCCGCTGCTCCCGCATCCGACTTCGCGATGCTGGAGGACGACGACGCCCAGCTGCCCTTCTAAAATTTTCTTGACTTTTCTACTAAGACTTACAAGGAGGGAAACACCATGGCTAACGAACAGCGTATGCGTCCGCGTAAGCGCAAGAAGGTTTGCGCGTTCTGCGTGGATAAGGTGACCAGCATCGATTACAAGGACACCGCTAAGCTCCGCCGTTACCTGTCCGAGCGCGGCAAGATTCTGCCCCGCCGTACCACCGGTACCTGCGCCGCTCACCAGCGTGACCTGACCACCGCCATCAAGCGCGCCCGTCAGATCGCCCTGCTGCCCTACGTCGCTGACTGATTGTTATAATCTGCACCCCGGGAGATTTCTTCCGGGGTGTTATTTTTCTTGCTATTTTCCCCATGGGAAGGTATAATAGTAGCAGATTGCCCCGGGAGGGATATTTTTCCTCCGTTTTTGGGCTTTCGCAACCAAACTGTTGTGCGAGGTCGCCAATGACTGCAAAGAAAAAAATCCTTCTTCTCACCACCGGCGGCACCATTGCGTCCGTTCCCGGCGGGGAAGGGCTGGAACCCCGGCGCTCCGAGGTGATGGAGCGGGAGCTGGAACAGCTGCGTACCTATTACGACATCTCCGTGAAGGACGTGATCTGTCTGGATTCCTCCAACATCCGTCCGGAGGAATGGCAGCTGATCGCCCGGCACATTTTTGAGGATCGGGCGGGCTACGACGGGATTGTGGTCTCCCACGGCACCGACACCATGGCCTATACCGCCTCTGCCGTGACCTTCATGCTGCCCAATATTGATATCCCGGTGGTGTTCACCGGCTCTCAGCTGCCCCTGACGGACATGCTCAGCGACGGCCCGGACAACCTGCGCACCGCCTTCGCCATGGCGGCTTCTGGCGCGCCCGGCGTGTTTCTGGCCTTTGACCGGAAGGTCATGCTGGGTTGCCGGGCGGTAAAGGTGCGGGCGTCCGGCATTTCCGCCTTTGAAAGCGTCAACGCCCGGTATGCCGCCCTGGTCAGCAACCGGGGGCTGGTGGTGGACGCCGACGTGCTGCCCCGGCGAACCGGGGAAAGCAGGCTCCTTTCCGATATCAGCAAGGAGGTTTTCCTCCTGAAGCTCACCCCGGGACTGAACCCGGCTGTTTTCGACATGCTGGCGGCCATGGGCTACAAGGGCATCGTCATCGAAGCCTTCGGTCTCGGCGGCGTCAACGTGCTGCACCGGGGGCTGCGGGGCATCCACCGGTGCGTGGAGGACGGCGTCAGCGTGGTGGTGACCACCCAATGTCTGTACGACAGCGCCGATTTGCAGGTGTACCAGGTGGGCAGCAAGCTTTTGGAGCTGGGCGTCATTCAGGGCCGGGACATGACCTCCGAGGCCGCCATGACCAAGCTCATGTGGGCGATCGGTCAGGGCATGGGTCAGGCGCAGGTTTCGGGGCTGTTCAGCCAGAATCTCGCGGGAGAGGTCACCGTCTGACCCTTCCCGACAAAGTAAGGAGGTTACCTTATGGATCCCATCTATGTTACCGGCCACCGGAACCCGGACACGGACTCCATCGTGGCAGCCATTTCCTACGCGGCGCTGCGCAACGCCTGCGGGGAGCGGGAGTATGAAGCGGCCTGCCTGGGGCGTGTCTCCGACGAGACCCAGATCGTGCTGGATCGGTTCGGCGCTCAGCCTCCGAAGCGCATCACCGACCTGTATAACCAGGTGCGGGATCTGGATTTTGACAAGCCTCCCATTTTAAGCGGCGGCGTGACCATGGGACGCGCCTGGGATGAGTTCCAGGCTTACCCCGCCATCGCCTCCATCCCCGTGGTCAACGAGGACGGCACTCTGTACGGCGTGCTGTCCCGGTCGGACATTGCCGACTACAACATGTCCCGCACCAATTCCGGCGTGCTGGAGGAAGTGCCGCTGTTCAACGCCATCTCCGTCCTGGAGGGCAAAATTCTCAACGACGCGGGGGAAAACACCGACACCATCTCCGGGGAGGTCACCATCGCCCTGCCCCAGAGCCGGGAGAATCTGCTGTTCCATTCCCGGCAGAGTATCGTACTGTGCGGCAACCAGCCGGACATGATCCGTCGGGCGCTGGAGCTGAACGTCAGCTGTCTGGTGCTGTGCCAGACGGAGATTTCGGAGGAGCTGCGCACCCTGCCCACAAAGACCTGCATTATTTCCACCCCCTACGACGCCTTCCGGGCGGCGCGGCTGATTTTCCAGTCCATCCCCGTGGGGCGGATCTGCAATACCCAGGGCGTGGTCAGCTTCCATCTGGACGACCGGGTGGACACCGTGCGGGATATGGTGCTCCGGTATCGCCACCCCAGCTACCCGATTCTCGACAGCAATGAAAAGGTTGTGGGCATTCTGACCCGGTATCATCTGCTCCGCCCCCGGCGCAAGCAGGTGGTTCTGGTTGACCACAACGAGGCCTCCCAGTCCGTCCCCGGTCTGGAGGAGGCGGAAATCCTCGCCATTATCGACCATCACCGGCTGGCGGACATTCAGACCGGCAACCCCATATACGTCCGCAACGAGCCGGTGGGTTCCACCAATACCATCATCGCGGAAATGTATCAGGATCGGGGACTGATGCCCTCGGCCAAGCTGGCGGGCATGATGGCGGCGGCCATTCTCTCCGACACCGTCATGTTCAAATCCCCCACCTGCACCCCCCGGGATATCCGCACGGCGGAGCGCATGGCGCGGATTGCCGACGTGTCCCTGGACGAGCTGGGGCATGAAATATTCTCCGCCGCCGTGGACAACAAGTCCGCCGAGGAAGTGTTCTTCACGGATTACAAGGAATTCCACATTGCGGGACACAGTCTGGCCGTGTCCCAGCTGACCTGCGTGGACAGCCCCAGCGTACTCAAGCGCAAGGACGAATTCCTGAAGCTGATGAAGAAGACCGCCGAGGAAAAGATGTTCGATCTGGTGATCCTCATGCTCACCGACGTGCTGCTGGAAGGCACGCAGATCCTTTATGTAGGCGACGACGACACCATTCGTCAGGCCTTTAGCGTCATTCCCAAGGACAACACCGTCTTCCTGCCCAAGGTCATGAGCCGGAAGAAGCAGATCATCCCCATGCTGTCCGTGCTGTGGGGCTAAGCGACAACAGACAATTCAAGGAGATGGGAGCCGTGGGCTTTGACGCTCTGCTGGGAAACGACCGGCTGAAACAGAATCTGACCCGGAGCCTCGCCAAAGGGCATGTCTCCCACTTCTACCTGATCTCCGGACCGGAGGGCTCGGGCAAGCACACATTGGCAAGGCTGCTTGGGGCGGCGATTCTCTGCCAGGGCGAGGATAAGCCCTGCGGCCGCTGCACCCCATGCCGCAAGGTGATGGATGGCAGCCACCCGGACTTCATCACCGTGGACGACCCGGAAAAGAAGACCGTGACGGTAGACCTGATCCGACAGGCGCGGGCGGATGTGTACATCCAGCCCAATGAATCGGAGTACAAAATTTACCTGTTCCCCCGAGCGCAGGACATGGGGCTTCCCGGGCAGAACGCATTGCTGAAAATTCTGGAGGAACCGCCAAAATACGGCGTTTTTCTTCTGCTCACGGACAATCCGGACAAATTGCTTCCCACTGTCCGCTCCCGCTGTACGGAGCTGACTATGCAGGCGCTTCCGGAAGATGTTCTCCGCAGCCACCTCCGCCGGGAGTTTCCCCAGGCGCAGGACGAGGACATTACCGCCGCCATCGACCGCAGCGGCGGCTTTCTGGGACAGGCCATGTCGCTTCTGAGCGGCGGCGGCGAGATGCCCCAGCAGACCCGGGATTTTGTCCAGGCGTTTTCCGCCCGGGACGCTCTGGGGCTGATGCAGACTCTGACGTCCATGGAAAAGTGGAAGCGGGACGCCCTGGCGGACATTCTGGAAAGCTGGCGGGAGCTGCTGGAAAGCGCCCTGGCCAGCCGAAGCGGCATCCGGGCGGTGTCGCCTCTGTCCCGGAAACTTGCCCAGAGCCGCAGCAGCCCGGAGCTGCTGAACGCCGTGCAGTGCCTGCAAAAGGCGGTGGATTACACAGTAAGCAACGTCTCCCCTGCCGCCGTGTGCGGCTGGCTGGTTTGGGCATTGCGATAAGTTGGAAATAATCAGGAAGCCATATAGGGCATCCTGTATGATACTAAGGAGCAAATTTCATGGAAGAACAAATCAAAATGGCGCCCCAGACGGACGTGGAGGTCGTGGACATCCAGTTCCGTCCCGGGCAGAAAATTTACTTTTTCGCCCCTGACGGCCAGCGCTTCGCGGAGGGCGACCACATCATCATCGACACCGCCCGGGGAGAAGAATTCGGCATCTGCGTGGGCGGGAATCACAAAATCCCCCCGAAAAACGTGGTAGCGCCCCTGCGGAAGGTGCTCCGCAGGGCTACCCCCCAGGACGAAAAAACGATACAGGAGAACCGGGCGAAGGAAAAACGCGCCTTCGAGGTCTGCCAGCAGAAAATCGCGGAGCATGGGCTGGATATGCAGCTGGTGAGCGCGGAAGTGGCCTTCGACGGAAGCAAAATTCTGTTCTACTTTACCGCCGACGAGCGGGTGGATTTCCGGGAGCTGGTGAAAAATCTGGCTTCGGTGTTCCGCACCCGCATCGAGCTGCGCCAGATCGGCGTCCGGGATAAGGCCAGAATGGTGGGCGGCCTCGGCATCTGCGGGCGTCCCTTCTGCTGCGCCAGCTTCCTGGACGATTTCCAGCCGGTTTCCATCAAAATGGCAAAAACCCAGAACCTTTCTCTCAATCCCACCAAAATTTCCGGCACCTGCGGGCGGCTCATGTGCTGCCTGAAATACGAGCAGGACGCCTATGAAGACCTGATTCGCAGCAGCCCCCGGATGGACTCCTTCGTGGACACCCCGGAGGGTCGGGGAACCGTAGTAGAGGTGGAGCTGCTGCGCCAGCGGGTGAAGGTTCGTATGGAGGATAATCCGGAGACAATCTCCGTTTTTTCCAATGAGGATATCGCGGTTCTGCGCAGCGGCAAGGCCAGGAAGAACGATCCCCCCATCCCCGCAGATCTTGCCCCCATTTCCGGCAGCGGCAAGCGTGCCCGCCGGGAGCAGGCGGAGGAAAAGCCCGTTCTGGAACCCATTCGCTTCCGCTACAGCACGGAAACGATCGTGGACGACCCGGTGGACGAGAAGCCGGAGACCGCCGAAATTCCGGAGCCGAAGGCGCCCCGTTCCCGCAACCGCCGCCG
This sequence comes from uncultured Eubacteriales bacterium, assembly GCA_900546075.1. Lineage (GTDB taxonomy): Bacteria > Bacillota > Clostridia > Oscillospirales > Oscillospiraceae > Faecousia. Next base: position 15,586 of record URBH01000024.1, on the reverse strand, counting down.
CAAGCCCCGTCCCCAGACCCAGGACGCCGCGCCGGAGCAGGCCAAGCCTGCGACCCAGGACGCGGCCGTGAATCCCGAAGCCGTCGGCGACAGACCCCGCCGCCGTCCCAATCACCGCCGCCGCAAGCCGAGACCCGCAGGCGACGGCCAGTAAATTTCCGCTATCGTAGGAGAACATAGAAAATGCGTGCCATAAAGAAAGATCCCGGCAAAGGGAAAAAGGTTTTACAGAGCATCCCCATTCCCGGATGGCTGTTTACTCTGGTGACGGTGGTATACTGCGAGGTGCTGCTCCATCTGTGGACGATGGACGGTTTTTCCTTCGGCCGGTTCGCCGCAGTGGTGCTGTTCGCCCTGGGCTTTGGCGGGCTGCTGGGGCAGATCGCCGGCTTCATCGGCCATAAAAAATGGAGGAAATGGATCACCGTCGCGCTGGCGGCGGTGGTGTCGGTACTCTACATTGTGGAATACTTCGTCAACGACGCCTACCGGAGCTTCATGCCCATGCGTATGCTGCTGGGCGGCGCGAAGGGCGTCACCACGGACTTCGGCGGCGTGGTCGTTTCGCTGGTTCTGAGCGGCTTCTGGCGAATCTTAGTCATGCTGCTGCCTGCGCTGCTGTATGCGCTGCTGGCACGTCCCGTCAAGACCACGTGGAAAATCCGCTGGTTTCTGCTGGCGGGAGCCGTTGCAGCGTATCTGCTGGGCTTCGGCGTTGTCCGGGGTGTGGGGACGGATGCCGCCCGGCTTTCCGACGCCTATAATTTTGACAGCGCCGTCCGCGTGTTCGGATTGAACATCGCCATCCCTCTGGACGCGGTCAACGGCGGCGAGTCCTCGGAGGAAACGCCGGGATTCCTCGTGGTGGAGCCGGTCGCTGCGCCTACGGAAGCACCCCCGGCGGTTTCGACCCCCGAGGGAGAGACCGCCCCGGCGGAAACGGAGCCGACGGCCTACGGCGACAACGTGATGGACATCGACTTTGACGCCCTGATCGCAAGCACCGGAAACAGCCACATCAATGCCATCAGTCAGTATGTAGCTTCCCTGACGCCCTCCAAGAAAAACGAATACACCGGCATGTTCGCAGGAAAGAACCTGATTCTCATCACTGCTGAGGCTTTCTCCAAGCAGGTCATCGACCCGGAGCTGACGCCCACCCTGTACCGGATGGCCACCAAGGGCATTCAGTTCACCGACTATTATCAGCCCGCCTGGGGCGGCAGCACCACCACCGGCGAGTTTTCCAATGTGACCGGTCTGGTTCCGGCCGACGTGGGCATGTGCATGAAGCAGGCTGTCTATCAGGATCTGTTCCTGACCATGGGGCATCAGCTTCAGAAGCAGAATTACTATTCCGCCGCCTACCACAACCACAACGCGGACTACTATGACCGGAACAAGACCCACACCAAGCTGGGCTACGACCGGTTCCTGGCGCGCTACGGCGGTCTGGAGGGAATCACCCCGGTCTGGCCGGAAAGCGATCTGGAAATGATCGACATTTCCGTACCCCAGTACATTGACCAGCAGCCCTTCAGCATTTATTACATGACGGTTTCCGGCCACTGCGGCTACTCCTTGAAGGACAATGCCATGTCCCGGAAAAACTACGACCTTGTGGATTATGACGGCTCCGAGGCGGTGAAGTGCTATCTGGCCTCTCAGCTGGAGCTGGAAAAGGCCATGGAGTCCCTGATTCGTCAGCTGGAGGAGGCCGGAATTGCCGATGACACGGTGATCGTCATCAGCCCGGATCACTATCCCTACGGTCTGGAGCGGAGCGCCACCTGGAAAAACGCCAAGAATTACCTGAAGGAACTGTACGGCGTCACGGAAATGAATCGGTTTTCCAGGGACAATAACGCCCTGATCATCTGGAGCGGCTGCCTGGAGGACAAGAATCTGAAGGTGGAGACGCCGGTGTACAGCCTGGATATTCTGCCCACGCTGTCGAACCTCTTCGGTATGGACTATGACTCCCGGCTGCTGGTAGGGCGGGACGTGTTCTCCGATACGGAGCCGCTGGTTCTCTGGCCGGAGTTCAGCTGGAAAACCGACAAAGGCACCTACGAAGCCGAGTCCAGAACCTTCACCCCCGCCGAGGGCGCGGAAGTTGAGGACGGCTACGTAGAGCGCATCAATGCCATCGTGTCCAACAAGATCAGCTATTCCCGGGAAGTACAGAACATGAAGTATTTTCAGGTTCTTTCCGACTACCTGAACGGGAAATAATACTATTTCTTCATAAAATGATTTCATCATTTTATGAAAGCCGTTTCACGGCAGACCGCCTGGGCGGCGGTAAGAAATGTATTGACTTCGTTTTTTAGCGGCAGTGGCCGCTGGCCGCAATCCTGCGGCCGAATAAAACGCTTTTCAGCGTTTTATTAAAAACGTGTATAAGGTAACCGACGCGCCCCCTTCTGCGTGGGGGGCGCGTTTTCCTGTCCGGCCGCTTCCCAACCGCCGGTTGTCCGGGGTTCAACCGGGAATCAACCTCTGAGTTATGGATTCAACCGGGGAAACGTGATATCGTAAGCCCATCAAACAGAAAAGGAAATCGTTTATGAAGCGGAAACTATGGAACAAAGATACCATCCTCATGCTCCAGGGCAACGCCGTCAGCTCCCTGGGGGATATCCTCTACAGCGTTGCCATCGGCTATTGGGTCTACGAGAAAACCGGCTCCAGCGCCTTGATGGGCATTATGTCCTCCATCTCCATGTTCATGACCATGCTGGTCATGCCCTTCAGCGGCAGCATCATCGACAAATGCAGCCGTAAGCTGATCATCGTGGGCATGGACGCGCTGCGGGGCGTGATTATGCTGGCGCTGGGGGTTCTGGCCTTTGCGGACAGCCTCAGCGTCCCCGTGGTGCTGGCGGCGGCGTTTCTGGCTTCGGCCTGCTCCGTGTTTTTCTCCCCTGCGGTCAGCACATTGATGCTGGACATCATTCCCCATGACGATATGGTGCGGGGGCAGTCCGTGTTTTCCGGCGTGAACTCGTTTATCAATCTGGTGGGCAAGGCCATCAGCGGTGCGCTGGTCGCGTTCCTGGGGGTGCCGTTGATCGTGTTGCTCAACGGCGTCAGCTATTTGGTTTCCGCCTTTACCGAGCTGTTCATCACCGTACCGAAAACCGTGCATCAGGGGGAGAAAATCACCCTTGGAGGGATTTTTTCGGATTTCCGCGTGGCGGTTCGGGAAATTTTCGGGAACCGGTACCTGAAGCTGTTCATCCCCTGCGCGCTGATTCTGAATCTTCTGAGCGCCGGCTCCATGACGCTGATGCTGCCCTTTACCCTGGAAAAGGGCTTTACCGTGGACATGTACGGGTATCTTATGAGCGTGGAAACCGCCGCGTCGCTGCTGTGCGTATGCCTGCTGGGGGTTGTGCGGCTGAAGCCGAAGGCCCGGTACTGGGGCATGAGCGGCGGCTTTCTGAGTGCGACTCTATTTTTCATTCTGACGTATCTGACAAAGAATTTCGCCGTCATGTGTGTGAGCATGTTCCTGGCAAGCTTTGCCAACGCGATGGGCAACAGCGTCTTCAACGCGTCGATGATGCTGGCGCTCCCGGAGGAAAACCGGGGGGCGATTCTGGGCTTCATCAGCGCCGCCTCCACCGGCGGGTGCGCGCTGTCCTCCGTGATTTTCGGCGTTCTGGGAGACGTTTTCCCGCTGTATCTGGTGTTTACCGCGGGTTGCCTGCTGTCCGTCCTCCCGATGGCATACATGTGCCTGCATAAGCACGCACGGGAATTTGTGCTTATGAATTGATTTTCCTGCCCCGCTGCCATTTGGCAGCGGTTTTTTTCGTCGCGCATTTCGCTTTATACGAGTTTTTATACGAGTTTTTAATAAAACGCTTAAAAGCGTTTTATTAGGCCGCAGTATTGCGGCCAGCGGCCACTGCCGCTAAAAAACGAAGTCAATACATTTCTTACCGCCGCCCAGGCGGTCTGCCGTGTAACGGCTTTCATAAAATGATGAAATCATTTTATGAAGAAATCGTATTATGTGCAACATTTGCTTCTTTTGCGGATAAGGTCGCAGGATGTAGTTTCGTCTTGCAGAAAGGATGATGAAATGAAGATAGCAGAAGTACAGGTCAGCGGGTGCCGGTGTGAGACTGTGCGTCTGGAGCCGGTTCCCAGGGGGATCGTGGGCGCGGTGGTTTCCGTCGCATATACGGATCCCGCGTGGGATTCTCTTCGGAAAACCGTGGTTTTCCGGGGGGCGGTGACGAAGGATGTGCTGGACGCCGGAAATGAAGTGGCGATTCCGACGGAAACGGTCAGCAGCGCGGGAGTGACACTCTACATGGGCGTATACGGCGTGGACGCGGAAAACAATGTGGTGATCCCCACCGTCTGGACGGAGCTTGGGGTGGTGCAGGGCGCGGCGACCCCCTCCGGTGACGCTTCCACCGATTCGTCCCTGCCGGTCTGGGCGCAGGTTCAGGACATGATCGGCGATTTGGATGCTCTGAACTCAGAGGTCAAATCCAATCTCGTGGCGGCAATCAACGAAGCTCTGGCGAGGAGCGGTGACGCGGTGGACGCGGAGACAGTGCAGAAACTTGTGGAGGAGTACCTGAAAGCAAATCCGTCCGAAGCCGGTTCGGGTGGCATTACCCCCACCATCGGCGAAAACGGGAACTGGTACTTAGGGGACACCGACACCGGAAAGCCCAGCCGGGGGGCGGATGGTACAGTCCCGAACATTCAGATCGGCACGGTCACGACCCTTCCCGCGGGCAGCGACGCGACGGCCAGCATGGGCGGTACGGCGGAGAATCCACTGCTTGACCTGGGCATTCCCAAGGGCGCGGACGGGCAGAAGGGCGACACCGGAAGCGCAGACATTTCCCTTGGCGTTGCATCGGCCGAGGTGGGACAGCTGGTGCGGATCAAGGCCGTGGATGCCGACGGAAGACCCACCGAATGGGCGGCGGAGAAATGGGAGAAGATCGCAGAGATCGTCATTCCCGACGGCGCGGAAGAAACCAACGTGCTGACCATTGACAAGGATCTGAGCGGACAGCCCTTTGCCCTGCTGAAAGCCCGGCTCTGCGGGAAGTTCCCCAAGTATACCGGCACGAGTACCATCCCGACCAACAGCTTTGCCATGCTCAACGGGAGAGCCGAGGAATGCCCCCGGCCGACGGCGTATACCGGCCTCTGGTCGAAGGTCAAGACCGGAAGCTGTACGGGCAGCGTCTACGAAGTGGACGTTTCCGGCGTGCAGATGGTGGAGTGCGTGCTTCGCGCGCCGGCGGGCGGCTGGAGTGACGACACCGACAAGGACTACAACACCTACGGCGCTACCAGCAGCGTCTATTCGCGGTACTATACCGATTCCCTTTGGGCGAAGCCCATTACCTCCATCGGCGGAACCGGTATGCTGATTTATCCCGGCTGCCGGTTCGTGCTGTATGGCGTAAGAGCGTGAGGTGCGGCCTTTGACGGCGAAGCAAAAGCAGCATCTGCTGGGGTATCTTGGGTACTATGCAGGGGAGATTGACGGCGTCTGGGGGGAGATGTCCCAGGCGGCCACGAGGGCTTTCCAGCGGGATTACGGGCTTACGGCGGACGGGATATTCGGCGTCGGGACGGAAGCGCGTATCCGGGAGGTGGTCGCCTCCGGGGAGACGCCCCGGCACACCCAGGATGTCCCCGAGACAGGCGGCGCAGACTGGTGGAAGGATATCCGGTATTTCAAGCGTGCCGAATTTCGCTGCCCCTGCGGCCGCTGCGGCGGATTCCCGGTGGAGCCGCAGGAATCCATCGCGCGTACCGTGGACGAGATCCGCTACAGGCTTGGCATCCCGATATCCATTGTGGACGGCGGCGGTTCCGGCGTGCGGTGCGCGGCGCACAACGCGGAGGTTGGGGGTGTGTCCGACTCCCAGCATTTGTATGGGCTTGCGGCGGATCTGCACAGCGCCGCAAGTCCGGCGCAGATGCTAGCCGTGGCGGAGGATGTCATGGGACACACAGGCGGAATCGGCCTGTACAGCTGGGGCATTCATGTGGATAAGCGATCCGGATATGCCCGATGGAACGGATAGGAGAAGTGGAATTTTCAATGGATTTGGAACATGAGCAGAGACTGACCGCCGTGGAGGAACGGTCGAAATCCAACAGTCACAGGCTGGATAAGGTGGAGGCGTCCACCGCAGCGATAAACCGGCTTGCAACCTCCATGGAGGTCATGGCCAGCAGGCAGGAACAGGTCGCGGATACCGTGGACAGGCTGGACGGGAAGGTCACGGCGCTGGAAGGAAAGCCCGGAAAGCGCTGGGACGGATTTGTGGAAAAGCTGATCTGGGCGGTTGCCGCCGCTACAGTGGGGTTCGTCCTGGCGCAAATCGGGCTGGGCTAATTTTTCAGGAGGGATGATTATGACGAGGGAAAAAGTGATTGCATGGTTGAAGGCCGCGGGGGTACGCGCGCTGAAAACGGTTGCGCAGACCGCTGCTGCGACCATCGGCACCGCCGCGGTGCTTGGTGACGTGAACTGGGTCATGGTTGGCTCGGCTGCCGCTTTGGCGGGAGTTCTGAGCCTTCTGACCAGTGTGGCGGGGCTTCCGGAATTGAAGGCGTGACCGCAGAATAGTTGTCCCCACCCCGGATGGCGTTGAGCCGTCTGGGGTGGGGATTTTTTCTGGTTGGAGAACGGTAGCTTGGAACGAACTGCGGCGGTAGACGGATGATTTCAACCCACAGCCCTACGGGCTGCGTCTTGAAATCATGGGACTCTCCCACGGCCTGAAAACATGCCACTGGCATGTTTTCTTAACGGCCTTTCGAGTCCCAATCCACCCCATAAAAACAGCACCATCCTTTGGATGGTGCTGTTTTTATGGGGTGGATAATGGGACTCGAACCCACGATCTTCAGAGCCACAATCTGACGCCTTAGCCAACTAGGCCATATCCACCATATTCTTTTCTGCTGAAAAGCCACGTCTAGAGAAACCCGGCATATCAAATTCAACTGTTCGAGTCCAGGAACTCCCAGGAGCAAAGCTGGCACGCCAGGAGGGACTCGAACCCCCGACCTACTGCTTAGAAGGCAGTTGCTCTATCCGGCTGAGCTACTGGCGCATTTCTATGGAGCGGGTGACGGGAATCGGACCCGCGTATCCAGCTTGGAAGGCTGGTGTTCTACCATTGAACTACACCCGCAAAAGCCCATGACCTGACTGATTCAGCCATAGGATTTTACCATAATCACGCCAAGATGTCAAGGGCTGGTTCGCAGAATCTCCGGGATTTTTTCATAAATCACGTCCGCAACGGCGCCGTCGGCGCAGGGACACACGTTCGGGAACCGATTGGCCACGATGCCGTCCGCCGGGCAGAAGCTCCAGTCCGCGCCCTCCAGCATGGAAATGTCGTTCTCCGCGTCGCCCATGCAAACCAGAATTTTCCGCCCCAGCCGCTGCTGAAGCTCCCGGGCGGAGCGGTTCTTGCTGACGCCCTTGGCGTGAACGTCGATGATCCGGGTCGCCGCCCGGAACACCTCGCAGCAACTGCCAAACCGGGCCTTCAGCTGCGCCTCGGCATCGTCCATCCGGCGAACCTCCTCCGGGGTGCCGTCAAACATGCTTGCCACCGTTACGTCCCGGAATTCCCCGTACAGCGTAAATTTCAGAAACGGTCCAAGGTCATCCCCGGGTCTGGCGAGGCCGTGAGCGCACTGGTTGTGGTCGCTGAATGCGTCCCAGGCCGGATTTTCCGTAAACCGGTAGTGTGCGTCCAGCCCCTGTACCTCCACCGTCAGATCGGGAAACAGGGTCATGCACTCCCGAACGGTCTGCCACAGGTCAAGCCGGATTTCATGGCAGAACAGCAGCTTTCCCGCTGCCAAATCATAGGCCGCCGAGCCGTTGTACAGCAGCAGCGGCGCGTTTACGGGTACGCGGTCGCGAAACACCTGCGTCATCGGTACGCTCCGTCCGGTGTTGACGGTGAATGCGCCGCCGTTTTCCATAAAGTAGCGAATGGCCTCCAAATTCCGCTCCGGGATGGAGGAATCCGGCGCCGTCAGCGTCCGGTCGTAGTCCGCGGTGAGCAGGATATCCGAAAATTTTCCCATAGCTTTCTCCTGATTTCTATGGAACCTCTGAATAAATCGTCTTCGGCTGGTGAAAAATCTCTCGCTCACAGCTCTTGCCGATTTCATCAGAGCTTCCCTATTTCATCTTTTCCAGCCTATCCAGCACATCCCGAAAATAGGGGGGCAGCTCGGCGAAAACCATCACCGGATGTCCGTCCCTTGGGTGCTGAAAGCACAGCGCCCCGGCGTGGAGGCACTGGCTGCTCTGGCCAAGCTCCGGCTTTTTGCGGCCATAAACCGTGTCCCCCAGAATGGGATGGCCGATGTAAGCCATGTGCACCCGAATCTGGTGGGTGCGGCCGGTTTCCAGCTTGCAGCGGATGTGGGTATAGCCTTTGTAGCGGCGCACCACCTCCCAATGGGTGACGGCGTTCCGCCCGCCCCGCTGGGTGACGCACATTTTCTTCCTGTCCGTGGGATGCCGCCCGATGGGCGCGTCCACGGTGCCGCAGTCTTCCTTCATAACGCCGCAGACGATGGCCTCGTAGGTTCTGGCCATGGTGTGGTCTTTCAGCTGAGAGGCCAGCATGGTGTGGGCGTAGTCGTTTTTCGCCACGGCCAGCAGCCCCGACGTGTCCTTGTCGATGCGGTGGACGATTCCCGGACGCAGCTCGCCGTTGATGCCGGAAAGATCGTCCCCCAGGGCGTAGAGCAGGCCGTTGACCAGGGTGTCGTCGGCGTGTCCGGCGGCGGGATGCACCACCAGCCCCTTGGGCTTGTTGATGACCAGCAGATCGTCGTCCTCATAGACGATGTCCAGGGGCATTTCGGTGGGAACGATGTCCACTGGCTTTGCTTCGGGGATGGTGTACTCCACCCGGTCGCCGATGTTTAATCGGTCGTTTTTCTTCCCGGGAACGCCGTTTCGCGTGACCCTGCCCTCCTCAATGAGCCTTTGCGCCGCGCTGCGGCTTAAGTTTCCGGGCTGTCTCGCCAGAAACGCGTCCAGACGCTCCCCGGCGGTATCGGCAAACAAGGTCATTTCTTTTTGTCCTTCCAGAAGCCCTTGTTGAACAGCACCAGATGCCCCATCAGCAGCACGCAGCCGCAGGTGATGAAGCAATCCGCCACGTTGAACACGGGGAAGTCCATAAAGGCCGTCTCGATCATGTCCACCACATAGCCCATGCGGAGCCGGTCGATCATATTGGCAAGGCCGCCACCGTAGATCGCCGCAATACACCAGCGCTCAAAGGTCGTAAAAGCCATCTTCTTTTTGAAATATTCCCAGAGGATCAGCCCGGTAAAGAACAGAAAAATCAGGGCAAACAGCCACTGCTGCCCCTCAAAGGAGGAAAAGGCCGCGCCGGAATTCTGCACGTAGGTCAGGTTCAGAACGCCGGGAATCAAGGGAATATCCGTATAAATGGGAATGCAGGCAACGGTAAAATATTTGGAAATCTGGTCAACCGCCACAATACCGGCGGCGAAGAGGGCATAGTATAAAAACTGCATTGGAACGCCTCCTGTTGAGATAGGGCTATGATATCATGAAGCGGATGGATTGTCAAACTGTTAAGGCATCGCCGCACAATTTGGCAAGAAGACTCAGCCAGGATTTTTGCCCCAATTCAAAGTTTGGGAAATGGAGGAATACTTTGTGTATTTCCCATTTCCCAAACTGAAGAAGTGGGGCAAAAGGACGGCTGAGGCTCGCAGACAAATTGTGCGGCGATGCCTTAGATAAAAAACCCGCCCCGAGTATTCCCAGGACGGTGCTGCTAGAGCCATATTTATTTGATCAGGAACTTTTCGACATCCCCGCAAAAGGCGGCAAGCTCCTCCTCACTGCAATCCGCATCCACCCGCAGAGGGCCGCACAGATTCAGGCAGAACATTTCCATAAAGCTTTTTCCGTTGACCTTGTTGTTGGCGTCCCGGATAGCGACGGGAAAAGAACGCGCCGTGGACAGCGAGACAAACTCCTGAACATCCTGAACCGACTGAAGCCGAACCTGAAATTCCCGCACAAAAATACCCCCTACAACTGTACAAACCTGTTTTTTTCGTGTATAATTGGGGGGATCGATTCAGCAACGGCACTAACTTCCCCGCATCATCGGTGGATAATCATTATTATAGCAGTTTCCCCCGAAATTTCAACTGTCGGTTTGGATGATTAATACAAATTATTGGCATCTTTATTGGTGGATTTGACATATGAAGTTTGCGTTCTATACCCTTGGCTGCAAGACAAATCAATACGAGACCCAGGCTATGGAGCAGCTGCTGACCGAGCTTGGGCATGAGATCGGACAATTTGACCGACCCTGCGACGGCTATATCATCAACACCTGCTCCGTCACCGCCGTGGCGGACAAGAAAAATCGGGCGGTCATCCGCCGGTGCCGCCGGGAAAATCCCGACGCCGTCATCGGCGTGTGCGGCTGCTACTCCCAGCACGCCCCGGAGGCGGTGCGCTCCTTGGGGGTGGACGTCATCGGCGGCAGCGGCGGCCGGCGGGAATTTGTGGAGCTGATGCTCTCCGCCATGGAAAGCAAAACCCAGGCGGAGCGTCTGGACAACGCACTGCGCCGCCGGGAGTTTGAGATTCTCCCCGCCGGCGGGCTGGAGGAACGAACCCGCGCCATGCTGAAGGTGCAGGACGGGTGCGTGAATTTCTGCTCCTACTGCATCATTCCCTACACCCGGGGCCCCATTCGTTCCGCACCGGTGGACGTGGCCGTCAGCCAGGCGCAGGCGCTTGCCCGGCGGGGCTACCGGGAGATCGTGGTGACAGGCATTGAGATCGCCAGCTGGGGCGCAGACCTCCCGGGGAAGCCCGCAGTCACGGAGCTGATCGAGGCGGTCTGCACCGCCGTCCCGGCGCTGCGGGTGCGGCTGGGCAGTCTGGAGCCGAGAATCGTGACGGAGGATTTCTGCCAGCGGCTCTCCCGGCTCCCCAATCTCTGCCCTCAGTTCCACCTGTCCATGCAGTCCGGATGCGACACGGTATTGCAGCGGATGCGGCGGAAGTACGATACCGCACGCTACTTTGAAAGTGTCTGCCTGCTGCGGAATTGGTTCCCGGATTGTGCCGTTACCACGGATATGATCGTGGCCTTTCCCGGGGAGACGGAGGAAGAGTTTGCCCAGAGCCTTGCCTTTATCCGCAAGTGCGGCTTTGCGGAAATGCACATTTTCCCCTATTCCCGCCGTCCCGGCACCCCCGCGGACAAAATGCCGGGGCAGCATAACAACGCGGTGAAGGAAGCGAGAAGCCGGGCGGCCATTGCCGTGGCCGAGGAAATGAGCCGCGCCTATCGGGAAGCGCTGATCGGCTCCGTGCAAAACGTCCTGTTTGAGGACGTGGAGGACGGCCTGTTCACCGGCCACGCGCCTAACTATGTGAAGGTCTATGTCCCGGGAGAGGGGCTGCACAATCAGGTGCGCCGCGTCCGCATCACCGGGCTTTACAAGGACGGCTTGACGGGAAGTCTGGAGCCGTAACGCTGGATAGAAACGGTTTTTCCAATCTCTTGCGTAATTCGCTATTCCGTGATACGATAGACGGAATGGCCGCTGCTGCGGCGTATTCTGTCTGCCATAGGAGGCTTCCATGAAAACCCTGATGCACATTTGCTGTGCGCCCTGCGCCAACCGACCCATCGAGGTGCTTCGCACCGACGGCTTTGAGGTCACGGGCTTTTGGTATAATCCCAACATCCACCCCGTCACCGAGTACCGCGCCCGGCGGAACTGTCTGCAAGCCTACGCCGAGGAAATCGAGCTTCCCCTGATTGTTCGCAACGACTACGGCCTGCGCCCCTTTGTCCGGGCGGTGGCGGAGGACATTCCGGGGCGGTGCGTCAAGTGCTACGAAATGCGTTTGTTTGAGACCGCCCGTCAGGCCGCCGAGGGCGGCTTCGACAGCTTCACGTCCTCCCTGTTCATCAGCCCCTACCAGAAGCACGAGCTGATGCGGGAGGTGGCCGAGCGGGCGGCGGCTGAATACGGTGTGCAGTTTCTGTACCGGGATTTCCGCCCCTATTTCCGCGCCGGGCAGGAATTTGCCCGGGAACACGGCTTTTACATGCAAAAATACTGCGGCTGCATCTTCTCCGAGGAGGAGCGGTACATGAAGCCCAAGAAAATTCTCCCCTGAGGTGGAATGTTATGTCAACTTACGAATTTTCCGTCCCCTGTCTGTTCGGGCTTGAGGGCATTGCCGGCGACGAGCTGCGGCGGCTGGATATCCCCAACGTCCGGGTGGAAAACGGCCGGGTGCTGTTTTCCGGAGAAATCCGGGACATGGCCGAGGCCAATATCTGCCTGCGCACCGGCGAACGGGTGCTGATCGTGCTGGCGGACTTTCCGGCAAAGACCTTTGAGGAGCTGTTTCAGGGGGTCTACCGGGCGAATCTGGAGGATTTTATCCCCAAGGACGGCAGCTTCCCGGTGAAGGGTTACTGCTTAAACAGCCAGCTTATGAGCGTCCCCGACTGTCAGGCCATCGTGAAAAAGGCCGCCTCCCGGCGTCTGGGGGAGAAATACGGCGTCGGCTGGCTCCCGGAGACCGGGGCAAAGTACCAGCTGCAATTCTCCATCATGAACGACCGGGCGCAGCTGTATCTGGACACCTCCGGCCAAGGCCTTCACAAGCGGGGCTACCGCGCCGTGGGCAACGACGCGCCCCTGCGGGAGACCCTGGCCGCCGCCATGGTTCAGCTGACCCGCTACCGGGGACGGGAATTTCTGTGGGACCCCTTCTGCGGCTCCGGCACCATTCCCATTGAAGCGGCGCTGATCGCCCGGAACGCCGCTCCCGGCGGCCGCCGCCGGTTCGCTGCGGAAGCATTCGCATGGTGCGACGGGAAAGTCTGGGACGAAGTTCGGGAAGAAGCGAAGGCGAAGGAATTCCATGGAAAATACCAGATCCTCGGCTCGGACAACGACCCCAAGTGCGTCTCCCTCGCCATGGCCAACGCCCGGAAAGCGGGGGTCGGCGACATCCTCCGCTTTGCCGACGGCGACGCCACCAAAATGGATCTGCCCGCCCAGTCCGGCATTCTCATCGGCAACCCGCCCTACGGCCAGCGGATGCTGGAACAGCAGAGCGCCCAGCGGCTCTACGCCGCGCTAGGGCGGCACCTGAAATACGCCGACGGCTGGAAGAAATTCATCATCACCTCGGAGCCGGAGTTTGAGCATTACTTCGGCCGCCGCGCCGACAAGAAGCGCAAGCTCTACAACGGCATGATCAAATGCGACTACTATATGTACACCGATAATTCCCGGAAATACCAGAAAAGGGATGACAAAAAATGAAACACCTGTTCATCATCAACCCGGCGGCAGGCAGCTGGGATCACACGAAGCAGTACACCGCCGCCATTGTGGAAAGCTGCAATGCCCGGGGGCTTGACTACCGCGTCGAGGTATCCAAGGCTCCGGGGGAATGCCGCCGCATCACCCGGGAAGCGGGAGAATCCGGGGAGGAGTACCGCGTCTACGCCTGCGGCGGCGACGGCACGTTGAACGAGGTTGCGTCCGGCGCGGCGGGATTTTCCAATCTGGCCATCACCGCCTATTCCGGGGGCAGCGGGAACGATTTCGTCCGGCTTTTCAGCGAACCCGCCGCCTTTTCCGATCTGGAGCGGCTGCTGGACGCCAGGGAAGTCACCTTCGACATGATCCGCTGCAACGACGACTACGCCCTGAACATCTGCTCCGTGGGCTTGGACGCCCGGATCGGCACCGACGTCGCCCGGTACAAGCGGCTTCCCCTGCTCCAGGGCTTCCGCGCCTATGCCGCCTCCGCCGTGGTGAATGTGGTGCGGGGCATTGCGGAGCATTACGTGGTCGAAATCTGCGGCGAGACTATCGACGCCCAGCAGACCATGATCTGCGTGTGCAACGGGCGGTTCTACGGCGGCGGCTTCAACCCCGTGCCGGAGGCCGATCCCACCGACGGGCTTCTGGACGTGCTTCTGGTGAAAAAGGTGAGCCGTTTGCAGGTTTCCACCATCATCGGCAAATACAAAAACGGCAAATATAAGGACTACCCCGATCTCATCCGCCACTTCCGGACGGACAGTCTGAAAATCCTCTGCGACAAGCCCACCGCCATCAACTTAGACGGCGAGCTGCGCACCTCCGACGTGGTGAGCATCTCCGTGGCGAAGGAGAAGGTGCGCTTCTTCTATCCCAAGGACTTAAGCTGGCAGGCAAAGGTTCCGGCACACTGCTGAAAATTTACAGAAACGCGGACATTTTTGCAGCTTTTCATGCAAAAATGTCCGCGCTTTTTACGGCATATAAACGTTGATATCCACGTCCCCATTGATACCGGGGACTCTGCCCGTGCAGGTGTACTGCCACATTTCCACCTTCCAGGGGTAGCGCATTCTGTCCTGATACAGCGCCAGCCAGAAGGGGAAATCCTCCAGCTCGCTTAAATAGTACAGGTTTTCCGACTGGTGCCAGTTGAAGTAGACCATAGGCTGATAGCCAAGCCCCTTCATTTTTTCGCAGAAGTACAGCTGGATGTCCGTCAGCGTCCGGGCGTCCATGTTGGCCGTCCGGGCGTCGCTGGCGGGAATCTCCCAGTCCAAAATGATGGGCATGTCCAGCCGGTAGTCCCCCAGAATGTTCAGCATGTATTCGATCTCCTGGTCGGCCTCGTCCATGCTCAGCGCCTGAGAGAAGAAGTACGCGCCGATGGGAAGCCCCGCTTCCGTTGCCCCGGCGAGATTCTTCTTCGCGTACTCGTCCTCCACCAGCTTGCCGCTGCCGTAGCCCCGGTAGCCTAAGCGAATGATGGCAAAATCAATGCCGGAACGGGCGACCTTCTCCCAGTCGATGTCCCCCTGAAACGCGGAGACGTCCACGCCGGAATAGCTGTCGGTGCGCAGGCAAGTAAGGTAGTTGTGTTTGTTGTACTGGAAATCCAGACGCCCGTAGGGATTCGGATCCGGGGGGACGGTCGGCTCGGCGGTGGGTTCCGTTTCCTCCGGCTCCGTTTCCGGCTCCGGGGCAGCCGGCGGCTCCGTCATTTCCTCGTGATGCCGGCGCACCACCAGGGCTTCCGGGTCGTCCACGGCTCTGTAATAGGGACGGCACAGGATTGCCACCCATGCCAGTGCCGCCGCAGCCAGCAGAGCGATGGCGGCCAGGATCCACTCCGCCCGGATTCGTTTTTTCGGCGGGGCGGGCAGTTCCGGCGGGTAAATTTCGTCTAAGATCACCGTGGACGTTTCGATGGAAACGTCCTCCTCCGGGACGGGCTCGCCCGGCCTGAGCGGCGGCATGCCTTCCGACGCCGCAGTCTCAGCAGATTCGTCCTGCAAATTGTCAACGGTTTCCATGACCCGCCTCCTTTCCCGCGTTCTTTCGCTACAGTATACCACATTTTTCGCGCCGCGCCAAGAGGAATTATCCGGTTTTGGGTGCTAAAGGCAGCACCGCACAATTGCGTCTGCGAGTCTCAGCCGTCTTTTTGCTCCACTTCCGCAGT
>URBH01000023.1 GCA_900546075.1 uncultured Eubacteriales bacterium | reverse complement strand
TGCAACCTCATGATACTGTCCACGAATTGGGGTTTTCCCCTCTGAGGGATGTCCAATTTCCAGGGATACCCCTCACCCTCCGTGTCCATTTTTATGGGTACAGTTTACTTCGCTCAGCCACCTCTCCCAAAGGGAGAGGCAAGGGGGGCTTATACAAGAACAGGCACAGCGGATCATCCCGCTGTGCCTGTTAACTGTCTAATGCGCCGCGCCCACTCAGCCCGTGCCGTTTGTCAATTACTGGTTAGCCTTGGCGGCCTTCAGCGCCTGTGCCAGCTGATCGGGGCAGGAGGTGGACTTCATGCCGCACTTGACGCCCTCAACCCGGGCGATGACGTCGTCAACGTCCATTCCTTCCACCAGCTTGCCGATGCCCTTCAGGTTGCCGTTGCAGCCGCCGATAAACTGAACATTCTTGACCTTGTTGTCCTCAATGTCGAAGAAAATCTTCTGAGAACAGGTGCCTTTTGCCTTGTATTCGTACATATTGAGTTCCTTTCTATACAATAATATCTGTCAGTTCAGCGTCAACCAGCTCCGCGAGGGGCTGGGGCGGAACGATCATCTGGTGTCCTCTGGCGCCGGCGGAGACGGCAATTTCGTCCCACAGCGTGCAGGTTTCGTCAATAAAGGTTGGGTAGTGCTTCTTCATCCCCACGGGACTGCATCCGCCGCGGATATAGCCGGTCAGACCGAGAAGCTCCTTGACAGCCACCAGCTCCATGTTTTTGTCCCCGGCGGCTTTGGCGGCCTTTTTCAGATCCAGTTCACAGCAGACGGGAATGCAGAACACGTTGATGCCTGTCTTTTCGCCCCGGGCAACCAGGGTTTTGAAAACCTGTTCCTCCGGCATTCCGATGGCCTGTGCGGCATGGCCGCCGCTTAAATCCTGTTCGTCGAATTCGTAAAACGCTTCACGGCAGGGAATTCCCGCCTGCTGAACCAGACGGACTGCGTTCGTTTTTGTAGCCATATCATCACCGCTCCTCATTATACGACAAACCGCGGCCGCTTTCAAGTGTGAATTTCGAAAAAGCGGGTATCCTATGGGAGACGGGAGGTTAGGTTATGAGCGAAAACAAGGACGCGGAAATGAAAAAACAGGAGCGGGAGCAGATTGTGGAGCTTGGCTCGGACATTACGAAATCCAGCAAGGGAAGCATCTACACCCTCACCATCATCGGTCAGGTGGAGGGGCATATGATCGCCCCGGAAACGGTGAAAACCACCAAATATGAGCATGTCCTGCCCCTGCTGGCCGGGATCGAGGAAAGCGACGATGTGGACGGCCTGCTGCTGCTTTTGAACACGGTGGGCGGCGACATCGAGGCGGGGCTTGCCATTGCGGAGATGATCGCGGGGATGAAAAAGCCCACGGTGTCTCTGGTGCTGGGCGGTGGACATTCCATCGGCATTCCTCTGGCAGTATGCACGAAAAAGAGCTTTATTACCCCCACGGCCAGCATGACGGTGCACCCCGTGCGGATGACGGGACTGGTGGTGGGCGCACCCCAGACTTTTCGGTATTTTCAACGGATTCAGGAGCAGATCGCGGATTTTGTCACCGCGAACTCCCGCATCAGCCGGGAGGATTTCGAGCATTATATGATGGCAACGGGAGAGATTGCCACGGATGTGGGGACCATTCTCTACGGCAAGGAGGCGGTGGCCTCCGGCCTGATCGACAAGCTGGGCGGGCTGAACGACGCGCTGTCTACGCTCCACAGGATGATCGACAAACAGAAGAAGTAGCTTTCGCCCCGCAGACACAGCCTAAAACGGCTGTGTCTGCGGGAACAAAAAATAAGACTGGAAATTCTCTCTGAACTATGATATAATAAAATGAAAATTCTTGTTGTAGGAGGGGCAGACTTGGACTTAAACTGGTTTGAGAGTTTCTTATACGGCCTATTTTCCGGGCTTACGGATATTCTGCCCGTTTCCGCCGAAGCCCACCGCATCCTGATGCTGAAATGCTTTGGTATTCAGAGTCACACGGAACTGATGAAGCTGTTCGCCCATCTCGGCGTGTTCGGCGCGATGTATTTCAGCTGCCGCAAGCAGATTGTCCGCATTCACCGGGCGCGCCGTCTGGCGCGGGTTCCCAAACGCCGCCGCCGCCGTCCGCTGGATACCCGGAGTCTGATGGATTTCAGCCTGCTCAGGACGATGCTGATTCCCGTGATTCTCGGATTTTTCCTGAACCGGTATACGGAGCCGCTGAAGGAGAAGCTGATCTGGATTGCCGCGCTGCTGTTCCTGAACGGCATTATCCTGTACATACCCCAATTTTTTTCCACCGGCAACCGGGACAGCCGGATGCTTTCCCGGGTCGAGGGACTTCTTGTGGGACTGGGCGGCGCGCTGGGAATTCTGCCGGGCATTTCCGCCGTGGGTTCCGCACTGTCCGTTGCCAGTATCTGCGGCGTGGAGCGGAGCTACGGCCTGAACATGGCGCTGATGATGAACATGTTTATCCAGGTCGGCCTGATCGTGCTGGACGTGCTGGGGCTGATGTCGGTGGGGGCGGGAACGCTGTCGTTTCTGATTCTCGTCCGCTATCTGATGACCGCCGCCGTGGCCTTCGGCGCCGCACTGCTGGGCGTGAAGCTCATGCGCCTGCTTGCCGCCAATAACGGCTATACGCTGCCGGCAATTTATTGCTGGGGCGTGGCGATGTTCACCTTTATTCTGAATCTGATGGCTTAATACTAAAACGCCTTGCGGCGTTTTATTGAAAACTCGTGTAAGGGGAGGAAATTATGGCTGAGAAGAAAACGGCCAGTCGGGCCGAGCAGGCGGTTTCGGGCGCGAAGAAGAAAACGGCATCCGGTTCCGCTTCCAAATCTTCCGGGAAAAAGAGTACGCCTGCCAAGAGCGCCAAGTACAAGACGGAATATGAACCCGCCGTCCCGCCGCATTTTCTCATTGCGGCGGTCAGTATTCTGCTGTTTGCGCTGTTTGTGGTCATCAGCGTGAACCCGGACGGTGCGCTGCTGAAAATCATTCAGTCCGTGGTGCTGGGACTTGTGGGACAGGCCGGATTTTATTTTGCCATTCCGGGACTTTTATATCTGTTTGTCATCCACACCTTTGGGCGGAAAAACGCACCGACTATGCGAAGCGTCTGCACATTGATCTTCGTGTTTCTGTGCGGGTGCATTTATCACCTTGCCGTGCAGGAACAGGAGCTGTCCACGGGCTTTGCCCTGATCGCCGACCTGTACACCGGCGGCGCAGCGGGAAGTACCGGCGGCGTTCTTTGCGGCGGCGCGGCCATGCTGCTGCGCTGGCTCTGCGGCAATACGCTGGCCTTTGTTTTCTGCGTGGTTTTCGCGGTTCTGACGCTGCTGGGGGCAATGAATATCACCATTCCCAGCATTATCAGAGCCATTGCCAACCGCCCCAAGGACGATTATGCGGAGGAAGAGGACTACATAGACCCGGCGACGGTTGTAGTCAACAACATTGCGAACAAGCAGATCGCCCGCAAGCGTCAGCGCCGGGAACAGCAGCAGACGCAGCGGGCAGGGGAGAATGTCCCGGCGGAAACGGTGCCGGAGACACCCCCGCAGCTTCCGCCGGAAAAGCAGCCCCACTCTGCCCCGAAGCAGGAAAATCCCCGCGTTCCTTCGTCCCAGGATGAAGTCAAGCAGGTTCCGGGGAAAGGCGCGGCGTTCATGGAACGCATCGACGGAGACATCAGCGCGCCGCTGTCCGGCACGGCCGGATACGTGAAGGACGAAACGCCGCCGGTTGCCGAACCGCTCCCGGCACGACCCGTTGCTGCCAAGCCCGTCCGGGTGGAAGGGGAGGACATCGGGGAAAAGCTGCCCAACAAAATGCCGGAATTTGTACCCAATGCACCCATTCCCCCCGCGCCAAAGCTGGACGAGGGCAAGGTAAAGCCGGCTTCGGAGGCAAAGTCCGGGAAGGTCACAACCAAGGAAGCCGCCCAATCCGCCCGGCAGGTCGCCGCCGAGATTGCCCAAACCCAGGCGGTGCAGCAGCCGGATTACTGCTTCCCGCCGCTGGATCTGCTGAAACGCCCGGTACGCGCCGGGACAGACGGCACGGAGGAAATGCGGGAAAATTCCCGCCGTCTCAACGAAACTCTCGCCAGCTTCAATATTGACGCCCATATCATCAATGTCACCCGTGGCCCCAGCGTCACCCGTTACGAGGTGGAGCTGGACAAGGGCGTCCGGCTGAGTAAGGTCACCGGCTGCGCCGACGATATTGCCCTGAGCCTGGGCGCGTCCGGCGTCCGAATCGCCGCCGTCCCCGGGAAAATTTCCGTGGTGGGCATTGAGGTGCCGAACCGGGCGGTCACGACGGTCTCCCTGCGGGAGGTCATTGATTCTCCCGAGTTTGCCAAGGCGAAGTCCAAGACCTCCGTCGCATTGGGCAAGAGCATTGACGGAAGCTGCATTGTAGGCAACATTGCCAGAATGCCCCACCTGCTGATCGCCGGTACCACCGGCTCCGGCAAATCCGTTTGCATGAATTCCATCATCATTAGCCTGCTGTACAAGGCAGGCCCCGACGATGTGAAGCTTATCATGGTTGACCCAAAGATGGTGGAGCTGGGGATTTACAACGGCATTCCCCATCTGCTGATTCCCGTGGTCACGGACCCCAAGAAGGCCGCGGGCAGTCTGCAATGGGCGGTGACGGAGATGCTTCGCCGCTACAGGATGATGTCTGACATGGGCGTCCGGGATCTGGAATCCTACAACAGCATCGTGACCTCCGAGGAGGACGGCCAGAAGCTGCCCCAGGTGGTCATTATCATCGACGAGCTGGCGGATTTGATGATGGTCGCCGCCAAGGAGGTGGAGGATTCCATCTGCCGCATTGCGCAAATGGGTCGTGCCGCCGGGATGCACCTGATCATTGCCACCCAGCGTCCCTCCGCCAACGTCATCACCGGCCTGATGAAGGCAAATATCCCGTCCCGAATCGCGTTCTCCGTGGCCTCCGCCATGGAATCCCGCATCATTCTGGACACCATGGGCGCGGAAAAGCTGGTGGGCAAGGGCGATATGCTGTACGCCCCCGTCGGCTGCGGCAAGCCGCTCCGGGTGCAGGGCTGCTTTGTCACCGACACCGAGGTCGAGGCTGTGGCCGGGTATGTCAAGGACAACTACACGGCGGAATACAGCCAGCAGGTGCTGGATGAGATCGAGAAAAAAGCCCAGCAGACCGGCAAAAAGCCGGCGAGTGTCTCCAACCCCGACCCCACCGACGAGGAGCTGGAGGGGGATGAAATGCTGCCCGCCGCTGTGGACGTGATTCTGGAGACCGGACAGGCTTCCGTCTCCATGCTCCAGCGCCGTCTGAAGCTGGGCTATGCCCGCGCGGCACGAATCGTGGACGAGATGGAGGAAAAGGGCATCGTCGGCCCCTTCCAGGGCTCCAAGCCGAGAGCCATTCTGATCACGAAGGAGCAATGGGCGGCCAAGAAGGGCGGCCAGACGGAACAGATGGGCTTTGACGATCTGGATTCTGCGCCGGATGAACTGATGTAATGCGTTTAAGCGCCCGGACGAAAACGTCCGGGCGTTTGGACTGCACCCCTTGCCTCTCCCTTTGGGAGAGGTGGCTGAGCGAAACGAAGACGGAGAGGGGAAATTAGGGTGCAATACCCTCTCAGTCACCTTCGGTGACAGCTCTCCCAGAGGGAGAGCCAAGGGGGTGTACGTATTTTGATACAAGAAATGGAGCGTACGGTACGGATGCAAAACTTTTTTACGGAGCCAGCCGGACTGCCGCGTCCAGAATGGCGTTTGCGGCACCTTCCTTGGTTTGCAGCGGGAGTTCGGTGGTTTCATTCCGGGTGATGATCGTGATCACGTTTGTGTCAACCCCAAAGCCCGCGCCGGACTGCTTGAGATTGTTGGCGCAGATCATATCCACGTTCTTCTTCGTGAGCTTTTCCCGGCTGTTTTCCACCATGTTCTGGGTCTCCATAGAGAAGCCGCAAATAACCTGCCCGGGAAGACGGTGTTCACCCAGGTATTTCAGAATGTCCCGGGTGCGTTTCAGTGGGATGGACATGTCCCCCTCGGACTTTTTGACCTTGTTGTCGCTGTAATTTGCCGGGGTATAGTCCGCCACCGCCGCCGCTTTGAAAATAAAGTCGGATTTGGGGGCGTTGGCGGCCACGGCGTCAAACATATCCTGAGCGGAAACGACGGGGATCACGGTCACAAAGGGTGGGGGGGTGATGGCCGTGGGGCCGGAAACCAGCGTCACGTCTGCACCCCGGAGCATGGCCATTCTGGCAATGGCGTAGCCCATTTTGCCGGTGGAATGGTTGGTCAGATACCGGACGGGGTCGATGGCTTCCTGGGTCGGCCCGGCGGTGACAAGCACCTTTTTCCCGACAAGATCGTGAGGGAAGGCCAGCTGACGCAGGATATATTGCAGAATTTCCTCCGGCTCCGGCAGCTTGCCCTTGCCCACGGCGCCGCAGGCAAGACGCCCGCTGGCAGGCTCGATGACCTCCCAGCCGTAGTGGCGCAGAAGCGCCAGATTGTCCTGTGTCACGGGATTTTCGTACATGTTGGTATTCATGGCGGGGGCGATGAGTTTGGGGCAGCGGCAGGCGAGAATGGTGGTGGTGAGCATATCGTCCGCCAGCCCGTGGGCAAGCTTCGCGCACACATTGGCCGTGGCCGGGGCGACGATCACCAGGTCAGTCCGTTCCGCCAGGGCAATATGCTCCACCTGATGGGAGAAATTCCGGTCGAAGGTGTTCACCATCGTCCGGCGGCCGGTAAGCTGCTCGAAGGTCAGGGGCGTAACGAATTGGGTGGCGTTTTCGGTCATGACGACCTCCACCGCGGCGTGCTGCTTAACAAGGGTGGAGGCCAGAGCGGCGGCCTTATAGGCGGCAATTCCGCCGGTGACGCCCAGAAGGACGGTTTTTCCTTTCAGCATAGGGAACCCTCCAGAATCGAAAATTGCTTACCCTCATTATATCCCGATTTTGAATTGCTGTAAAGATGATTTTTTTCTTGTATTTTCCGCTGTACCCTGCTATAATACCCCCGGAGTGAAAACTCCAAAATATGCGCTGTATCCTCAAGGGAGGAACGGCAGCAGGAGGTAATTTCATATGGAAAAAAGAAAAATGAACACCCGGTACATGGCGACTCTCGCTATGCTCTGCGGTGTTCTGCTGGTCATGGGCGTATCCGGAATCGGATTTATTCCCTTGCCGGTGATCAAGGCGACGACCATGCACATCCCGGTCATTCTGGGCGCGGTTTTGCTCGGCCCCGGCGCGGGTGCTGTCCTTGGGGGCGTGTTCGGGCTGTGCTCCATCTGGGCAAATACCACCAGTCCCGGACTGCTGGCCTTTGCGTTTTCACCCTTTATGACCACGGAGGGGCTGCCCGGCGTGCTGAAAAGCCTGTGGATCGCCCTGGGGTGTCGGATTTTGTTCGGCGCCATTGCGGGATGGCTGTGGAAGCTTTTTAAGAAGCTTACGAAGCAGGATTATGTGGCGCTGCCCCTGACCGCGGCTGTTTCTACAATTTGCCACACCATCCTCGTCATGGGCAGCATTTATGTGCTGCTTGCCCAGCAGTATGCGCAGGCGAAGAACGTGGCCATTACCGCCGTCTTTGGGCTGGTGATGGGTACGGTCACGGCGTCCGGAATCCCGGAGGCCATCATTGCCGCCATTCTGGTGACCGTCATCGGAAAGGCACTGCTGCACCTTTCGGAACGGATGAAAAAACGTTAAGGAGAGATCGTTATGCTGCTTGCCATTGACATCGGCAATACCAATCTGGTCATCGGCTGTATTGAAAACGACAAAATTCTGTTCAAAGCCCGCATTGCCACCGATGCCATCCGCACCTCCGACCAGTACGGCGTGGAGATCAAAAACATGATGGAAGCCTTCGGCGTGCAGGTGAAGGATATCGACGACTGCATCATTTCCTCCGTCGTGCCGCCGGTGTTCAATTCGGTCAAAACCGGTGTCATCAAGGTCATCCGAAAGCAGCCCATGGTGGTCGGCCCGGGGCTGAAAACCGGGCTGAACATCCACATGGACGTTCCTAGCCAGGTGGGCAGCGACCGCATCGTCATCGCCGTGGCCGCTCTTGCGGAGTACGAAGCGCCCATGATTCTGATGGACTTGGGGACGGCAACCACCATCGAGGTGGTGGAGCCGAACAATATGTATCTGGGCGGCATCATTTTTCCGGGCGTTCGGGTCTCGCTGGACGCGCTGACCAGCCGCACCGCGCAGCTTCCCGGCATCAGTCTGGACAAGCCGAAGCACGTCATCGGCAAGAACACTGTGGACTGTATGCGCAGCGGCATGATGTACGGCACCGCCGCCATGCTGGACGGACTGGTGGAGCGAATCGAAGCAGAGCTGGGACACAAGTCCACCCTCATCGCCACCGGCGGTCTTGCCCAGTTTATTACGCCGCTATGCAAACGGGAGATCATTCTGGAAAAAGACCTGCTTTTGAAGGGTCTGAATGTCATTTACAAGAAGAATAAACGGTAACGGAAAGCCGGCAGCCCTGTGCTGTCGGCTTTTGCAATCGAAAATCCTTTCTGCGGCGGGGTGCTAATATGTCACCCCGCCGCATAGTCTTTGGCAGGAGTGATGCAAATGATGTGCGCATGGAAACAGCTGCTGTCCGCCTTGCCGCCAAGACTTCGGCCGGAGGTGGACAGGTTGGGAAAAAATGCTATGCAGGAGCTGCGGCTTCGCTTGGGAATGCCGCCGGAGCTGGTTTTGAGCGGGGAAAGCCGCTGGCTTGGGTGCTGCGTCAGCCGGGAAGACCTGAATTACTGCATCAACGCCGCGAGTCGCTATTCTCCCTGGGCGGCGGCAACGACCGCGCAAGGCTATCTCACCGCCCCCGGCGGACACCGTATCGGCCTGTGCGGCGAGGTGGTCTGCAAGGATGGGGTCGTAACAGGCATTCGGGAGATCAGCTCTCTGTGCATCCGTGTGGCCAGAGACTTTCCGGGGATCGCCAAGCGGGCGGTGGACGCTCCCGGCTCCATTCTGATTCTGGGCGCGCCCGGGTGGGGAAAGACCACCCTACTGCGGGATCTGATCCGGCAGATCGGAGAAAAGCAATGCGTCAGCGTGGTGGACGAGCGGGGTGAGCTGTTCCCGGAGGGACTGGAACGGGGGAAGAAGACGGACGTCCTCACCGGCTGCCCCAAGTCCCCGGGAATCGATATGGTGCTCAGAACCATGGGGCCGGACTGCATCGCCGTGGACGAGATCACGGCGGAGGCGGACGCCCGGGCGCTTCTCCGGGTGGCAAACTGCGGCGTGCGGCTGTTGGCAACCGCCCATGGGACGTCGGCGGCGGATTTGCGGCGCAGGTCGGTTTACCGGCCGCTGGCGGAAAGCGGCGTTTTCCAGACGCTTCTGATTTTGCGGCAGGACAAGTCCTTCCGGACGGAGAGGGCGGCGCTATGAGCTACAGATGGTTTGGCGCGGCATTGGTCATCGCGGGCTGCGGCGGATTTGGGTTTTCCATCGCTTCCGGGTACAAGCGGGAGGAAGGAATCCTCCGGCAGCTGCTCAGGGCGCTGAATTCCATGGAGTGGGAGCTTCAGTACCGCCTTACGCCTCTTCCGGAGCTTTGCCGTCAGGCGGGAAAGGAGACGAGGGGAACACTCCGGGAGGTGTTTTGCAATCTCGCGCGTGAGCTGGAATGGCAGACCTCCCCGGACGCGGCCAGCTGCATGACCGCTGCGCTGAAACGCAGTCACGAGCTGCCCCGGCGGATACGGGGAATCATGAAGCAGCTGGGGCATACCCTCGGCCGGTTCGACCTCCCGGGGCAGAAGCAGGGCTTGGAGGAAGTGCGGGAAGCCTGCCGTATGGAGCTGGAAGCCCTGGGGAAGAACCGGGAAACCCGTCTTCGCAGCTATGGGACGCTGGGACTGTGCGCCGGCGCGGCGCTGGCCATTTTGTTTCTATGAGTATGGACATTGACCTGATTTTCAAAATCGCTGCCATTGGCATCATCGTATCCATTCTCAATCAGGTGCTTTCCCGTTCCGGCCGGGAGGAGCAAGCCACCATGACCAGTCTGGCGGGGCTGGTGGTCGTGCTGATGATGCTGGCGCAGAAAATCGCCGATCTTTTCGATCTGGTGAAGACCCTGTTTGAATTCTGATGAGCCTGTTCTGGAAGGCCGCGGCGGCGGTGCTGCTGGCGGTGGTGCTGGGGCTATCTCTTGGAAAGCAGAAGGACATTGGGGTTCTTCTGACCATGGCGGTGTGCTGCATGGTCGCTATGATCGCCATTTCCTACTTGGAGCCGGTGCTGGACTTTCTGCGTGAGCTGGAAACGCTGGGAGACCTGCAGGGGGACATGCTGGGCATTCTCCTGAAAGCGGTGGGTATCGGGCTGGTGTCGGAGATTGCGGGGCTGGTCTGCGCCGACGCGGGAAACGGTTCTCTTGGAAAAATGCTGCAAATGCTTGGTTCGGCGGTGATTTTATACTTGTCCCTTCCCATTTTCACCGCCATGCTGGAACTGATACGGGAGATTTTACGAGAATTATGAGCAAACTGATTTTGGCAGTGGCGTTGATTTTTGCATTGGCAATACCTGCCTCCGCCGTGGAGTTTACGGCTCCCCAGGTGCCGGAGGGAGGGGCGGAGCTGATGCCGGAGGACACCGGCTCCTTTGCGGCCGGACTGACGGAGCTGCTTCGGGACGCGATTTGGCATCTTCGGCCGGATTTGAAGGAAGCGTCCAAGGTCAGCCTTGGGGTGATCGCGGCGGTGATGATGGTGTCACTGCTCCAATCCTTTTCCGGAAGTGTGAAGACCGTCGCAAACCTGGCGGGTGCCACGGCCATTGCGGCGGGGCTGCTGCTGAGCGCCAACTCCCTGATTCGCCTTGGGTCGCAGACCGTGACGGAAATCAGCGAGTACGGAAAGCTGCTGCTTCCCGTTATGACGGCGGCTATGGCGGCGCAGGGCGGGGCGGCGTCCTCCACGGCGCTGTACGCCGGGACGGCGATGTTCGACTCGGTGCTGAGCAGTCTGATCTCCCGGATGCTCGGCCCGATGGTGTACCTGTTTCTGGCGCTGTCGGCGGCAAACGGCGCAATCGGGGAAAATATTCTGGGGAAATTGCGGGATTTGGTCAAAAATATCGTCAGCTGGAGCCTGAAAGCCATATTGACGGTATTCACGACCTACATGACCGTCACCGGCGTGGTCAGCGGCACCACCGACGCGGCGGCACTGAAAGCGACCAAGGTCACCATTTCCTCCGTGGTTCCCGTGGTGGGCGGGATTCTGTCCGACGCTTCGGAAGCGGTGCTGGTCAGCGCGGGACTGATGAAAAACGCGGCGGGAATCTACGGGATACTGGCGGTGCTGGCGGTGTTTCTAAGCCCGTTCCTGAAAATCGGCGTCCACTATCTGATACTGAAACTGACCGCCGCAGTATGCGGCATCTTCGGAGAAAAGGGACTGACGGAGCTGATCGGGGATTTTTCCACCGCCATGGGGCTGCTGCTTGCCATGACCGGCTCGGAGTGTCTGCTGCTGCTCATCAGCACGGTGTGTTTTCTGAAAGGAGTGGGATAATGGAGGCGCTTCGGCAATATGTTATTTCTGTGGTAGCCGCCGCCATGCTCTGCGGCATTGTGGTCAGGCTTTTTCCCAATGGAAGCGGCAAGCAGGTGGGGAAGCTGATCTGCGGGCTGTTTCTGGCCTACACCGTCCTGAGTCCCATTTCCCGGGTGGATTTTTCCAATTTGCCGGATTTTTCCCTGGGGTGCATGGACGACGCAAAGGATGCCGCCGCCATGGGCGAAAATCTTGCCCGGGATTCCATGGCGGATATCATAAAGGAGGAAACGGAAGCATATATCTTGGACAAAGCCGCAGACCTCCATGTGAACCTGCACGTTGAGGTCACCGTCGGCGAAGACAATCTCCCGACGGCGGTCACGCTCTCCGGGGAGGCGTCCCCTTACGCCCGGCGGCAGATTCAGGCCATAATCGCAAACGATCTTGGCATTGCAAAGGAGAATCAGAAATGGATTGGGTAACGCTGAGAAGCAGGGGAAAGGAGCTGGTCAGGAAATACCGCTATGTCCTTTTGGTGGTGCTGGCAGGACTTTTCCTCATGGCGCTGCCCGACGGAAAGAACGCAAAAGCTGCTCCGGAGCCCGCCGCTGCAGAGACGGAACCCCGGCAAGACCTGCAAACCGAGCTGGAAGAAATTCTCAGCCAGATACAGGGCGCGGGCAAGGTGCGGGTGCTTCTGACCCAGCGGGAAGGGGAGCGGACGGTATACCAGACGGACGAGGATTCCGCATCCTCCGGCGTTCGGTCGGACACGGTTTTGCTGAATGGGTCTGACCGTTCTCAGACAGGCCTTGTGCGGCAGGTCAATCCCCCTACTTATCTCGGCGCGGTCATCGTATGCCAGGGGGCGGACAGTGCGTCCGTCCGGCTTGCCATCGTATCAGCGGTGGGCAGCGTCACCGGGCTGTCCACCGACAAAATAACCGTTTTGAAAATGAAATGAATGATTGGAGGCATTTTTATGAAAGTTTGGAAGAAGAATCTGGTTGCGGCGGCGATCTTGGTGACGGTATGCGCGGGCATTTACGTCAACTGGCGCTACACCGAAGATCAAGCGGCGGCAAATCTCACGGATACCCTGGACACGGAAAAGGTCATGTCTGATGATAGTCTGGTGCTCAGCGAGGATATGGCGGCCATCTCCGCCGGGGAGGACGTGGCGACCACCTCCACCGACTACTTTGCCGCCGTCCGGCTGTCCCGGCAGCAGGCGAGGGACAACGCCGTGAATCTTTTGCAGGAAGCCATGTCCTACAGCGAAAGCTCCAAGGAGGCAGAGTCTGCGGTGGAGCTGGATCAGATCGTGCAGACGGCGCTGAACGAAGCCCAGATCGAAAGCCTGGTCATTGCGAAGGGCTATGCCGACTGCGTGGCCTACATGTCCGGCGAGGGCATTTCCATTGCGGTGGCCTCTCCTGAGGGCGGCTTGCAGCGGGAGGACGTGGCCGTCATCGCGGACATCGTCATGGCGCAGTCCGACTATTCTCTGAACGATATCCGCGTTGTGGAGGTACAGTGAGTTTAAGCCCCGGATGAAGGCCATCCGGGGCAATTTTGTAAATCCGTGCTTTGCATGCAGAAAATAGTTGTATTTTTCTGGATTTGTGGTACAATAAACAAAAGTATGTCAAGCCCACGGGCGGGACAAACATTTAGGAGGTAAAACCTTATGGCTGAATATAAGCAGTACATCACCCAAATCCAGGAGAATGGCAGCGTCATGATCTCCGAAGATGTGGTAGCGACCATCGTCGCCCACGCCCTGTCCGAGGTGGAGGGCGTCGGCTCTCTGGGCGTCAAGCCCGGCGTCAGCATTGCAGACTTCACCAATAAGAAGAATTGGGGCAAGGGTCTGAAAATCCTGATTGCGGAGGACAACACCCTCACCATCGAGTGCGGCATCATGGTCTGCTACGGCTACAGCGTCGTGGACGTGGCGAAGGACGTGCAGGCGGCGGTGACCGCCAGCGTGGAGTCCATCACCGGCACGAAGGTCGAGAGCGTCTCCGTCAACGTCTGCGGCATCGTCCACAAGTAAGGTCGGACGGTATGAAAAGAGGCGACGCCAGAGAACTGGCAGTACATCTGATTTACGGTCGGGCGTTTACCGGCGAAGAGCCGGAGCAGGTGGTTTCCACCCGCCTGAACAAGGAATATTACGAAAAGCTGGCTGAAGAAAATGAGGTATATGCCCAGCGCCCTGACCGGTTCCAGCTGCGGTATATCGACTCGGTGGTCACTGGCGTTGCCAACCGGGAGGATGAGCTGGACGACGTGATCCGGCAGTTTTCCATCGGCTGGGACATCAGCCGCATTTCCAAGCTTGCCCGGTGCATTCTCCGGCTGGCGATTTACGAAATCCTATACGTGGACGACGTTCCCACAGGGGTCGCGGTCGCCGAAGCGGTGCGCATTGCGAAAAAATACGACGGCGACGATACCGGCGCGTTTATCAACGGAATCTTAGGCAGCTTTGTCCGCAGCCGGAACACGGAGGCGGCAGCCCCCCAAGAGGAAGTCCAATGAGCGTCATCGGCATCGACACCAGCAATTACACCACCTCCCTCGCCTTTTTTGACGGCGAGGGAGGCGAGAATTGCTCCCGCCTTCTGCCCGTCAGGCAGGGGGAACTGGGTCTGCGTCAGTCCGACGCGGTATTTGCCCATATCAAAAGCCTGCCAGAGCTTTCCGGCAGGCTGTTTTCCCATATTCGGAAGGATGCCATCACGGCGGTGGGTGTCAGTACCCGTCCCCGGGCGGTGGAGGGGAGCTATATGCCCTGCTTCATGGTGGGCTACTCCCACGCAAAGCTGCTGTCGGATGCGCTGGACGTTCCGCTGGTTGAAGTTTCTCACCAGCAGGGGCATGTGGCCGCGTCGCTGTGGAGCGCGGGACGGATGGATTTGCTGGAGAAACCTCACCTTGCATGGCATTTATCCGGCGGCACCACGGAGCTGCTCCTGGTAGAGCCGGAGGGCAAGAATGTGAAGTGTACCCGCATCGGCGGCACCACGGACATTTCCGCCGGGCAGCTGATCGATCGGACGGGACAGCTTCTGGATTTGCCTTTCCCATCGGGGAAACATCTGGACAGTCTCAGCCGGGAAGCGACGGGGAAGGACGTATTCCGGGTCAAGTGCAGGAACAGCGAATTTTCCCTTTCCGGCGTGCAGAACAAGGTGCAGCAATTTTATGCCGCCTGCTGTAGCCCCGCCGAGACTGCGGCCTACGCGCTGCGGTGCGTTGCGGGGGCGGTATATCAGGCGACGGCGCAGGCGCTGGAAGCCTATCCGGGGCTGAGCGTGGT
Source organism: uncultured Eubacteriales bacterium (assembly GCA_900546075.1). Classification (GTDB taxonomy): domain Bacteria; phylum Bacillota; class Clostridia; order Oscillospirales; family Oscillospiraceae; genus Faecousia. The sequence goes on along the minus strand of URBH01000023.1, from coordinate 16,150 downwards.
GTTTTCCGGGGGCGTTGCGTCCAATTCCATGCTCCGGGAGCTGACGGCGCCGCTGCATCCCGTTTTTGCACAGACGCAGTTTTCCACGGACAACGCCATGGGCGTCGCCGTGCTGACGAAACGACTGACGGAGGAATAACATGGCTCAGAACGTTCTGTCCATTACCCAATTAACCGAATACATCCGCGGGCGGCTGGACGACGACCCCTTTCTGGGACAGGTGGCCGTCCGGGGCGAGATCAGCAATTATAAGGTCTACCCGTCGGGACACCACTATTTCACGCTGAAAGACGAAGGAGCGGCCTTGAAGTGCGTCATGTTCAAGGGCAACGCCATGCGCCTGCGATTCCGGCCGGATAACGGCATGAAGGTCATTGCCATGGGCAAGGTCACGGTCTATCCCAGAGACGGGGCGTATCAGCTGTACTGCGCCGCCATGGCTATGGACGGCGTAGGCGACCTGTACGCCGCCTTTGAGCAGCTGAAGAAAAAGCTGGCGGCGCAGGGGTTATTTGACCCAGCCCACAAAAAGCCGCTGCCCAAATGCCCCGGCACCATCGGCATCGTCACCAGTTCCGCCGGTGCGGCGGTGCATGATATGCTCCGGATTCTCAGAAAACGCTATCCGCTGACAAAGGTGCGGCTGCTGCCTGTGCGGGTGCAGGGCGCGGAAGCGCCGGGGGAGATCGCCGCGGCCATCCGGTATGCCAACCGCTACAGGCTGGCCGACCTGCTGATCGTGGGTCGGGGCGGCGGCTCCATTGAAGATTTGTGGGCGTTTAACGACGAACTGGTCGCCCATGCCATTTATGAATCGGAGATTCCGGTGATCTCCGCCGTGGGACACGAGCCGGATGTGACCATTTCCGACTACGTGGCCGATCTTCGGGCGGCGACGCCATCCAACGCGGCGGAGCTTGCCGTGCCGGATCAGGACGCTTTGCGGCAGAATCTGGACGCCATGTCCAGCGCCATGGCGTCCGCCCTGAGCCGCCAGTTGAAGGCGGCGCGGCAGCATTTGGACGTACTGTCCCAGTCCCCCGCACTGCGAAGCCCCACGGGGTACATCGAGCAGCGGGAGAAAAGTCTGGAGCTGCTGAAAAACCGCCTGATTGCGGCGCAGAACCAGAGCATTACCCGGAAAAACCAACGCTACATTGCCGCCGTTTCCAAGCTGGACGCCATGAGCCCCCTGAAAGTGCTGACCCGGGGCTACTCCATGGCGCAGACGGAAGCGGGGGAGGTACTCCGCTCCGTCCGGCAGGTGGAGCTGGGAGAGCGGGTCAGCGTCCTGCTGAGCGACGGGAAACTGTCCGCAACCGTAATGGATAAAAAGGAGGAAGCGCGATGAATCCGCAGAACAAAACCTTTGAGGAGTCCATGGCACGTCTGGAGCAGATCGTCCGGGCTATGGAACGGGGTGACGTGGCTCTGGAAGAGTCCTTGAAGCTCTTTCAGGAGGGCACCGAGCTGGTGCGAAGCTGCCAGAAGCTGCTGGACGACGCCCAGCTTCAGGTGAAAAAGATCATGACTGCCCCGGACGGCAGCCCAGTGGAGGAGGACTTCCAGGATGAGCCTTGACAGTAGGAACCGGGAATACCGGGAATATGTGGAAAGCTATCTGAAGGATTTCTATGTCCCCTTCCACGGCGCGCCCCAGAAGGATCTCTACAAGGCCATGGAATACAGTCTGCTGGCAGGAGGGAAGCGCCTGCGGCCGATTTTTGCCTTTGAGTTCTGCCGCCTGTGCGGGCGGGACTGGAAGGACGCCGCGCCCTTCGCCGCCGCCGTGGAGATGATTCATACATACAGCCTGATTCACGACGATCTGCCCTGCATGGACAACGACGATTACCGCCGGGGACGGCTGACAAACCACAAAATTTTCGGTGAGGGCATGGCTGTCCTGGCGGGAGACGCCCTGCTGACGGATGCCTTTATGGTGGCGTCCAAGGCCAAACTGGTAAGGCCGGAGGACATGGCGACGGCCATCGGGCTGCTGGCGGAGTGCGCCGGTTCTTCCGGCATGGTGGGCGGTCAGGTGCTGGACATCATGAGTCAGGAGCGGGAGCTGAGCGAGCAGGAGGTTCTGGATATTCAGTCCCGGAAGACCGGCGCCCTTATCAATGCCGCCTGCGCCCTGGGCGCGATTGCCGGCGGCGCGTCAGACGAGCAGTTTGAGGCTGCCTGTCAGTTCGCGGCGGGGCTGGGGATTGCGTTCCAGATTCGGGACGATATGCTGGACGTCATCGGAACCCAGTCGGAGCTTGGTAAGGCCATCGGCGTGGACGGGGAGAAGAATACCTTCGTCCGACTGTATGGCCTGGAAAAGTGCGAGGAATTGGTGAAGAAATATACGGATTATGCCATTTCTGCCCTGTCCGTGTTTGAAGATACCGAATACATCATCACCCTCGCCCACAGCCTGACCACCCGGCGGGTATGACAAAAACCGACAAAAGACAGAGCATGCCCCCGGCCATATGGCCGGGGGCATTTGTGTGTGATTACAGCTTTTCGGTGATCTCCGCCATCCGCTCAATGGGGAAGGGCGGATTGCCGATGGGCTTCATGGCGATGGACATGAGCTTGACGGGATTATCGTCCGCCGCGACCCGGTTGGAGCTGAACGCGCCGCACCGGCGGCAGCGGTGGATGATCGCCCATTCGCCGTTTTTCCGAACCCACACCGCCACCGGCTCCATCAGTCCGCCGCAGTCCGATGCCCGGTCGCCCGGTTCAATGTCCAGATGCACGGAACACAGGCAGTTGGGGCAATGGTTCCGGTGGTTGCTCCCCGCGCCCGCCGGGACGACGGGATATCCGCAGTTCCGGCAGGGAAAGCTTTCATCGCAGGGGTGAGTTTTATAATAGCCTTTTTCGTACTGTTTTCTTTTGTTTTCCCGGTTCATTTTGGGAATTCCTCCTAAAAGTTTTGTAAAAAATCTTTTGGGAGGTTTGCGGAATTGTGACTGCCAACCTCCCGGTCAGATCACAATATCCATTTGATTCCTATTAAACAAAAAATTACCTCATGATTTCATAGTTTGGCTGCGCGTTCCGCGCAGGTAAACGGATTACCGGATGTCCTCGTCGTCGAACTTGTCGCCACACTCAGGGCAGAATTTGGGCGGATGCCGGGGATCTTCCGGCTCCCAGCCGCACTTGTCGCAGCGGTACAGCGGCTCGGACGCGGGCTTCTTCGCGCCGCATTCGGAGCAGAACTTGCCCTTGTTGACTGCGCCGCAGGAGCAGACCCAGCCGTCGGCGGGCTTGGAAGCGCCGCACTCCATACAGAATTTGCCCGTATTCACCGCGCCGCAGGAACACTTCCAGGTGTTTGCATCGGCTGCGGGGGCAGCGGGTGCGGCAGGGGCAGGTGCGGCGGACGGCTGCTGACCCATCTGGAACAGCGAGTTGGCGTTGAAGCCGCCGGCGGACTGCGCCATGTTCATGCCCATGAAGCCCATCATGGCGCCGTTTTTATTCCCGGCGGCGGTCTTCATCGCTTCGGCCTGTGCCTGCACCATGTGCGCCGCTGCCATGTTGGTGTTGCGGAAAACGGCGGATTTTTGCAGCTCCTTGATGGTGGCCTCGTCCTCAGCGGAGGCGGTCACGGAGTTGACGCCCACGGCGACGATGGCCAGACCCCTTGTCGCGCCCCACTTGCCGGACAGAACCTCGTTCATGGCCTGGGCCAGCTCCATGGTGTGGCCGGGCAGGGCGGAATACCGGATGCCCTGGGCGGAAATCCGGGCAAACGCGGGCTGCAAAGCAGTGAGAAACTCGGATTTCAGCTGACTGTCCAGCTGGTCGCGGGTGTAGTCCTGAGATACGTTGCCGCATACGTTCTTGTAGAACAGCATGGGGTCGGCGATCTTGTATGAATACTCACCGTTGCAGCGGATGGAAACGTCCATGTCAAGGCCGATGTTGTTGTCCACGACCCGGAAGGGGATGGGGGCGGGGGTGCCGTACTTGTTGCCAACCAGCTCCTTCAGGTTGAAGAAGTACACCCGCTGATCCTTGGCGGTATCTCCGCCGAAGGCGAAGCGGCGCTTGAGGGTTTCCCAGCTGCTTTCCAGACCTTCCAGACCGCCCTGGAAAATGGTGGGTTCGCTGGAGGAATTCCAGGTGTATTCGCCGGCCTCGGCGGCGAACTCCACAATCTTGCCCTGCTCCACGATCATCATGCACTGCCCCTCGTTGACGGCGATGACGGAGCCGTTGGAAATGATGTTGTCAGAGCCCTTGGTGTTGCTGCCGCGGGAGGAGGTGCGCTTTTTGCCCTTGGTGACCAGAACGTTGGCCGCCATGCTGTCACAGTAGAAATACTCTTTCCACTGATCGGCAAGGACGCCGCCTGCCGATCCCAATGCTGCTTTGATCAGACCCATAATGCTTTCTCCTTATGTAAAAAATTTTTTGATATCAAAATTTTCCGCCGCCGCCACCGTGGCTGCTGCCGCTGGAGGACGTGTGGACGGAACTGCCGCCACCGCCGGAGCTGCTGCTTTCCTGCTGGATGCGGGTTTTGGTGACGTTGCTGTACAGGAACAGATCCCGATTGGTGCGCAGGTGGTAGGAGCTGTCGTTCAGGTAGCTGCCCGCGCTGCGCTGGGGGCGCTTGGTATTCATGCAGGCGCGCATGATGAGGACGGTGATCCCGCCGATGACCGCGCCGATCACAATGGAAATCCAGACATTTACGTGCCGGGGCTGCTCATAATAGACCACCTCTTCCTGATCGCCGTGGTAGTAATCGCCCGAGGTGTCTGCGTACCCGTCAATGGGAGAGCCGTCACGGTAGGCGGAAAAATAGGTGGGCAGCGCATCCAGGAAAGCGTCGAAAGCGCCATAATAATCGCCGTTTTTCAGGTACGGAAGGGCGGTTTCGCCAACCTGCTGAATGCCGTAGTCCGTCAGGGCATAGATGGCGTTTCCCTTGGTGGAAATGTACCAGTCCCGTTCCTCCATGGACAGAAGGAACAGAACGCCGTTGTCTGCATAGCCGTTGTAATCGTAGTAATCGTCGGCATAGTCCTGAGGCCTTTTCCCGTCCAGGCTGTCCACCGTCAGGATGACCACGTCCATCCCGTATTCCTGGCGAAGCGCCTGCGCCTTTTCGTCCAGTGCCGCTTCCTCCGAGGAAGACATGAGATCGGCGTTGTCAATGACATATTGCTGCTCCGCGCCGGTGCTCAGGAACAGAGAGGGGAAAAGCAGCAGGCACAGAATCAGGCAAATCAGTTTGTGTTTCATACTGTCTCCCTCCTTAAAGCATCAGAAGCTGTACCAGCGACGCGATCAACGCGGCACCGGCGGTGATTCCGGCAAACCATGCGGCGGTCTTCTTTGGGCAGATGGGGAACGCGCCGGTCATTTTGCCGGTCTGGCCGTTCATGGCGAAGGTGTAGATTTTGTCTTTGTACTTCGTGTTCAGAATCCACACGGGGAAGAATACGTAGCGCGCTTTGTTGTGCTTGATGTTCAGCTGCCGGGAGGTGGGAACCACCGAGGAATAGCCGGCAAAGGTGCTTTGCAGCCGGTCGTCCATGGCGGCGTCCACCCGCTGACGAACCCGCTGCTCACCGTTTTCCGAGGGAACGTCGTACTTGTCGGCAAGATACCCGGTGAGATACGCCATATCGAAGGACGTGAGCAGCTTGTAGTCAAACGGCTCGATGGACTCCATAAAGTCGTCCTCCATTTTGGTAGAGCCGTCCATGGGAATGCCCACAAAATTCGCTGCCGCATCCCGTTTCAGCAGGAAATGGTCTGTTTTGGTGTATTCATACTTGGAATCCGACCAGGTATGTACCCGTGTGGCCTTGTAGCTGCCGCTGAAATCCGCGGCGCAGTCATACAGCCAGAAGGGGACGTACATTCCGGTGATCTTTTCCAGCCGCTGTTCCGAGGTAAAGCCCTTGGGAAGAAGGGGCTTGCCCTTGCACAGACGGAGAAAGGCGGCCTTGGCGTCCTCCTTGTTTTTCTGGAAGGGGATGACGCCGTCGGGCTTCAGGCCGCCGCTGAGACGGGCGGGCATGATGGTGGGATTTTCGCAGTAGGGACAGAAGGAAGCCGCCGTGTTCTCGTCGCAGAGGATTTCTCCGCCGCAGGAGGGACACTGGAAGACACGCAGGGTGCTTTCCTCGTCCTCGCTGAATGACTCCGTCTGTTCCGGCTCCCACTGAAATTCCTCGTCGCCCTGGGGGTTCTGGCTTTCGTTGAACGCCCGGACGGTGTCGAGGTCAAAGGTGTTGCCGCAATATTCGCAGGTCAGCTTCTGAGCGTCCGACCCAAAGCGCAGACCGGCATTGCAGCATGGGCATTTGTATTCCAGGACGCGGGTTTGTTCCTCCATGGTTTTCTCCTCCAATCATTCTCTCAGATATTGTAGGGCGCAATCCACAAATACGGCCGCGCCTGTGGAAAGGACGCTCTCGTCGAATTTCACCTTGGGATGGTGCTGGGGGTAAACATAGCCCTTGGACGGTTCACCCGCCGCCAGCGCCAGCATCAGGGAGGGAACCTCGTGGCTGACGTAGGCAAAGTCCTCCGATCCGCCGCCCCGGGCAGGCTTCCCGCCGCTGAGTTCTGCCGTGGTGAACGCGCGGTTTGCGCCCAGAAGGTCTTTGAGATACCCCGTGACCGTTTCCGAAAGCCCCTTGTCGTTGACAAGGGTGGGGCAACCGCTGCCGAAGCTGACATCTGCACTGGCACGGAAGGCTTCCGCCACGTTTTTCGCAATGGCGGTTATGCGCTCTTTCAGATAAGAACGGGTCTTTTCGTCGTAGGTGCGGATGGTGCCGCCCATGGTCGCCGTGTCGGGGATAACGTTCCCGGCTTCTCCGGCGTGGAAGGTGCCAATGGTCAGGACTGCCTCGTCGGAGGCGGACAGCTCCCGTGCGTGTATCTCCTGGAGAGCGATGAGGATGTGCGCCGCCGCCGTCAGGGGGTCGATGCCATTCTGGGGCGCGGAGCCGTGACAGCCCTTGCCATGCACCCGGATGGTGAAATAGTCCGCCGCTGGGGCGCTGACACCGGGGGCGGAGACCACCACCGTTCCCGCCGGGAGCGGCATTCCCGCCGCTACATGAATCATCAGGGCTGCGTCGGGTCTGGGATTTTCCAGCACGCCGGAGGCAATCATGTCCTTGCTGCCCTCGAAAATTTCCTCCGCAGGCTGGAACATGAGCTTGACCGTACCGCCCAGTTCCGATTCGTGGGCTTTCAGGATTTTCGCCGCGCCCAGCAGCATGGCGGTGTGCATATCATGGCCGCAGGCGTGCATCCGTCCGTTTTTGCAGGCGAAATCCACGTCGGCTTCCTCGGCAATGGGCAGGGCGTCCATATCCGCCCGAAGCAGCAGAACTTTCCCGCCGGGCTTGCCGACGGTTGTAACAAGTCCCGCTTTTCCACACTCATGGACGGCATAACCCATCTCCGTAAGTGCAGATTTTACATAAGGCTTCGTTTCCATCAGGTCAAATCCGGTTTCCGCGTGGGTGTGAAGCCACAGACGATGGGATTTGATCTCCTCCTGAAGCGCTTTGGCTTCCTGTAAAATTTGTTCCTTCGTCATATAAATTAGCCCCTTTCATCTTTAGTATGCCTCGCTACAGAGAAAAGTCCTCATTGTCATACTTGGAAAAATCCACAGCCTTGGGCTTGGGCGGGATGCGCTTGCAGGGGTCATATTTGAATTTGCGGCACTGGTCGTCCACCGTTTTCAGTCCCTTTTTGGCGCACAGAATCTGCCCGCCGCCCAGACGGGCGCCGTTCGCGCAGTAGGCGCAGGAGCGTTCTATTTTCTTGCGAAACAGCATAGCGGTATCCTCCCAATCTTTATTCCCGTATTATACACCAAATACTTTGGAAAAGCTACTCTTTTTTTGAAGCTTTATCGCCAGCGCCCCGATGGACAGCACCCCGAAGGGAAGCCAGACGCCGTAGGCCATCAGCACGGCCAGGGCGAGGGAGAAAAGCGTTTGCAGCAGCTTTCCCAGAAAGTACGGCTTCATGGAAAGTCCTGCCGTGACGGACACGGTCTGCATGGTGACGCACAGGCCGCCGAAGGCCAGTAGCCCCGAGCAAATGCAGAACCGGGCGGAAACGTCCGGGACGGCAAGCAGCTCACAGCAGCCGTTGGAAAGCTCCAGAATCCCCGTAATTGCAACCTGTACCGCCGCCGGGAGAATCCAGAGAATCCACCGCTTCAGAAATGCCAGCAGAACCCGGAAAAGCACCACCCAGCCGCATACCGTTGCCATGACCTGAATTGCGGTGTTCAGGGCGGAAGAAGGGGAGTGAGGACTTGTCTTTGTCAGTCTGACGGGAGCGGTAGACTTTTTCGGAATCACCAGCGACGTGAATAACGCGCCCGCAATATGAATACCCCACAGCGCCCAGGCCATCCATCGGCGGGGAAACATGGACGCCGCCATGCCGAACAGGAACGCAGGCCCCGCGTTGCTGCAAAAGGATAGCAGACGTTCCGCCTCCGGTTTTGTCAATTGACCGCTTCGGAAGGCAGCGGCGACATTCTGCGCCCCCACGGGATACCCGCCCAGAAACGCCGGGATCAGCAGAGATTCCGCCCCCTCCGGCATCCCGAACAGCCGCCCCAATGGCCGCAAAACGATCAAAGAGCTGCCAAGCAGGGAGCTTGTCAGCAGAATGGACAGCACAAAAAAGGGAAACAGGGACGGTATCACCGTCCGCAGGCACAGCCCGATTCCCTGACACGCTCCCTCGATTGCCGTCCGACCGTCCAGAATCAGTGCCAGCATCCCCAGACTCACACAAATCCCCGTCCAGAAATTTCTTCGTTTCACCAGACCTCACCTCGGAAGAATCTATGCAAATCGCAGGCTGTCCATTCATATGCTTTTCCCAAGGGGGCTGGTTTCATGGGGAAGGGACGAATGATTTTGCAGCGGCTGGCAGACGGGGCTGACCTTTCCGCGGAGCCGCTGCCGGGGCAGCCCATTGTGGAGATCGCCGGCGACCGGCGGGTACTGATCGAGAACCACTTCGGCGTCAAGGAGTACAGCCGGGAGAAAATCGGGGTCAAGGTGAAATACGGTCTGGTCTGCGTCTGCGGCTGCAATCTGGAGCTGATCCGCATGACGAAGGAGCAGCTGATCATTTCCGGAAGAATCGACGCGGTCACGCTGATCCGGAGGGGGTAACATGGATATCTGGAAGTCTCTGGACGGGATGGTGGAGGCGGAGCTGACCAGCGCGGAACCGGGGGCGGCGCTGGAAGCAGCCAATGCCCGGGGCATCCCGCTTTATGACGTGATACAGGTGGGCGACCTGACCGCCCGGTTCCGGGTACGCAGGCGGGATTACCGGGCGCTGGAAGCCCTCAGCGAAAAGCGGGGAGAGACGCTGCGTCTGCGCCGCCGTCTGGGCGCGTACTGGACGCTGAAACGGCTTTTGGCAAGACCTATGCTGATGGGCGCTCTGGCGGTGTTTCTGGCGGCGGCGATTTTCCTTCCCACCCGTATCTTTTTCGTGCGGGTGGAGGGCAATGTGACCACGCCCACCCGGCTCATTCTCGACGCCGCGGGGGAAAGCGGCATCCGCTTCGGCGCTTCCCGGCGGGCAGTGCGGAGCGAAAAAATGAAAAACGCCCTGCTGTCGGCGCTTCCCCAACTGCAATGGGCGGGGGTGAACACCTCCGGCTGCGTGGCCACCGTCTCCGTGCGGGAGCGGACAGACCCGGAGGTGACGGGGCAGGATAGGGCGGTGAGCAGCATCGTGGCCTCCCGGGACGGCTTCATCGTCTCCGCCACGGTGACCCGGGGCAATTCTCTGTGCCGGGTGGGACAGTCGGTGAAGGCAGGGCAGGTGCTGATCTCCGGGTACACCGACTGCGGCATCTGCATTCAGGCGACGAGGGCGGAGGGGGAAATTTACGCCCAGACAAGCCGGGATTTTGCCGCCGTGACCCCGGTAAAGTGGACGGCTCGGGGGGAGCAAACCGCCGTCAGGCGAAAATACAGCCTCATCATCGGAAAAAAACGCATAAATTTATGGAAAGACAGTGGAATTTTGCAGGGCAGTTGTGATAGAATGGATAGGCGATATGAACTGACCCTGCCGGGCGGCTTTCGCCTGCCGGTCACGCTGTGCGTGGAGGAATATACTTTCTACGATTGGGAAAGGATGACTTTGGAGCCGGAGGCGGCGGAAGCGGCGCTTTCCCGGTTTGCCCAGAGCGCTCTGACCCAGCAGATGGTAGCCGGGCGGATCATAAGCCGGGAGGAATCGGTCACGCAGTCGGAGGATAAGTACCTGTTGGAAGGGACGTATGCCTGCGTGGAAATGATCGGCCGGGTTCGCAGAGAACAGATTGGAGATACAAATGGGAAAAGTGGTTGAACGAATCGTCAACGCCGAGCGGGTGGAGGACCTGATCACGGTGTTTGGCTCTTTTGACGAAAATATCAAACGAATTGAGGATGCCCTGACCGTGCGGGTGGTGAACCGGGGGACAGACCTCCGGGTTTCCGGGGACGAGGAAATGGCGGATAAGGCCGTGCGCACGCTGGAAGGGCTGCTGTCCCTGGCCGCCAAGGGCGAGACCATCGACGAGCAGCGGGTGCGTTACCTTATTACGCTGGTCAACGAGGGAAACGACGCCCAGGTGGCGCAGATGGCGAAGGACGTTGTCTGCATCACCGCCAAGGGAAAGCCCATCAAGGCCAAGACCGTGGGTCAGCAGAACTATATGAAGGCCATCATGAAGAATACCATCACCATCGGCGTCGGCCCCGCCGGTACCGGCAAGACCTATCTGGCGGTTGCCGCCGCCGTAGCCGCCTTCCGGGAGCGCACGGTGAACCGCATTATCCTCACCCGCCCGGCGGTGGAAGCGGGGGAACGGCTGGGCTTCCTGCCCGGCGACTTGCAGAATAAGGTAGACCCCTACCTGCGGCCGCTGTATGACGCGCTGTACGATATGCTGGGGGCGGAGACCTTCCAGAAATATCAGGAGCGCGGCTCCATTGAGGTTGCGCCGCTGGCCTATATGCGCGGCCGCACGCTGGACGACAGCTTCATCATTCTGGACGAGGCCCAGAACACCACCCGGGAGCAGATGAAAATGTTCCTGACCCGCCTTGGCTTCGGCTCGAAAATCGTCATCACCGGCGATGTGACCCAGATCGATCTGCCCGACGATAAGGTATCCGGCCTGAAGGACGCCGTGCGGGTGCTGGACGGGGTGAAGGACATCGCCATTTGCCGCCTGACCGCCGCGGACGTGGTGCGCCACGCCCTGGTGCAGGAGATCATCAGCGCCTACGAGCGCTCCGCTCAGAAAAAGGAAGTCAAAAAACCGACCCGTCAGATTCAGGGCCGTTACCATCAGAGGAAGAATTGACATGAGACATAAAATCAACATCGTATTTGAGCAGCTGAGCCTGCAAAAATTTGCCATCAAAAGCATCATTCGCACCTGTATCAACGCGGTTCTGGACGCAGAGGGCATCAATGTCCCCTGCGAGATCAACGTCCTTGTGACGGATGACGCGGGCATTCGGGTAGTCAACCGGGAGAGCCGCCACATGGACAAGCCTACGGACGTGCTGAGCTTCCCCATGTTCCAGCTCATCGCCGGGGAACCGCCCACGGACTGGACGGACTTTCGGGATCCGGAGACCGGGCTGGTGCCGCTGGGGGATATGTGCATTTCTCTGGAACGGGCAATTGCCCAGGCCAAGGAGTTCGGCCATTCCACCCGCCGGGAGGTGGGGTATCTCACCATCCACTCCATGCTCCATCTGCTGGGCTATGACCATCTGGACGAGGGCGAGGAAAAGAAGAAAATGCGCGGCAGGGAAGAAGCCATTGCCGCGTCCATCCCCAACATGAGCCGGGACTGAGGAGACTGGAAAATGAAAACAAAATCCGCTATGATTACCATTGCCGGACGTCCCAACGTAGGCAAGTCCACCCTGACAAACTATCTCGTTGGCGAAAAAATCGCCATCGTATCCAATAAACCCCAGACCACCCGCAACCGTATCTGCGGCATCGTCACAAGAGGCGACACCCAGTTCGTGTTTGTGGACACTCCCGGCTACCACCGGGCAAGGACGAAGCTGGGGGATTACATGGTGAATGTTGCCCGGGAATCCATTTCCGACGTGGATTTGACCATCCTTGTGGTGGAGCCAATCGCGTCCATCGGCCCCCAGGAGGAAGGGCTGATCGACAAAATCAAGAGCAGCCACTGCCCCGCCATTCTCGCCATCAACAAAATCGACACCGTGGAAAAGGACGCCCTCCTGGAGGTCATCGCCGTCTATTCTCAGGCGGCGGCCTTTGACGCCATCATCCCCATTTCCGCCAAAACCGGCGACGGGGTGGAGGATCTGCTGGAAACCTGCGGCAAATACGCCGAAGAAAGCCCCTTCCTGTTCCCGGAGGACGTGACCACTGACCAGCCCGAGCGGCAGGTGATGGCGGAGATCATCCGGGAAAAGCTGCTGTGGTGCCTTGACCGGGAGGTTCCCCACGGAACCGCCGTGGAGATCACGAAATTCTCCGAGCGGGACAATGGAATTATTGACATCGACGCTACCATTTACTGCGAAAAGGCCAGCCATAAGGGCATCATCATCGGCAAGAACGGCGCCATGCTGAAAAAAATCTCCTCCATGGCGCGGGCGGACTGCGAAAAATTCATGGGAACGAAGGTGTTCCTGACCACCTGGGTCAAGGTGAAGGAAAACTGGCGGGACAGTGATTTTCTGGTTCGCAACTTCGGCTACAGCGAATAATTTCCAGTGGTAATTTTCAGCGGTGCGGCAAACCCTACCTTCAGGAGGGATGTCTATGAACGCTTTGGATTACTGGCAGCTGTTTTTGGAGACCGGCGCACCGGAAATGTATCTCATGTACTGCAAGCACAAATCGGAGGAAACCCATGTATTTGACGATTCAGGGCATCGTCCTGAGAGTTACGGACTACAATGATAAGGACGCCTTGCTGACCATGCTGACCCGCCGCCATGGCAGACTGACCGTGAAGGCGCGGGGGCTGCGGCGGAAAAACAGCCCGCTCATCGCCCCGTGCCAGCTCCTTGCCTACGGGGAGTTTACGCTGTTTGAATACCGGGGACAGTACACCATCAACGAAGCCCAATCCATCGAGCTGTTTACGCCCCTGCGCCGGGACTTGACCAAGCTGTCGCTGGGTACCTATTTTGCCCAGGTTTCGGAGGTTCTCTCTCAGGAGGATATGCCGAACCCGGAGCTGCAATCGCTGCTGCTCAACTGCCTGTACGCCCTTTCCAAGCTCAATCTTCCGGAAAGCCAGGTCAAGGCCGTGTTCGAGCTGCGCGCCGCCTGCCTGTCCGGCTATACCCCCGACCTCACCGGCTGCCATGTCTGCGGCAGTCCGGTGCCGGAACGGTTCGACCTGTCGGCGGGTATGCTGGAATGCCGGAATTGCCGCAGCCCCGAATCGAACGGCATCCGGATGCCGGTTCCGCCCTCCGTGCTGGAGGCCATGCGCTACATCTGCCATTGCGACAGCAAAAAGCTGTTTTCCTTTCAGGCTGGGGAGGATACCTTGCAGCAGCTTTCCGAGGTGACGGAGGCGTACCTCGCCACCCAGCTGGAACGGGGCTTTTCTACGCTGGATTTTTACAAATCGCTACTTATATAGGAGATAACCATGTCAGAATTATACGAAAAATCCCTGGGAAAGCTGGAACTTGACCAGGTTTTGCGGCTTCTTGCCGAATGTGCCGGAAGCGAGGGCGGAAAGGAAGCCTGCCTGTCGCTGCGGCCTTCTTCGGACTTGGAGGAAGTGGAGCTGATGCTGAATCAGACCACTGCGGCCTCCGACCTGTGTACCCGGAAGGGCAACCCTGTTTTTGGAGACGTGACCGACTGCTCCGCGTCCTTGGAGCGGGCAGACCGGGGCGGCAGCTTACAGCCGGTGGAGCTGTTGCGCATTGCGGGCATCCTTCGCTGCGCCCGGAATATCAAGGGCTACGTCGCCGAGGATGACAAGGCAACGGTGCTGGACGCGCTGTTTCAGGCGCTCAGCCCCAACAAATATCTGGAGGACAAGATTTTCGGCGCGATTCTCTCCGAGGAAGAAATTGCGGACAACGCCTCCCCGGAGCTGTCCGACATCCGCCGCCATATGCGCATTCAGGCAGGGAAAATCCGGGACAGCCTGCAAAAGGTGATTTCCTCCCCGGTCTATTCCAAATTTCTCCGGGAGCCGATCATCACCATCCGTCAGGGGCGGTACGTGGTTCCCGTGAAAAGCGAGTGCAAAAACGACGTTCCCGGACTGGTGCATGACGTGTCCGCGACAGGCTCTACATACTTTGTGGAACCAATGTCCGCCGTCAACGCCAATAACGCTCTGCGGGAGCTGGAATTGAAGGAAAAGAAGGAGATCGAGCGGATCCTGGCGGAGCTGTCCAGTGAAGCCGCCGCCTACCGGGAAGCCATTGACTTAGATTACCGGATGCTGGTGCAGCTGGACGTGATCTTCGCCAAGGCAAAGCTTGCCTACCGGATGCGCGCCTGGGCGCCCATCATGAACGATCAGGGCAGGGTGGAGCTGCGAAACGCCCGGCACCCGCTGATCGACCCGAAAACCGTGGTGCCGATCTCTCTGCGGCTCGGTACGGATTTCGACACCATGATTATCACCGGCCCCAACACCGGCGGCAAGACCGTCACCCTGAAAACCGTGGGTCTTCTGACGCTGATGGCGGAGTGCGGCCTGCACGTCCCCGCCGGGGACGGAAGCGTGCTGTCCACCTTCGACGCCATTCTCGCCGACATCGGCGATGAGCAGTCCATCGCCCAGAGCCTGTCCACCTTTTCCAGCCATATGCGCACCATCGTGGATGTGGTCGCCCAGTGCGACGACCGGACGTTGGTGCTGTTCGATGAGCTGGGCGCAGGCACCGACCCGGCGGAGGGCGCGGCGCTGGCTACCGCCATCATCGAATTCTGCCGGAAGCTGGGCAGCCGTGTGGTGGCAACAACCCACTACGCCGAATTGAAGCTCTACGCCATGCGCACCAAGGGCGTCATCAACGCCTCCTGTGAGTTCGACGTGGAGACCCTCCACCCGACTTATAAGCTGCTCATCGGCATCCCCGGCAAGTCCAACGCCTTCGCCATTTCCCGGAAGCTGGGACTTTCGGAGGAAATATTGAAGGAAGCCGACGATTTGGTGGACAAGTCCGACAAGGATTTTGAGGACGTGCTGTCCCAGCTGGAGCAGCAGCGCCAGCAGATGGAGTTTGCCCGTCAGGAGGCCGAGCGCCTGAAACAGGAGACGGCGAAGATCAAGCAGCAGAATGAGGAATACCAGGAGCAGCTCCGCAGGGAAAAGGAAAAGGCAGTGGAGTCCGCCCGCCGGGAAGCCCAGCACATCATCGACGAAGCCCGCGCTGCCGCCAACATTGCCTCCGAGGAGCTGAAAGCCATGCGCAAGCAGCTGGCCGACAGTGCCGACGTCAGCGGTATCAACCAGCGCCAGGCCGAGCTGCGCCGGAATCTTAACGAGGTGGAGGACAAGCTCCGTGCCTCCCAGCCCAAGAAGGAGCGCCCCAAGCCCACCCGGGGCATTCTGGTAGGGGACACCGTGGAGCTATTGAAGCTGGGAACCAAGGCCAGCGTCCTCGCCATCAACAAGGACGGCACCTACCAGCTTCAGGCAGGCATCCTGAGGCTCACCGCGAAGCCCGACGAAGTCTACCTTCTGGAAAACGAAAACCCCTACAAGGCCAAGGGCGGCCATCCAGCCCACTCCGGCCGGGAGATGAAGATGACTGCCATGCCGACGGAGGTCGATCTCCGGGGCATGGACACGGTGGAGGCCATCTGCGTTCTGGAACGGTATCTGGACGAGGCCATGCGGGCGAACTTAAGTACCGTGCGCATCATCCACGGCAAGGGAACCGGCGCGCTGCGTGCCGCCGTGCAGCAGTCCCTGAAAAAGAACAAGTTCGTCAAGAGCTTCCGCTTGGGTGTTTACGGCGAGGGCGAAGACGGCGTGACCATTGCTGAGTTCCGTTAAGGCAACACCGCACAATTGCGTCTGCGAGTCTCAGCCGTCTTTTTGCCCCACTTCTTCAGTTTGAAAAACGAGAA
>URBH01000022.1 GCA_900546075.1 uncultured Eubacteriales bacterium | reverse complement strand
AAATATAGCGCAGCCGTTGCCGGCGTAAGCCGGCTTACGGATGCGGCATACCCCTCGCGGGTACATACAGTATTCCGACCTTCCCGATACCTCGATTGGACGAAAAATCTCTCGCTCACAGCTCTTGTCGATTCCAGCAGAGCTTCCCTTGCAAGGAGGGATTCCATGCTGCTTTTCAAGCCGGACTACTATGACCGCTTCCGCTGCATCGCCGGGAAATGCCCGGACAGCTGCTGCAAGGAATGGGAGGTGGAGATAGACGACGCATCCGCCCGGTTCTACCGCGCCCTGCCCGGCGCACTGGGCGACCGGCTTCGGGAGGTGATGCGCATTGCCGACGGCAAGACGTCCATGTCCATCATCGACGGACGCTGCCCCATGTGGCGCAGTGACGGCCTATGCCGGATTCAGGCGGAACTGGGAGAAAGCGCCCTGTGCGAAACCTGCCGGACGTTCCCCCGCCTGACCCATGATTACGGGGATTTTGCCGAGCTGGGGCTGGAGCTGAGTTGTCCGGAAGCCGCGAAGCTGATTCTGAATGCACCGCACGTCCCGTTGACGGCGGAGACCCGCCCCGGCGACGGGGCACCGGGGTATGATGCCGAAGCCATGGCTTCGCTGAGGGCTTCCCGGGAAATTATGCTGTCCATTTTGTCGGACGAATCCCGCATCGTCGGAGAATCTCTGGCGTTGGGGCTGCTTTACGGCTGTCAGGCACAGTCAGAGCTGGACGGCGGGGAGAAAAGCCCCTTCGACGCCGGGGCGGCGCTGGAAACCGCCGCGTCTCTGGCAAAGCCGGGAAATCCCGCGGAGGTTCTGGACTTTTTTCTGGGGCTTGAGCTGCTGACGCCCCAGTGGGAGACCATGCTCCGTCACCCCGACCCCAGTGGCTGGACGCCGCAGCACCGGGCGCTGGCTCGGTATCTGACCCAGCGGTACTGGCTTCAGGCAGTCTCCGACTACGACCTCTACTGCCGCGTAAAGTTCATTCTGATCTCCTGCCTGCTGGTCAGGCTGGTAGGCGGCGACATTTTTTCCACGGCGCAGCTCTATTCCAAGGAAATCGAAAACGACACGGACAACGTGGAGGCCATCCTGGACGCCGCCTACGCAAACCCGGCCTTCACCGACGACAAGCTGCTGGGGATACTGCTGGAAGCAGATAAAAAATACGCTTCCATATAATACTATTTCTTCATAAAATGATGAAATCATTTTATTCTGCCGTGAAACGGCAGACCGCCTGGGCGGCGGTAAGAAATGTATTGACTTCGTTTTTTAGCGGCAGTGGCCGCTGGCCGCAATCCTGCGGCCTAATAAAACGCTTTTCAGCGTTTTATTAAAAACTCGTATAACGGAAACATTGGGGTCAGGCTCGTTGCCTGACCCCAGTGTTTATGAAACAGGACATGATTCCCCCAACAGGTAATCTGCGTATTTTTCTGCCATGGCGCGCCAGTTTTCCAGGGATTGACCCATGTCTGCGCCGCAGGATTCCCGGTACAGCGCCCAGACGAACCAGTAATAGGCAATGATAGCCGTGTAGGCCATGTAGTGGAAGCGGCCGGATGCGTTGTATCCGCTTCCCAGGTACTCCCTGATGAACCGTTCCGCCTCCGGGAAATCGTACATGGCATCTACAATATAGTAGCCAACGTCAATCCCGGGGTCGGAAAAGCCCGCGTACTCCCAGTCGATGAGATATACGTCCCCGTCCGGCAGGAGCATCCAGTTGGGACGGTAGGTGTCGCCGTGGCAGAAGCATTTTTCCACCCCGTCGCCCAGCGTCATCTGATAGAGCTTGCCGATTTTTCCTTTCAGCCCCTCGTGGGCGGCAAAGCAGTGGGGGTCTTTCTCTGTCAGCAGCTTCTGCATGTTCAGAGCGTCCTCCCAGGGGCGCATACCGTAATCTACCTTCACGTCCGAAGCGTGGAGCCTCCGCAGGACGGACAGCACCTTTTTAGAGTCGGCGAAGCTGTCGTAGTCCGGCTCCCGGAATTGGGGGACAAATTTGGAGATTTTCCATCCCTCGTTGACATCGGCGTAGATATATGTCGGGTCGATGCCCAGCTGCTTTGCCTTTATGAGAGAGGTTTTTTCGTTCCGGCGGTTGATGATGCTGTCGGTGCCGTCCCCCGGGTGGCGGTAGATGTAGTCCACACCGTCAATTTTGAAAAGGAAGGACGTGTTGGTCATGCCCTCGCTGACGTTCCGGAAGTCTGCAATGTCTTCCTCGTCGCAGCGGAAGACCAGCTTGATGTTGCGGATAATGCCGCTGTGGGTGTGGCTCAGGTATTGCGTGTCGAATTGGCGCAGCTCCTCGAAATAGTCGAACTCGAAGATCGTGCCGGGGGCGTATTCCTTATAATACATGGGCGGCAGCCGGGAAAGGTAGTCCTTCACCAGCCACTCCCAGAAGCAGGCGTGATAGCGGCCAACCTCCCGGTCGGCTTCTGCCAGGGCAAGGAAGGCGTCGGAGAATGCTTCCCGCCAGAAGGAATGCCCCAGCAGCACGCGCCCTGCGTCCCGGTTTTCTGCCATCCGGATGATTTTTCCGTCGCCGTCCGTGTCCACGTACAGTTCGTTCACCGCTTCGCTGACGGAAAGACCGGCGTAAAAGGTCTGGTACTCAAAGCGGTTGAAGGGATTTTCCACAAAATAGCTGTCGCTGACGCAGACGTAGGTGTTTTTCAGCTCGTTTCGGGCGAGGTACAGGCTTTCGATGTTGTTTTTGATGTTGAATGCGTCGTTGATGACGAATTTGACGCCGTACTTCTCCTTCAGATAGAAGAACATTTCCTTTTTGTAGCCCAGAACCACCGTGATGTCGTCGATTCCGGCGGCCTTCAGCTGCTGGATCTGACGCTCGATCAGCCGTTCTCCCTTGACCTCGAACAGACCCTTGGGCTGCTCTAAGGAGAGGGGGATGAATCGGGTGGAGGCGCCCGCCGCCAGAATGACCGCGTTGTCCACCCGGTAGGGTTCCAGCGCCCTGAGACCCGCCTCGGTCAACGCGCCGGTGACCCGGTCAATCAGCCCTGCGTCCGTCAGGGCGTTGATGGCGGCCTGATCGTCCAGCGCACGGGTGCGGCTAATGTCCGACGTGCAGCCGCCGCGACCCTGTCTGCCGTTATACAGGTCGTTGAGGATGTAAAATTCGTGTTTTGTCATAGGGACCCCGCCTTTACGCCTTGTTCCGGGAGGTCAGCCCCCGGAGCATCATGGGGAGAATATTTTCCCGACAGCTTTCGTAGGGCTTCCCGCCGAGGTACAGCCGCTCTACCCGAATATCCTTGAGCTTGTCCTTGGGGACGGTGTACGGGTTTTCCGTCAGCACCGCCATGTCCGCGATTTTACCGGCTTCCAGACTGCCCCGCTCCTGCTCGTCGAAGGCCGCCCAGGCGCCGTTGTAGGTACACATCCGCAGGGCGTCCTGAACGGAGACCGCCTGACCGGCGTTGCCGTTGTTCACCGCCCTGTCCATCCAGGCGATGGGGTCTGGGGTGGTGCAGGGGGCGTCGGAGCCGAAGGAAACCACGATGCCGTTGTCCCGGAACGTTCGGATGGGGTTCAGCTTTTCCAGACGATCGTGACCCAGAATGCGTTCGAGGTAATCGTCCGGCTCCTGCTTCCAGCCGATGAACGCGCTCTGCATGGGCATCTGGATGTGATAGTCCCGGCAAACCGCAATGCCCTCCGGGGTGGGCAGGCAGTCGTGGATGATGCCGTGGCGGTGGTCGTCTCTGGGATAGTCGTCCAGCGCCGCTTTCAGCGCCCGGCAGGCCTGATCGAATGCTTTGTCGCCGATGGCGTGCAGCTCGATTTGCAGCCCTGCCCGGTTGGCTTCCTTGCAGAAATCCATGACCTTCCGGTCGTCGTAGTACAGCACGCCCTCGCCGCCAGGCTCGTCGGCGTAGGGGGCGTTCAGCGCCGCGTCGTGGGAGCCGAAGCAGCCGTCCAGGGCGCAGGCGAAGCAGCCGCCGATGCGGGAAAGTTTGCGACTGGTGGCCGCCTTTACCTTCATGCTCTGGGGGAAGACGCGAATCTGAAAGCCGTTTTTCAGCCCCTTGGCAAAGAGCGTTTCCAGGGTGATGTCCAGATCTCCCGCAAAGCCCACGCCGCTGACGGTGTGGACGCAGCCGATGCCCCGGCTGGCCTGAAAATCCACCGCCGATTGCATATTATAAATCAGCTCGGGGATGGACAGGGAATTGGTCAGCGCGTTGGAAAAGGCGAAAAACGCCTCCTGATTCATTTCCCCCGTGTCCGGGTGGTAGCCCCGAAGGTGCTTCACCTTGCTTTCCATGGCACTCAGAAGCCTGGAGTTGACGATACAGGCGTGGCCGTCATACTTTACCACCATGATTTCCTTGTCGGGACACACGGCGTCCAGCTCCTGACGGCTGATGAGCCGCCCCTCCTTCACGCAGTAGGGGGACGCGCCGAAGGCGATCAACGTCTTTTTCGGGGACTGCGCCACGAACCGCTTCACCATCTCCATGATCTCGGCGTTGGACGCCGCGTCCATGACGTTCAGCCCTGCGTGGAAGGTGGAGAAGGACGCAAAGTGCTGGTGGGTATCCACAAAGGCGGGAATAAGGGCTTTTTCCCCCAGGGAAATATACTCGGCGGCGCGGTACTGCCCGGGCAGGTCATTTCCCACATATACGATTTTTCCGCCGTCTTCTACGAGATAGCGGACGACGTCGTTATTTTGATTGACCGTCAGGATATGGCCTTCGTAGCATTTCATAGCGTTCCCTCCCTGTCCGGCGCAGCCCGGTAGGTGGGGTCCAGCTGCGCAAGCTCGTAGTAATTGTCGATCTCCATGATATCCGACTTCCGGCATCGGCGGATTTCCACGGCGTAGCGCTCCTTCCGGAGCACCAGGGGGATGAATTCCCAGAAGTAGTCCTTCCCGCCGTCTTCCCCATAGACCTGCCGGAAATCCTCCCGCAGGCGGGCGCTGTCCGCTTTCGTCCAGTAGGAAATGCCGTAGTAGTTGTAGCAGAAGGTGTTGCCCTTTTGATAGTTGACGATGTGACCGCTTTCGTCCATCTGAAAGCTCCAGTCGTCGGTTTCCAGGGAATATGCGCCGAGGATGTTGCTGGCGTACTGATATTTGGTGATGATCTGGGGATTGGTGATGTATAAATCCGCTTCGCACAGGTAGCAGCCGTCCAGCTTATCAAGCACTGCCATGACGGAGGAAATGTTGTTGGTCTGGTTGTAAAGGTCATTGTCCACCAGGGTCAGGAAGGGGTACTTTTCCAGCAGCGCGTCAAAGCACTCCTTCCGGTAGCCCCGCACGATGGTAATATCCCGAATCCCCACCGCCGTCAGGGCGCCCAGCAGCGTTTCCAGAATGGGCACGCCGTTCACCGTCACCAGGGGCTTGGGGCGGTCGGCGGTGGCGGGCATCATCCGGGAGCCAAACCCGGCGGCGAGAATGATGGCGCTTTTCACCCGGTAAGGCTCCAGCGCGGCGAGACCCGTTTCCGTAACGGCGAGGGTGTCCCCGTCCCGGGCGATCCGGTTTTCCGACGCCAGCTGCTCCAGACACCGGGAAATCTCCCCGCCGGAGATCGTCAGGGCATCCGACAGCGCCCGCAGGGAATATTGCCCCGCCCCGTTCCGCTCCAGGTGGGAAAGTACCTCAAATTCATATCGCGTCATGGTTTTTCGTTCCTTTCTGCCGAAGCGGGCGTTGTTATCTCCTTCTAACTATACTACATGCCCGGAAGAAAATCAACGGCGGCGTCAGAGAGAAGCTTCTCTCCGACGCCGCCGGTGCGTTATTTTCTTTTACAGCCCGAACTGAATCGCGCAGAAGGCTGCGTAAATGCACAGCAGAACAATGCCCTGCCAGCGGTGGAGCTTCCTGGTGGTCAGCGCCGGAACGGTCAGCAGCGCCATGACGACGATCATCAGCGGCATGTCCAGAATCAGGGAGGAATTGATGCCGAAGATGGTCTTGCCCACGGGAACCTCAAACGGCGCGAGGGTGACGGACACACCGGAAACCAGCACCAGATTAAACAGGTTCGCGCCGATGATATTGCCGACGGACAGCGAGCCGTGGCCTTTCACAAGGGAGGTGATGGCCGTGACCAGCTCAGGCAGGCTGGTGCCGAGAGCGACGAAGGTCAGGGCAATGACCGTCTCCGGCACGCCCAGCTCCTTGGCGATGATGGTGCCGTTATCCACCAGCAGGTTTGCGCCCACGGCAATGACCGCCGCGCCAACCACCAGGAGCAGCAGCTCCTTCCACAGAGGGACGGACGTGCCGTCCTCGTGGGGTTCCTCGTCCTGGGGAGCGGGGGTTTTGATGCCCTGACGGACGGTGACGACCATGTAGTACACAAACATCGCCAGCAGCACGATGCCCAGCGGCCGGGTGAACTCCCCCATCCCGTAGGCGGCGAAGCAGTAGACGGCGGCTGCCACGAAGAAGAAAATCACCGGCTTCTTCATGGACTGCACATCCACGGGGGCGGGACGGACGGCCAGGGTGATGGCGGCGATGAGAGACGTATTGCAGATAATGGAGCCGATGGCGTTGCCGTAGGACATGGCGCCCTGACCGTTCAGTGCGCCGGTGGCGGACACCATTACCTCCGGCAATGTGGTGCCGATGGACACCACGGTGGCGCCCACGATGATCTCGGGGATATGGAAGCGCCGGGCAAGGCCGGTGGCGCCGTCCACGAACCAATCGCCGCCCTTGATGAGCAGCACGAGGCCGACTGCGAACAATAATACGGGTACAAGCATAATGACTCTCCTTTTCGTTTTTGGGGATTTTTCCCGAATCATAATGGTATATCCGAAGGGCGGCCGGAAAGCTCCGGCTCGGAGTTTCCCAAAAAGAAAAACCTGCCCATATCCGAACGGATATGTCAGGTCTGAAAACGGACAGATCATGCATAACCGAAAGGACGGATATACATGAGTCTGGCAAATTAAAGCAAGCCAGGCCTTCGCCGTACTGTTGACTTGCTGCGCGGCGGGAACCGTGCTTGCTACTCCCCCACATGTTTATTACATTCATTATGTAAGGGAATTATACCACCTTTTGCCGGGAAGTCAAGATGCCCCGGCTAAAAAGATTGAAAATCCTTTCCAATCGCCAGAGAAATGTATATTTCGTCTATTTATATCGATATAGAAAGACCTTTTTACAAAAACTTTGTTAAAAATGACAAAATCGGTGTGGACAAATAAAGCAAAATGGAGTAGAATGGGGGTCGTACAGTGCGGTATGTGTGTGCCGCGAAATTTGAAAGAGGTGAAGTAATATGGCGTTTTCTTTTTTCGGCGGGGTTCATCCCAAAGAAAATAAGTGGTATGCCTGCGACAAGGAGACTCAGGTTTTCCCTGAGCCGGATATTGTAGTGATCCCCATGTCCCAGCATATCGGCGCCCCCTGCAACCCCCTCGTGAAGAAGGGCGACCCGGTGACCGTGGGTCAGAAGATCGGCGATAACCAGGGACTGTGCGTGCCTGTCCATGCGTCCGTCTCCGGTACGGTCAAGGCTGTGGAAATGCGCGCCCACACCAGCGGCACTACCGTGATGAGTGTGGTGATCGAGAATGACCACCTGGATACCCTGTGTGAGGACATCAAGCCCCGCACCCAGGAAGCGGTGGACGCCCTCAGCCCGGAGGAGCTGATCGGCATTATCCGCGAGGGCGGTATTGTGGGCATGGGCGGTGCGACCTTCCCCACCCATGTCAAGCTCTCCGGCGGCATCGGCAAGGTGGACACCGTCATCATCAACGCAGGCGAGTGCGAGCCTTACATAACGGCTGACGACCGGCTGTGCCGGGAGCATCCCGCGGAGCTGATGAAGGGTCTGAAGCTCATCATGAAGATCTTCGGCCTGACGCAGGGACATATTGCCATCGAGGACAATAAGCCCGAGGCCATTCAGGCACTGAAGGAGCATCAGCTGGACGGCATCGTGCTGGACGTGCTGCCTGCCAAGTACCCCCAGGGCGCTGAAAAGCAGCTGATCTACGCCGTCACCGGCCGGGAGGTTCCCTCCGGCGGTCTGCCCGCCGCAGTGGGCTGCGCGGTGTTCAACGCCGCGACTACCCGCGCCATCCACGATGTGGTGTACGACGGTATGCCCCTCATCAAGCGGATCGTCACCGTGTCCGGCGACATCCTCATGGAGCCGAAGAACCTGCTGGTTCCCATCGGCACCAGCTTCAACGACCTGATCGACGCCTGCGGCCACTCCGAGAATCCCTATAAGGTCCTCTCCGGCGGCCCCATGATGGGCGTTGCGCAGTACGACCTGAACGTCCCCACCATCAAGGGCGTCAACGCCGTTACCGTGCTGGGCAAGAAGAACAACTTCTTCGTGGAGGAGCCTCACTGCCTGCGCTGCGGCAAGTGCATCGAGGTCTGCCCCATGCACCTGATGCCCGTTCTCATGTATCAGGCCACCCAGGACGGCGATGTGGACGGCATGAAGTCCGTGAACCTGCTGGACTGCATCGAATGCGGCTGCTGCGCCTACACCTGCCCCGCCAGCGTGCCGCTGGTGCTGGGCTTCCGTGCCGGCAAGCAGATGATCCGCAACGCTGCCGCCCGGGAAAAGGCCAAGGCTTAAGGAGGTGGAGATCAAAATGGCACAGATGAAATACTTTTATGAGCTGACGATTTCCAGCTCGCCCCACGCCCATTCCCCCGTCACCACCCAGACCATCATGCGGGACGTGCTGATCGCCCTGATCCCCGCAATGCTGGGTTCCATTTATTTCTTCGGCTTCCGGTCGCTGCTGGTGACCCTGGTCAGCGCCGCCGCCTGCGTGTTCTTTGAGTGGGGCTTCTGCAAAATTCGGAAGCTGCACTGCAAGACCTATGACCTGTCCGCCGTCGTTACCGGCGTGCTGCTGGCCTTTGTCTGCCCCGTGACCATTCCTTACTGGACGATCATTCTGGGCGACTTCTTTGCAATCGTATTGGTGAAGATGCTCTTCGGCGGCCTTGGCAAGAACATTGTCAACCCCGCCCTTGCCGGACGTGCCTTCCTGTTCAGCTGGCCGGTTCTCATGAGCAACTGGGTCAAGGTCGGCTTTGACAATGCCGCCGGGCTGCTGTCTACTGCCGACGCCGTCACGGCGGCGACCCCCATGTCCGCCATGCACCAGGGCGCGCTGCCGGAGGAATCCATCCTGGACATGTTCCTGGGCAACATCGGCGGCTGCATCGGCGAAACCTCCGCACTGCTGCTGGTCATCGGCTTCATTTACCTGCTGTACCGCAAGGTCATCACCGCCCGGATCCCCCTGGCCTACATCGGCACCGTGGCGATTCTGGCCTTCCTGTTCCCCCAGGGCAATGACCGCATTGCTTGGATGGCCGCCCAGGTGTTCGGCGGCGGATTGATGCTGGGCGCCATCTTCATGGCCACCGACTACGTGACCTCCCCGCTGACCAAGCTGGGGCAGATCGTCTACGGCATCGGCTGCGGCATCATCACCATTCTGATCCGCTACTTCGGCGGCTACAGCGAGGGCGTGACCTATGCCATCCTGTGCATGAACGCCTGCGCGGTGCTGCTGGATAAGATCGGCCGTCCCGTGAAGTTCGGCGCACCCAAGAAGGAGGCGGCAAAGAAATGAAAACCGAATCCACCGTGAAATATGTTCTTCGCATTGCCCTGACCCTGCTGGCCATCACCGCCGTGGTAGCCGTGATCCTTGCCGCGGTCAACTCCGTTACCGCGCCCCGCATCGCGGCGCAGAACGAGCAGAAGACCCAGGCCGCCATCGAGGCCGTGCTTCCCGGCGGCGGGCAGGAAGTGACCTTCACCGACGACACCGGCCTGGTCACCGCCGCCTATAAGGGCGATAATGGCTGCGCCGTTCAGGTGACCCCCGCCGGCTTTAACGGCGCCGTCACCATGATGGTCGGCGTGGACAACGACGGCAAGGTCACCGGTATTTCCATCATCTCTCACACGGAAACCGCCGGCCTGGGCGCTACCGCCGCCGCCGATACGGACGCGGGCAGAGCCTTCCGCGACCAGTTTGTCGGTATGAGCGGCACCGTGTCCGTTGCCAAGGACGGCGGTGAGGTGGACGCCCTTACCGGCGCCACCATCACGTCCCGCGCAGTCTGCACCGGCGTCAACGCCGCGCTGGCCTGCGCCGCCAATCTGGGTTAAGGAGGCTGCGTCATGGATTTCAAAAAGCAATTTAAGGAAGGCCTGCTGACCAAGAACCCGGTTCTGGTGCAGTTGCTGGGCATGTGCTCCACCCTGGCCATCACCACCAGCCTGTTCAACGGCATCGGCATGGGTCTGGCGGTCACCGTCATTCTCATCTGCTCCAACGTTCTGATCTCCGCCCTGCGGAAGGTCATTCCCAACCAGATCCGCATTGCGGCCTACATCACCATCGTGGCGGGCTTCGTCACCGTGGTCGATCTGTCCATTCAGGCGTTTCTGCCCGCCCTGTCCCAGAGCCTGGGCGTGTTCATCCCGCTGATCGTCGTGAACTGCATCGTTCTCGGCCGGGCGGAGGCCTTCGCCTCCAAGAACGGCGTCCTGGCCTCCGCCGTGGACGGCCTGTGCCAGGGCATCGGCTACACCCTGGCGCTGATTACCGTCTGCGTCATCCGGGAGCTGCTGGGCAGCGGCACCTTCGGCGGCGGCATCCTCAACGGCGGCGAGGGCATCCGCATCATCCCCGCTCCGTATCCAGCCATGCAGATGGTCATGCCTGTGGGCGGCTTTTTGGTGCTGGGCTGCGTCATTGCCGCTTCCCAGTGGCTTGTCAAGCATCTGGAAATGAAGAATAAGAAGAAGGAGGCGGCGAAATAATGCAAGCGATTCTCGGTATTATTCTCAGCGCCATTCTCAGTGAGAACTTCATTCTGGTCAAGTTCTACGGCATCTGCCCCTTCATGGGCGTGTCCAAGAAGATCGACACCGCTCTGGGCATGGGCATGGCCGTTACCTTCGTTATGGCGATTGCCTCTGCCGCCTGCTACGCGGTCAACGTACTGCTGGTGAAGCTGAGCCTGGACTACATGCAGACCGTTGCCTTCATTCTGGTCATCGCCGCCATCGTGCAGGTGGTGGAGATGTTCCTGAAGAAGAGCGTTCCCGCGCTGTACAAGGCGCTGGGCGTGTACCTGCCCCTGATCACCACCAACTGCGCCGTTCTGGGCGTGGTGCTGGTCAATGTGCAGAAGGGCTACAACTTCCTGCTCAGCGTGGTCAACGGCGCTGCCGGCGGCCTGGGCTTTACCGTGGCCATCGTTCTGTTCGCTTCCGTCCGGGAGCGGGTGAACCGCGCCGACTGCCCCGCGTGCTTCAAGGGCTTCCCCATTGCGCTGATTTCCGCCGGACTGCTGGCGCTTGCCTTCATGGGCTTCTCCGGCCTGAAGGTTTTCTAAGGAGGGCGAAGATATGGAAATTGTGATTGCAATTGCGATTCTCGGCGGTCTGGGACTGGTGTTCGGCCTGGTGCTGGCCGCTGCGTCCAAGATTTTCTATGTGGAATCCGACCCCCGGCTGGATCAGCTGAACGAGTGTCTTCCCGGCGCAAACTGCGGCGGCTGCGGCTATGCCGGCTGCGGCGCTTACGCCGAAGCCGTTCTCAAGGGCGAAGCGCCCATCGGAAAATGCGCCTCCGGCGGCAACGAAGCGGCGCAGGCCATGGCGGCCATCATGGGCGTCAAGGCGGAAGCCGTTACCCGCAAGGTTGCACTGGTGCGCTGCTCCGGCGAGAAGATCTACGACGCGGACGGCAATCTGACCAAGGGCGCGAAGATCAAGGGCAACTACGAGGGTCTGAAGGACTGTCTGGCCGCCTCCAAAATCGGCGGCAACGGCCCTGTGTCCTGCAAGTTCGGCTGCCTGGGCTACGGCACCTGTGTCAAGGCCTGCAAATACGGCGCCATGAAGGTCATCAACGGCGTTGCCCATGTGGACGAAGATCTGTGCGTCGGCTGCATGGCCTGCGCCAGCGTATGCCCCCGTCACCTGATCGTTCCCGTGGAGCCTGACCGGAACGTGGTCATCGCCTGCGCGTCTCTGGCCAAGGGCGCTGTCACCACCCGGGGCTGTACCGTGGGCTGCATCGGCTGCGGCCTGTGCAAGAAGATCTGTCCCAAGGACGCCATCACCGTGGAAAAGAACCTGGCGCGTATCGACTATACCAAGTGCGACAACTGCGGCCTGTGCGCCACGGTCTGCCCCAAGAAGCTCATCAAGGACTCCAACGTGGAAAACCTTGGCGAGCCGAAGCCCGTGGTTCAGGCGTAACTCCCAAAAATTGTGTGGCAGACCTCTGCGGAGGTCTGCCGCAAGCTTTATGGAAAAGGGCGGAGCCGTGCGGACGGCTGCGGCGGACTGACCCCCTTTTTTGAATGGGCGGGTACGCTTGCGAATATAATAGAACCGGCCGGTTTTGGGGAATACAGCCACGCATTTTCCATGCAGAAGTGGGCGCTGACCTGTTTCTACTGCCGGTAGAGTAGGGTATTCTACTGTAGGTAGGAAAGATACGGCTGTTTTCTTCCCGGGGGGCGTGGCGTTTTCCCGGGAATATGTGTTACAATGAGGCCAAGAATCGGACGATACCGTTTCCCTATCAATTTCAGGAGTGTGAACCTCATGCCTAACTACAATATTGTGACCGATTCCTGCTGCGACCTGCGGCCGGAAACGTATGAGCAGCTGGATTTGACCGTCGTTCCTCTGAGCATGGAATTCCGCGGCCAGGTTCGCGAGGATAGAAGCGACGACAGCATCAAGGAAGTTTACGCAGCTTTGCGCGCCGGTGAGAGCGCCCAGACCGCCGCGGTCAACCCGGATCGCTGGCTGAACGCCATGGAGCCCCACCTGGCAGCGGGCAGAGACGTGCTGGTGATGGCCTTTTCTTCCGGTCTGTCCACCACCTATCAGTCTGCCGTCATCGCGGCGGAGGAGCTGCGGGAAAAGTATCCGGAGCGGACGATTTATGTAGTTGACACCCTCTGCGCCTCCCGTGGCGAGGGACTGCTGGTGTGGTACGCCTGCGAGAAGCGGGATGAGGGTATGACCCTGGACGAGCTGCATACCTGGGTGGAGGACACAAAGCTCCATCTGTGCCACTGGTTCACCGTGGACGACCTGATGTATCTGAAGCGGGGCGGCCGCATCAGCGCCGCAACTGCCATTGTGGGAACCATGCTGAAGGTAAAGCCTGTGCTTCACGTGGACAATGAGGGACATCTGATCAACATGTTCAAGGTGCGCGGCCGCAAGGCATCTCTGGAGGCCATCGCCGACAAGCTGGGCGAGCTGGGCGGAAATTATGACAACAGCACGGTGTTCCTCTGCCACGGCGACTGCATCGAGGACGCCAGGTACGTGGAGAACATTCTGAAAAGTAAGTACGGCGTCAAGGAAGTGCTGATCAACTACACCGGCGCAGTCATCGGCTCCCACTCCGGCCCCGGCACCATGGCGGTATTTTTCCTGGGCGATCACCGGTAACGGTAAAAATATTGCACACCGCATCCACCCCGGCTTCCCTTGTGAAGCCGGGGTGGGTTCTTGTTGACCCTAAAAGTAAAAACCGGTAATACAATCCGGCGAAAGAGAACGACGATTTTAAGGCAGCACCGCACAATTCGGCAAGAGCTTTCGGCGAGAGATTTTGTCACAAGCCAAGGTTTGGAAAACGCAGGAATACTGTATGTATTTCAAGTTTTTCAAACCGCAGGATTGGGACGAAAGATCCGCCGAAGGCCGCAGACGCAATTGTGCGGTGTTGCCTTAAGAAAGTTTCCGTGGAAAATTGATATTGACATTGCATAAAAATCGATATAGAATGTTGTGCAAAAAGCAAAAAATGAGGTGACAAACTTGGCTGATGTGCATACGAAGGATCTGACCACCGGATCGCCGATGAAGCTGATTCTTTCCTTTATGCTGCCGCTGGTTTTCGGGCTTTTGTTTCAGCAGGTTTATAGCATGGTGGACACCATTGTGGTGGGAAAATTCCTGGGCGTGGACGCGCTGGCGGGGGTCGGCTCCACCGGCTCCATTACGTTTCTGGTGCTGGGGCTGTGCAACGGCGTGTGCGCCGGGTTCGCCATTCCCGTGGCGCAGAAATTCGGACAGCGGGATTTTGACGGGCTGCGCCGGTTCGTTGGCAATATGATCTGGCTCAGCTGCGTCATCGCCGCGGCGGTGACGCTGATAACGACGCTGCTGTGCCGCCAGATTCTCCTCTGGATGGACACCCCGGCGGATACGTTTTCCTTTGCCTACGACTATATTTTCGTGATTTTCCTGGGCATTCCCGCGACCATGCTGTACAATCTTCTGTCGGGCATCCTCCGGTCGCTGGGAGATTCCAAAACGCCCCTGGTCTTCCTGATTATGTGCAGCCTTCTGAATGTGGTACTGGACATCGTGTTTATTCTGACACTGAATATGGGCGTTGCGGGGGCGGGCTGGGCAACGCTGCTGAGCCAGCTGATTTCCGGTGTGCTGTGCCTGTATTTCATCGTGAAGAAATTCCCGATTCTCCATTTGAAGCGGGACGATCTGCTGCTGCGGAAAATCTATGTCCGGAAGCTGCTGAATATGGGCTTGCCCATGGGCTTGCAGTATTCCATCACCGCCGTCGGCAGCATTCTGCTGCAAACGGCGGTCAACGGCCTGGGCGCGACCGCCATGGCGGCCATCGCGGCGGGCAGCCGGGTGAGTATGCTCCTCGTCTGTCCCTTCGACGCCATGGGAACCACCGCCGCAACCTACGCCGGACAAAATCTGGGCGCGGGGAAGCTGGACCGGATTCACCAGGGGGTCAAGGACTGCACGGTACTGGGCATTATCATCTCCGCTGCGATTTTTGTGATCACCTGGTTTGGCGGCAGCGCCATGACCACGCTGTTCCTGGATACGGCGGACGGGGCGAGCGTCGACACGGTGGTGCCGATGGGACAGCAGTTCCTCCTGATCAATGCGGCGTTTGCCATTCCGCTGCTGTTCGTCAATCTGCTCCGCTTTACCATTCAGGGGTTGGGCTACTCGGAATTTGCGGTGTTCGCCGGGGTGTTCGAGATGGTCGCCCGGGGGGCTTTCGGACTTTGTCTGGTGCCGGTGCTGGGATATACGGCGGCGTGCTTTGCCAGCCCTGCGGCGTGGGTTATGGCGGACGTGTTCCTGTTCCCCGCCTACTTCCACTGCATGAAGAAGCAGGGGTATTCCTTCAAGCCGGAAAAGGTCAGTGTGGCAACAGAATAAACCATTCCCAAAAGCAATGGCAGGCCTCCGGCGGGAGACCTGCCATTTTATGCTTTACTGCGCCTGATACTAGTTTTCAATAAAACGGTTAAAAACCGTTTTATTTGGCTGCTGTTTCAGCAGCCAGCGGCGTAGCCGCAAAAAAACGTAAGTCCATACATTTCTCGCCGCTACCGGCGGCCTGCGAAGAATTCGCAGGATAAAATGGTGTTAACCATTTTATCGAGAAATAGTATGAAATTGGTCGATTTCCTTGGCAATGGTGCAGTTGCTTTGGTAGACGCAGCTGCCATAGCAGCAGTCCGTTTCGGTGACTGCGCCGTCCTCCAGGATGACCTCCACCATGCGGCTCCCGTCCAGCTGACGGCAGTAGCCGGATACGAATTTTTCCGTCTCCACGTTATCCCTCCACGATGCAGAAGCCCTTGGGCGCCAGCGTCAGCCAATCCGGGGCTACGGTTTGCAGATTGTGTCCCAAGAGGATTTTCCCGGCAGGGATGTCCCAGGGGTCGCCGCAGCGGTTGCAGTAGATTTTCAGCACGCTGTCGCCGTAGCGCCGGGTGAAGCCGATCCGGCGATCCTCCGCCTGGAAGAATTGAATGTCGCCTAAGCGCAGGGCATCGCAATTCTTTCGCAGCTGCCCAAGACGCCGGAAGTGCGCCAGAAGCTCCGGATCTTCCCGCCCCCAGGGATAGGTGCGGCGGTTGAAGGGGTCGCGGTAGCCCTCCATCCCGGCTTCGTCGGCGTAGTACAGGCTGGGACTGCCCGGCAGGGTGTATTGCAGGAAGGAGGCCATCAGCAGCCGCTCCGTGGCCACC
This sequence comes from uncultured Eubacteriales bacterium, assembly GCA_900546075.1. GTDB lineage: Bacteria > Bacillota > Clostridia > Oscillospirales > Oscillospiraceae > Faecousia. Next base: position 15,126 of record URBH01000022.1, on the reverse strand, counting down.
GGCAGCTGGTTCCGGGACAGATGGCGCCTTGCCTTTTCTTCCCGGGAACCGTCAAAATCGTCCACCAGGGCGGTGAGAATGCGGGGGGTGTCGTGGGTGCCGAGGAGATTCATGTTGCAGGCCGCGACCTGGGGCGGGTAGTTTTCCAGAATGGACATCACGGTTTCCTTGAAGCCCCGGCCGCCGTCCAGGTTTTTGACGAAATTCAAAATGGCCGTGCGGAGGGGATAGTTCATTACGCTGTCCAGCTCGCCGCCGGTGAAGTAGGTGCGGCGCCTGCCGTAGGCGGACTTGTTGGACGCGTCCTCCCACACCTCGCCCAGAAGAAGGGCATCGGGCTTCAGCGCCTTGATGCGGCTGCGGAGCAGCCTGATAAATTCGTCGGGCAGCTCGTCCGCCACGTCCAGCCGGTAGCCGTCCGCACCCAGCCGCAGCCAGTGGGCGAGGACGCTATCTTCGTCCGTAATGATGTAGCGGACGAAGGCGGGATCCATTTTGTTCACCGTGGGCAATGTGTCAAAGTCCCACCAGGAATGGTAGACGTTCGGCCAGTTGTAGAAGGTGTACCAGCTGTAGTAGGGGGATCCCTTGGAATTGTACGCGCCTACGGACGGGAACGCGCCCTCCCGGTTAAAGTACAGGCTGTTGGAACCGGTGTGAGAATACACGCCGTCCAGAATGACCCGGATGCCCCGCTCGTGGGCAGCGTCGCAGAGAGCGGCAAAATCCGCCTCGGTGCCGAGAAGGGGGTCGGGGGTCTTGTAGTCGCCGGTGTCGTAGCGGTGGCTGGAAAAGCTCTTGGAAATGGGGTTGAGGTAGAGAATGGTGACGCCGAGACCGGCGATGTAGTCCATTTTCTCGGTGATGCCCCGGAAATTGCCGCCGAAAAAGTCGTTGTTCAGCACCTGACCGTCGGGGGTGGGCTTCCAGTCCACCTCATCGTACCAGTTCTCATGAATGGTGTAGGGCTTCAGCTTTCCGGTCAGGTCGGCCTGGCCGCTGGCGTAGAAGCGGTCGGGGAAAATCTGATAGATGGTCGCGCCCTTCGCCCAGTCCGGGGTGGTGAAATCCGCGGGAATACAGCTCAGCTGCCAGAGGTCACCGGCCTCCATGTTGGTGTCGTCTCCCTGCTTGAACAGACGGAAGCTGCCGCCCTGGGTATCGATGACGAAATAGTAGAAAAACAGGCCGGGGCAGGGGATGGAAAACTGCCCCTCGAAAACGTCATACGCGCCCTTTTTCATCTGGAGCGTCAGAGCAGCATTCTGCGCCCAGGAGCCGTCCTCGTGATTAAAGACGCAGATGACCTCCGTCGTCAGGACGGAGGTGGGGATGTGGATATGCAGGGTGCAGACCTGCCCCGGCGTCAGGGTGCCGAAGGGGGTCTTGAACTGGGGCTGCTTGCTGTCGTAAAGGATTCTCATGGCGGTCTCCTTGTAGTAAACTCATTTTATCCATTATAAACCATTTTTCCGAAAAAGGGAAGCGCGGGAGAAAGATATTTTGGGAAAGCGCTTGAGAACCTGCGCCTTTGGGGACGGTATAAATCCGCCGTATGGCTGCGGCCATACGGCGGAATTTTCTGCGTTATCGGGCGCTTTATACGAGTTTTTAATAAAACGCTGAAAAGCGTTTTATTAGGCCGCAGGATTGCGGCCAGCGGCCACTGCCGCTAAAAAACGAAGTCAATACATTTCTTACCGCCGCCCAGGCGGTCTGCCGTGAAACGGCTTTCATAAAATGATGAAATCATTTTATGAAGAAATAGTATTACCAGCTCAGCATATTCCGGAACTGCTCCATGTACCGTCCGGCGGGGACGTCCCAGCTGAAATCCGTCTCCATGTCCCGCTTTTGCAAGGCGCGGAAGGCTTCCCGGTTATGATTGTACAGGCCGAGGCAGCGCTTCAGCGACGCGAAGAAATCGTCGGCGTTGTAGCTCTGGAAGGTGAAGCCCAGGCCGCCCTCGCCGTTTTCGTCGGCGGGAGGAACGGTGTCCTTCAGGCCGCCGGTGGCGTGAACCACGGGGACGGTGCCATAGCGCATGGCATTCATCTGGCTCAGGCCGCAGGGCTCGGACTTGGAGGGCATCAGGTAAATGTCGCCGCCGGCGTAAATCCGGGCGGCAAGCCCCAGATTGAAGGTGATCTGGGCGGAAACCTGATCCGGGAACTGATTCGCAAGGTCTTTGAAGAAGCTCTCGTACTGGGCTTCGCCGGTGCCGAGGATCAGCAGCTGGGCGTCCTCCTCCCATATCAGCCGCCGGGCAATGTAGCACAGCAGGTCAAGACCCTTGTGACCGGCCAGCCGGGTGACCATGACCATCAGCGGCACGTCGGGCTTGACGGGCAGCCCCACTTCCTTTTGCAGGGCGGCCTTCACGGCGGCCTTGCCTTCTACGAAGGTCTTGGAATTGTAGTGGGCGGGGAGGGCGGGATCGGTCTCCGGGTTGAAAGTGTTCACGTCGATGCCGTTGGTGATGCCGGTGAGCTTCCAGGCGTTGCCCGCAAGGACGCTGTCCAGACCGTGGGCATAGTAGGGATACATCAGCTCCCGGGCGTAGGTCTCGGACACGGTGGTCACAAGGTCGGCAGTCTCAATGGCGCCCTTCATCACGTTGACGGAGTTGCTCATGTCCAGGGTGGAACGGTACTCCCAGGGAAGCCCCAGTACATCGTCAAAGAACCCGGCGTTTGCCCAGCCCTGATATTCGATGTTGTGGATGGTGTACATGCAGCGGGTCTTATAGAAGGCGCCGTGGTACATGGCCTTGAGATAAATGGGAATGCAGGCGGTCTGCCAGTCGTTGCACTGGATGATTTCGGGAATGAAGTTCAGGGCGATCATGGCGTCCAGACAGCCCCGGGAGAAGAAGGCGAAGCGCTCGCCGTCGTCCATGTCCCCGTAAATCGCGCCGGTGCGGGCACCGAAGTAATAATCATTGTCCAGAAAATAGACCTGCACGCCGTCATTTCGGTTGGTCAGCTTCATGATGCCGCAGTATTGCTGCCGCCAGCCCAGCTGCACCCGGATCTCGGCCACCCGCTCCACCATATAGGCGGCGTTGGTTTTGATTTTGTGGTAGTAGGGCAGAAACAGAACGACCTCGTTGCCCGCAATGCGAGCCAGGGCGGAGGGCAGAGCCTCCATCACGTCGCCCAGTCCGCCGGACTTGGCATAGGGTGCGCCCTCAGAGGCGCAGATGGCAATTTTCATACGGTTTCCCCCCGCTTGACGATGACAGGACTCTTCTTTGTCCCAATGAGCTTTGCCCCCGGGGTGACGGTGACGTCCTTGTCCAGAATGACGTATTTCAGTTCCGCGCCCTCACCCACCTCGGAGTCGTTCATGATGACGCAGTTTTCCACGTCTGCGCCCGGGGCGATGGTGACCTGCCGGAACAGAATGCTTTCCTTGACGTTGCCCTCCAGCATACAGCCGTCGGCCGCCAGACAGTTGGCAATCTGGCATTCCTCGCCGTAGTAGGTGGGAACCCGGTCACGAACCTTGGTATAGATGGGATGATTGCCGCCGAATATGTCGTGGCGGATGTCCCGGTCGATGAGCGCCATGGAGTTTTTGAAATATTCCTCCACGGACTCGTTGTACAGGGCGGCGCCGTCGAAGGGGTAGACGTTGACGGAGACCTTGCCCCGCTGCCAGCCGCCCAGAACCAGATCGCGATCCATGTGGAACTTGTCCCGGGCAATCATTTCCTTGGTCTGCTGCATGAGCCACTTCTTGCCCACCACGAAGATGTCCATGGAGGCAACGTAGTCGGCGGGGGCGGCAAAGTCCACCAGCATGTCGGTCACATTGCCCTTTCCGTCCAGCTTCATGGCAAGGTCAATCATCTTTTCGCCGTTGCAGATGCCGGCCTTGGTGACCACGGTGATGTTCCGGCCGCTCTTGACATGGGCGGCGATGACCTTGGTCAGGTCGATGTTGGAAAGAATGGCGGAGTCGGTCATGATGACCAGTTCGTCATCGGAGCCGTAGGCCAGGAAGTCCATGGCATTGGCCAGAGACTCCAGCTTGCCGCGGTAGCGGTGAATCTCGGACTGGGCGTAGGGGGTCAGAAATTCCAGACCGCCCTCCTCCAGCTCCAGGCCCCACTCCTCACCGTCGCCGATGTGGTTCATCAGGGACTGGAAGTTGTGGCGGGAGATGATGCCGATATGACGGACACCGGCGCAGGCCAGATTGGACAGCGCCCAGTCCACCTGACGGTAGCGGCCGCCGAAGGGCAGGGAGGCCATGGTGCGCTTGATGGTCAGCTCGCCAAGACTTGCGTCGTTGGTAAATACAATACCGGTTACGTTCATTGCACTTTCCCTCCTGTTACAGCATGTCACCGGGCTTCAGCACGGTGTTGGCTTCCACAACAGCGCCCTTGGACGTGACGCTGATCTTTTTCTTTTCCCCGCCTGCATAAGCGCCGCCCACGATGGCGTTCCTGCAGACCTTGGAATCCTCGCCCAGAATGGCATGGCGGACGATGGCGCCGGACTCGATGACCACGCCGGGCATGACGACGCTGTCCTCTACCAGCGCGCCCTCACCGACGGTGCAGCCGATGGAGATGATGCTGTGGTGGACGGTGCCGTAGACCTCGGAGCCTTCGGCCACGAAGGCGTTGACAATCTCGGCCTGCTCGTCGATGTAGGAGGACGGCATGGCGGAGTTACGGGCATAGATGGTGGAGCGCTTGTCCCCACGGAGCTGGAAGGCGGGCTCCTTGCCCAGCAGATCCATGTTGGCTTCCCACAAAGAATCGATGGTTCCCACGTCCTTCCAGTAGCCGTTGAAGGGATAGGCCATCATTTTGTGACCGGCGGCCAGGAGACTGGGGATGATGTTCTTGCCAAAGTCGTTGGAGGAATTGGCGTTCTCTTCATCGGCGATCAGGGCGTCCCGCAGCACCTGCCAGTTGAAGCAGTAAATGCCCATGGAAGCGTTGGTGGACTTGGGCTTGGCGGGCTTTTCCTCGAACTCGTAGATGGTATTGTCGGGGTTGGTGTTCAGAATACCGAAACGGGAAGCCTCCGCCAGGGAGACGCTTCGCACGGCGATGGTGCAGGAAGCCTTGTGCTTTTCATGGTAGGCCACCATGTCGGCGTAGTCCATCTTATAGATGTGGTCGCCGGAGAGAATCACCACATAGTCGGGGTTGAAGCGATCCACAAAATCGATGTTCTGGTAAATGGCGTTGGCGGTACCCTTGTACCAGCCGGATTTCTTGTCGTGACGCTCGTAGGGGGGCAGAACCTGGGCGCAGGAATGGGTCTTGTTCAGATTCCAGGGCTGACCGTTGCCGATATACTCATTCAGCTCCAGGGGCTGATACTGGGTCAGAATACCAACGGTGTCGATGCCGGAGTTGACACAGTTGCTCAAAGGAAAATCAATGATACGGTATTTGCCGCCGAAGGGAACGGCAGGCTTGGCGGTTTTCTCCGTCAGAACCTTAAGCCGGCTGCCCTGGCCGCCGGCAAGCAGCATCGCAATTACGCGCTTTTTCTGAAAATACATGGTCACAGCTCCTTATGTAGATTTTTGAGAATCTCCCGTTTTTGGTGCCTCTCTCGGTTTTACGCGCATGTCTGTGGGGACATTTATCCACAATAATAAAATATCATATTTTCCCTGATTAGAAAAGGGAAAAATTATCTAAATATTGGTGAATGAATTCTGCGTTTTGCATAACGGCCTGCCACGGGACGGGGACGCCGCCCGGGGGATCGACGCCCTTCAGCCGCTTTTCCATCCAGTTCAGGTCAAGCCACCTGCCAAACTTGAAGCCGCAGGCCGGAAAATGCGCCACGGTGCGGTAGCCGCGCTTTTTATGGAAGCGCATGGAGTTCTCATTTTCCCCGCAGACGAGGGAGTAAAGAAGGCAATACCCCTGGGCGTCAAGGATCGCTTCCAGCGCGTCGTACAGCGCCTTCCCGATGCCCTTTCCCCGCGCCTGAGGGCAGAGATAAATGGTCGGCTCGGCGCACCAGGCGTATGCCGCCCGGGTAAAGGGCAGACTTGCGTAGGCGTAGCCGAGAATCTGCCCGTCCTCCTCCCACAACAGCCAGGGAAATTGGACGGTGATGGCGCGGTAGCGGCGCAAAAATTCCTCCTCGTCCGGAGGATCGTATTCAAAAGTAGCGGTAGAGGTCAGAACATAAGGCCGGTAAATGGCAAGCATGGCGCTTACGTCCCCCTCGGCGGCAATTCGGAGCATGGGAAATCCTCCTGTTTTCTGCCGGAGCAGCCGACGGATGATGAAAACCAATATATTCTCATTTTACTATCCCAACTTCTTCCCGTCAAGGTTGACATTTCGGCCAAAGGTGGGTAGAATAAAGAAAAACGTGATTTCAAAAGGAGGGATTCTCTTGGACGCTGGCGGCAACGGCAATATACCTGGACGAAGTAGAGTGCGGCTTGCCGTCCGGGTGAGTCTGTAATCTTTTGTCTGCGTAAATTGCCTATTCATCACCATAATAATGAATAGGAGGAATTACGATATGGCAGAGCGTTTTGAAATTGTGGAAAAAGCCCTCCTGAAGCTGCTGGAGGAGAAAAAATATGCAACTCTCCGGGATATCCTCGCGACCATGAATCCGATGGATGTCGCCGGACTTTTTGACGGGCTGGACGAAAAGCAGATCCCCCTCATGTTCCGTTTGCTTCCCAAGGAACAGGCGGCGGAGACGTTTGTGGAAATGGAGCCGGATGCCAAGGAGCTTCTCATCCGCGGCTTCTCCGACAACGAGCTGAAGGAGGTTCTGGACGAGCTGTACGTGGACGACGCGGCGGACATCGTCGAGGAAATGCCCGCGAACGTGGTGCAGCGTATTCTGAAACACGCCGACCCGGAAATGCGCAGCTCCATCAACCAGATTTTGCGTTACCCCGAGGATTCCGCCGGCTCCATCATGACCACGGAATACGTTTCCCTGCGCCCCCACATGACGGTGGAGGAGGCCATCCTCCGCATTCGCCGTCAGGGCGTGGATAAGGAGACCATTTATACCTGCTACGTTACGGAAAAGGACAGGACGCTGATCGGTCTTGTGACGGTGAAGGATCTTCTGCTGGCCGAAGACGACGAGACCAAGATCGAAGACATCATGGTAACGAACCTGATTTCGGTCACCACCCAGACCGACCAGGAGGAAGTGGCGGCGACCCTTTCCAAATATAACTTCATTGCCCTGCCCGTGGTGGACGGGGAAAACCGGATGGTGGGTATCGTCACCTTCGACGACGCCATGGACGTCATGCAGGACGCGGCCACCGAGGACATGGAAATCATGGCCGCTATGACCCCTTCGGAGAAGACCTACCTGAAAAGTACGCCCTTCGATCTGTTCAAGCACCGGATTCCCTGGCTGATGCTTTTGATGGTCTCCGCTACCTTTACGGGGATGATCATTACCTCTTTTGAGGATGCCTTGAGCTTGCTCCCGGTGCTGACCGCCTTTATCCCCATGCTGATGGATACCGGCGGTAACTGCGGCTCTCAGTCCTCCGTGACCGTCATCCGCGCCCTGAGCCTGGACGAGCTGCATTTTTCCGACCTGTTCCGGGTGATGTGGAAGGAAGCCCGCGCGGCGGTGCTCTGCGGCGCGGCGCTGGCGGCGGCCTGCTTCCTGAAAATTCTGCTGGTCGACCGGCTGCTGATGGGCAACGAAAGCATCAGTTTGCTTGTCAACGGCGTAGTGTGCCTGACGCTGTGCGTGACGGTGATTCTGGCCAAGTTCGTCGGCTGCACGCTGCCCCTGTTTGCCAAGCGCCTGGGCTTCGACCCGGCGGTGATGGCCAGCCCCTTTATCACGACCATTGTGGACGCCCTGAGCTTGCTGGTGTATTTCCTATTTGCAAAGCTGATGCTGGGGGTTTGAGAAAACGAAAAAACTTCGTATGATTTTGGTCATACGAAGTTTTTTGTTTATTCGGCCTTCAGGACATGCGCGCCCTCAAATTCCACGTGGAGGGGCAGCATCTGCCAGCGATGCTCCGTGATGCTGTCCAGCTTCTTGGCAAGCTTTTCTTCCAGCCCGGGGTTGCGGGTGATGCACAAAAGGGTGGGGCCTGCGCCGGAAAGGCAGAAGGCCGCGCCCACGGTGCGCACCAGCGCCTCGATTTTTTCGTAGTCCGGAATGAGCTTTTTCCGGTAGTCCTGGTGGAGTCTGTCCTGCATGGCGGTGCGCAGGAGCTTTTCGTCTCCGAGCTCCAGCGCCTTGAGCACCAGCGCGCCGTGGGAGATGTTGTAGATGGCGTCCCGGCGGTTGACCTGCTCCGGCAGGACGGAACGGGCAAGGGGCGTGGACAGGGTGAAATCCGGAATGAGAACCAGAAATTCCCACCCGGCGTGGAGGGGAAAGCTGACGCTCACCGGTAGGCCGCCGTCCACCATGGACGCGGTGAGGCCGCCGAGGAAAGCGGGCGCCAGATTGTCCGGATGCCCTTCCATGGCGTTTGTGATGTTGAGAAGACCCTGGGTGGAGAGCTTATTGCCCCGCAGGACGTTTGCGCCCATGGCACCGGCCACCAGCAGCGCGGCGGAGGAGCCGAGACCCCGGCAGATGGGGATGTGGGCGTCGATGTGAATTTTCACGCCCCGGACTTCCTCGCTCAGGGTACCCAGCACGGCGCAGTAGGCGGTGTGGGCCAGATTGTCAGGCCCCGTGTAGGCTTCGTCGCAGCCGGTGATCTCCAGACCGGAATCGGTTTCCTCAAAGGTGACGTCGGTGTACAGGCTCAGGGCGCAGCCGAAGGCGTCAAACCCGGGGCCGAGGTTTGCGGTGGTGGCGGGAACGCGGATGGTAACTCGTTTCATGCAGCTTCTCCTGTCAGCTTACAGATGCAGGACATAGTCCAGCATGTCTTCCTTGTTGATGACACCGGTATGGCGCTCGGGCTTGCCCTGCAAACCCGCCAGATTCTTGGGGATGGGCACGCCCGTCATGGCGGACAGCCGCGCCATCTGGTCGAATTCGCTTCCGGAGGTGTCGCCGCCCACGGCGGTGAGAACCGCTGCGGGGAATTTGTAGGGGGACGCGGTAGACAGCACCACCATGGGACGATTGTCGCCGGTCTGGGAGGTATACTCCTCCGCCGCTGCCCAGCCGGAGGCGGTGTGGGGGTCACAGAGGTAGCCCCAGTCCCGGTAGACCCGGCTCATGATTTCCTGGGCTTTGGCGTCGTCGCAGCAGGCCGCCCAGAATTCCCTCTGAATCGTGGCCAGCAGCGCGCCGGGGACGGTGTAAACGCCCTCCCGGTTCAGCTCGTTCATCAGCCTGGACACCAGAGCGGTGTCCCCGGACAGCAGATACAGCAGCCGCTCCAGGTTGGAGGACACCAGAATGTCCATGGAGGGGGAGGTGGTCTTCAGCAGGGGACGGCGCTTGTCGTAAACGCCGGTGCGGATGAAATCGGTGAGGACGTTGTTGGCGTTGGAGGCGCAGATCAGCTTCCCCACGGGCAGACCCAGCCGCTTGGCCAGGTACCCCGCCAGAATGTCGCCGAAGTTGCCGGTGGGGACGGAGTAGTTGACCTCGTCGCCCAGCCGGATTTTCCCGGCGTCCAGCAGGTCGCGGTAGGAGCGGAAATAGTACATGATCTGGGGCGCCAGACGGCCGATGTTGATGGAGTTGGCGCTGGACAGAGCGTAGGGCAGCTCCCGCCCCTGACAGGCGGCGAAGATATTTTTCACCCCGGTCTGGGCGTCGTCAAAATTGCCACGGACGGCCGAGACCGCCACGTTGCTGCCCTCCTGGGTCACCATCTGGGCGCGCTGCACCTGAGAAACGCCGCCGTCGGGATAAAAAACGCAGATGCGCACGCCCGGCACGTCCCGGAAGCCCTCCAGAGCGGCCTTGCCGGTGTCGCCGGAGGTGGCGGTGAGGATCAGGATATCCTTTTCCATCCCCTTGACGGTTTTCGCGGCGGTGAGCAGCTGGGGCAGCATGGAAAGCGCCACGTCCTTAAAGGCGGACGTAGGCCCCCGGAACAGCTCCAGCACGGAGTAGCCGCCTACAGGGACGGTGGGGGTCAGATCTTCGGTTTCAAATTTCCCCTGATAGGCGCGGCGAACCAGCGTATCCATATCGGGAATATCCGGCAGCAGGGCGGCGAGAATTTTCGCGGACATTTCCGTAGAGCTGCCCTTCAGGCAGGCCAGCCAGTCAAACGCGGGAATCTTCTCGGGCATATACAAACCGCCGTCGGGGGCAAGACCCTCCAGCACGGCTTCGGCGCTGTCCACAAAATGGGCTTCGCTTCTGGTGGAATGATAGAGCATTGTAACCTCCTGAGTTTCGTTCTCTGCTAATTGCACAAAAAGTTGGGGAATACCGGGAAAACCTTGGCTTTTTGGCGTGGTTGAAATTTGAGTAGGTATATGATATACTGTTTTTCGTCAAAAAGCAAGTGTTTTCGGGATGGACACATCCGTTTTTACACAGTGACCAAAAATCCCCGCACATACCTACAAAATGGAGGATGATTTGATGAAGATCGGATTGCTGGGCTTCGGCGTGGTTGGCCGGGGCGTATATGAGATCACGGAAAACAGAGACGACATGCAGGTGACCAAGGTCCTGTGCCTGGAGGATATCAAGCTTCCTGACGCCCAGGCCGTCCACAATATCCGGGATATTGTGGAGGACGACAGCATCGACACCGTGGTGGAAGCCATGGGCGGGCTGCACCCGGCCTATGATTTCGTCCGCGCCGCCGTGGAGGCCGGAAAGAACGTGGTCACCTCCAATAAGGCGCTGGTATGCACCTTCTATGACGAGCTTCTGCCCCTGGTGAAGGAAAAGGGCGTTTTATTCCGCTGCACCGCAGCCGTGGGCGGCGGCATCGGCTGGCTCTCCGAGCTGGAGCGCGCCCGCCGGGTGCAGAGCATCCGGGAGGTCGGCGGCATTATGAACGGCACCTGCAACTACATTCTCGACAACATGACCCGTCAGGGCTTAAATTACGACGACGTGCTGAAGCAGGCACAGGCGCTGGGCTATGCCGAGGCCAACCCCTCCACCGACGTGGACGGCATCGACACCTGGCATAAGGTCATTCTGTCCTCCAACATCGCCTTCGGCGTGAGCCTGGACAAGGAAACCGTCCCTGTGGCGGGCATCCGCAACATTAAGGCAGAGGACGTGGAGAACTTCAAAGCCCACGGCCTGGTGTGCAAGCTGATCTCTACGGGCAAGCGGGAAAACGGCGTGATCAGCGCCTACGTTCAGCCCACCCTGGTGAAGGACGGTGAGCCGGAGGCCGCTGTTCCCATGAACTACAATCTTATCACCTTCATTGGCGAGACCTCTCAGCGCATGAGCTTCTTCGGCCAGGGCGCAGGCCGGTATCCCACCGCATACAATGTGGTGCAGGATCTGGTGGACGTTCTTGCCGGGAAGGGGTTCTACGCCCCCTACGGCGGCCGGGCGGCGGCTGTAAACAACGAGGAGCTGACCTGGTACGTTCGCGGCGGCTGGAACGGCGAGACGAAGGCGCATTGGGGCAACGCGGCGGTGACCGCACCGGTATCCGTTGCCAAAATGCACGCCTGGCTGAAGGAGAACCCCGACGCATTCGCCGCGGCGATCCGCGAGTAATTAGGGAAACTCTGAATAAATCGTCTTCGGCTGAGCAGCGGATCTTTTTCCCCAGCTGCGCGGTATTAAAAGCGGGAAATACACGAAGTATTCCGCCACTTTTAATACCTTCATCTGGTGAAAAATCTCTCGCTGTCAGCTCTCGCCGATTTATTCCGAGCTTCCCGGAAGCAGCAGAGAGGATTCAAAAATGAAAGTAGTCAAATTCGGCGGCAGCTCCATGGCGGATGCCGGCCAGTACCGCAAGGTACGGGATATTCTTCTGGCCGACCCGGAGCGCCGGGTCGTGGTGGTCTCCGCCGCGGGCAAACGGTTCGGCAATGACCATAAGCTGACCGACCTTCTCTATCTGTGCTATGCCCACGTCCAGTACGGCGTGGATTGCAGCAGCATTTTTGACATGATCGCCTCCCGTTACCTGGATATCCGGGATGAGCTGGGGCTTGATCTGGCGCTGGAGCCGGAGCTGGACGCTCTGAAAAAGCGCATCGACGCGAAGGACGTGACCCAGGAGGAGCTGGTCAGCCGGGGCGAGTATTTCTCCGCCAAGCTGATGGCGGCGTACCTGGGCTTCCAGTTCGTGGACGCGGCGGATTGGGTGATGTTCAACATGGACGGCACCGTGAACCGGGAGGTATCCTACAAGGCGCTACGCAACCAGGTTCTGCTGGGCTACGGCGCGGTGATCCCCGGCTTCTACGGCGCCATGCCCGACGGCGCCATCCATACCTTCTCCCGTGGCGGCAGCGACATCACCGGCGCACTGGCCGCGGCGGCGCTGGACGCGGATGTGTACGAAAACTGGACGGACGTGTCCGGCATTCTCATGGCCGACCCCCGGATCGTGGACGATCCCCAGGCCATCCCCGAGGTCACCTATGACGAGCTTCGGGAGCTGAGCTATTCCGGCGCCCAGGTGCTTCACGAGGATTCCATTTTCCCGGTGCGGGAGAAGAACATCCCCGTCAACATCCGCAACACCAACGACCCGGACGCCCCCGGCACCATGATTCAGGAGTCCTTCTCCGGGGACGTTGACCCCGACCGGTTCATCACCGGCATCACGGGCAAAAAGGACTTTTCCATCATCTCCCTGACCAAACGGGGCATGAGCAACCAGGTGGGTGTCCTGCGCAGAGTCCTGTCGGTGCTGGAGCGGCATAATATTTCCGTGGACTACGTTCCCAACGGCATTGACAACGTGTCCGTCGTGCTTCCCACCGCCGCGGTGGAGAAGGAGCTGTACACCATCATGGCGGAGATCAAAAAGGAAGCCCAGCCGGATACCCTGGACGTCCACCACCACATTGCCGTGGTCGCTGCAGTCGGCCGGAAGATGGCCTTCCGTCCCGGCATTTCCGGACGAATCTTCAAGGCGCTGGGCGAAAGCGGCATCAACATCCGCATGATCAACCAGGGACCCGACGAATTGAACATCATCTTCGGCGTGGACAATAAGGACTTTAAGGAAGCCATCCGGGTTCTGTACAACAGCTTCGTAAAGTAATGTGTGGGAGGAATGAAAATATGAAAACCTATACTGTAGCCGTCCTGGGCGCGACCGGCGCCGTGGGACAGGAAATGATCAAGGTTTTGCAGGAGCGCAATTTCCCCGTTGGGAAGCTGGTTCCGCTGGCCTCTGTCCGGAGCGCGGGCAAAACCGTGAAGTTCCGCGGCGAGGACGTGACCATTCAGGAAGCCACCGACACCGCTTTCCGGGGTGTGGACATCGTCCTGGGCGCGGCGGAAAACGACATTGCCAAGAAATTTGCCCCCGCCATCGTTGCCTCCGGGGCGGTGTTCGTGGACAATTCCTCCGCGTTCCGCCTGAATCCCGAGGTGCCGCTGATCGTGCCGGAGGTCAACCCCGAGGACGTGAAGAACCACAAGGGCATCATCTCCAACCCCAACTGCTCCACCATTATCACCGTCACGGCGGTAAACGCCCTGAACACCGTCGCCCCCATCCGCACCATGACCGCCTCCACGTATCAGGCCGTCTCCGGCGCAGGCGCGGGCGGCCCCATCGAACTGATGAACGAGGTGGAGGCGCTGCGGGAAGGCAAGACCTACGAGCCGAAGGTGTTTTCCCACCAGATCGCCTTCAACCTGATCCCCCAGATCGGCGGCGAGCAGTTCGAGGGCTACACCAGCGAGGAAATGAAGATGCAGAACGAAGGCCGCAAGATCATGCACCTGCCTGAACTGAAGGTCAGCTGCACCTGCGTCCGGGTTCCTGTGGTGCGCAGCCACTCCATTTCCGTCAGCTGCCATTTTGACGTACCGGTCACCGTGGAGCAGGCGCGGGAGGTTATTGCCAAGGCGCCCGGCTGCAAGCTGGTGGACGACCTGAAAAACAAGCAGTATCCCATGCCTCTGGACACCTCCGATCAGGACATCGTGTTCGTCGGCCGCATCCGCCCCGACCTGACGGACGACAACGGTCTGTGCCTGTGGTGCTGCGGCGATCAGGTTCGCAAGGGCGCTGCCACCAACGCCATCCAGATTGCAGAGCTTCTGGTGAAGGAATAATCCTTTAATCATGTACGGGAGAGCCGACGGCTCTCCCGTATTTCCATATATAGAGGAATAACTTCCCGAAAACGTGTCCATACTCCGCCTAAAAAGGAGGAATGACAATGAAACTGCGGGATGTTATGACAAACCCGGTTATCCGAATCAATCCGGAGGAATCCGTGGCGGTGGCGGCGCGGACGCTTGGCCGCTATAATATCGGGGCGCTGCCCGTGTGCGGCAGCGACGGAAGGCTATGCGGTCTGATCACCGACCGGGATATCGTCACCCGGTGCCTGGCTGCCGGACGCCCGGCTTCGTCCACCCCTGTCCGGGACGTGATGACGGCGAAGGTAATCACCGCCAGGCCGGACATGGAGGTCGCCCTCGCGGCGGGGCTGATGGGCAGGGAGCAGATCAGAAGGCTGCCTGTCATGGAAAACGGGAGACTCTGCGGCATGGTCAGCCTGGGAGACCTGGCAATGCAGGACGAAACCAGCATCGACGCGGGAGACGCTCTGACGGAGATCAGCAATAATCTTTCCTCCAGAGACGGTCGTCTCTGAGTAAAAAACAATAAAAAAGACGGCCAAAAATGTAAAAAATCCTTGACAAAGCGAACTTTGGATGGTATTATATCCAAGCTGTCCGCGAGGGCGGCGCACAAAAAAAGTTTGTAAGAATTTGGAAAAAGTTCTTGACAAATGGAAAAAGATGTGCTAACATATGAAAGTTCGCTGCGGGACAAATGTGAACGCAAGACGAACGGCTGTATCTTGTAAATTGAATAACGCAAAGACGAAAAAAACACCTTGGACAATAATGGATTGTTTAAGCGTAAGCGAAAAAACAGCCAACGAAAATTCTTGAGTAATTTTGCTAGAAGCAAATTGTTCAGAAACTTGATTTAAGCTCTTCGGAGTTTAGATACAAATTTTTGAGAGTTTGATCCTGGCTCAGGACGAACGCTGGCGGCGTGCCTAACACATGCAAG
>URBH01000021.1 GCA_900546075.1 uncultured Eubacteriales bacterium | reverse complement strand
AGTGGGGCAAAAAGACGGCTGAGGCTCGCAGGCACAATTGTGCGGTGTTGCCCTATGTCCTTGTTCGTTCAGCGTATCTTTTCCCCATTCAGCACCGCTTCCACCAGGGTATCCCCGTGGTAGCGCAGGGTCAGCAGGAAAAACGGGGCGTTCTGCCACAGCAGATCCAGAAAAATCCGGTCGCCCTCCCACTTGGGCAGGGTGTCCAGGAATTCCCGCTCCACCCATTGCAGATCGCCTTCATTGCATTGAATCATTTCCCCCGTAAAGCCGTCGGCGGTGAACAGGTACATGTATTCGCCCTCGCAGCAGTCGTTCAGGAACGTTACCACGCCCCGGCATTGCCAGGAGGTCAGGGTTAGACCGGTCTCCTCTTTCGCTTCCCGCAGAAGGCACTCGTCCGGGGATTCTTCGTTCTCGAATTTTCCGCCGATGCCGATCCACTTGTCCTTGTTGATGTCGGCCTTCTTTTTCACCCGGTGGAGCATCAGTACCTGACTGCCCCGGGTGACATAGCACAGTGTGGTGTTAAGCATCTTCATCCTTCTTCTGCATCAGCCGGATGGCGTGGTGCAGATTCTCCACCTCCACCGTCTCGTGGCCGTCTTCTTTTTCGCCGTCCAGCGTCCAGGGCATTTCCGGGTCGGCGAAAATCCGCACCTTTTGGGCGCTGCGGAATGTGAGCATGGCGCAGTTGTACTTCTGGCTTTGCAGCGCCTGGATGCACTCATGGATCTCCCCCAGATTCTCCGGCGCGCGAACCAGCAGAATTTCAAACAGACCGTCGCCCATGTCCACCTGCTTGGGATCCAGGGTCAGAATGCCGCCCACGGAGGTGGAATTGCAGATGGCGCCGAAGAGGAAGTCCCCTTCCACAACCTGACCGTCGATCTCCATTTTCACATGCTCGTTGCGAATCTGGGACAGCTCCGTAATGCCGCTGAGAACATAGGCGGTGTGCCCCAGTGCGTTTTTGACATTCTGGGGTGTGGCATAGCTGGATCTGGTAAACGCGCCGAAGGAGGCGACATAGGAAAAATACCGGTCGCCGAACCGCCCCACGTCGTAGCTCACCGGCTCGCCCTCCACGATGGCCTGAGCGGCCTTGAGAATGTTGGTGGGGATTTTCAGGCTGGAGGCAAAGTCGTTGGTGGAACCGGCGGGGATATAGCCGATGGGGGTGTCCGCCCCGGCGCTGAGAAGGCCGGTGATGGTCTCGTTCAGGGTGCCGTCGCCGCCGCAGCAAACCACCAGATCAACATTCCTGCCCTTTTCCCGGGCAACGGCGGTGGCGTCTCCCTGCCCCAGGGTCATGTGGGTGATGACCTCATAGCCCGTCTGGGAGAATGTCAGCAAAATGTCCGCCAGGTGCCGGTTGGCCCGTTTCACCCCGGCAAACGGATTCATAATGAACAGCATCTTTTTCATGTCGATAACCTCGATTATCCTGTGGTATTCCCTTTTGTCTATTATACCATTCCCGGGAAAATGCGCAAGTCGTTTTCTCTGCCTTTGGTAAATTCAGGCTGAAAATTTACGATTCATTCACACAATTCTGTGCTGCGCCGGAAATAGGACTTGACGCCTATTTTACCCGCTTTTTGCTTTCTTTAGACAAGAAGGTCTGGACTTCTCCCAAAAGAACAGATATAATACGATTATATTTACATGGGAACGGAGGCTCCTCAATGAAGCTCAACACCAAGCGCACCGTGCTGGTCGGTTTCGCGTTTCTGTCCATCTGCGCCTTCTGGCAGATGTACGACAATCTGATCCCCAAAATTCTCACGGAAACCTTCGGCATGGGAGAAAGCGTTTCCGGCATGATCATGGCGGCGGACAACGTTCTTGCCCTGTTCCTGCTGCCTCTTTTTGGCGGGCTGTCCGATAAATGCACCTCCCGCCTTGGCCGCCGCCGTCCCTACATTCTCTTCGGAACCCTCGCGGCTGTGGCGGTGATGATGGCGCTGCCCATTCTCACCGACAGCTTTCACGCTTCCCCCGATGCCTGGAAACAGGTGTGCTTCATCATCGGCCTGGGCATTCTGCTGGTCGCCATGGGTACCTACCGCAGCTCCGCCGTGGCGCTGATGCCCGACGTCACCCCCAAGCCCCTGCGCTCCAAGGCCAACGCCATCATCAACCTGATGGGCGCCCTGGGCGGCATTATTTACCTGATTATTACCACATTTCTGTACAAAACAACCGCGGATGTGCACGTTTCCTACCTGCCCCTGTTCACCATTGTGGGGGGCATCATGCTGGCCGCCCTTGCCGTCATTCTGCTGTGCGTGGACGAACCCAAGCTGGTGGCGGAGCAGCGGCGCTATGAGGACGCCCACCCCGAGGACAACCTGACCCAGGTCACGGAGAACGGCGAAACCCTGCCCAAGGACGTCAAGCGGAGTCTTGGCTTCCTGCTGGCCTCCATCGCCCTGTGGTTCATCGGCTACAACGGCGTCACCACCTGGTTCTCCGTCTACGCCGGCCGCACCTGGCACATGACCCTTGCCCAGGCCAACACCTGCCTGACCATCGCCACCGCCGGAGCAATCCTCAGCTACATCCCGGTGGGCAACGTGGCGAGCAGGGTCGGCCGCCGGAAGACCATCCGCTTCGGTACTCTTTTGCTGGCGGGCAGCTTCTTTGCCGCGTTTCTCTATACCATGCTGTCCGATTCCTTCAGCCCCGTGCTGTACGGTCTGTTCGTCCTGGTGGGCGTGGCCTGGGCGGCCATCAACGTCAACAGTCTGCCCATGGTGGTGGAAATGTGCAGCGGCAGCGAGGTGGGCAAGTTTACGGGGCTGTATTACACCTTCTCCATGTCCGCCCAGATCATGACCCCCATTGTGGCGGGCTGGCTGCTGGAGCATGTGGACTATAAGACCCTGTTTCCCTACGCAGCCATTTTCGTCTTCGCGTCCTTCGTTACCATGGGCTTTGTGAAGCACGGCGACAATAAGGTGGAAGCGAAAAAGGGACTGGAAGCCTTTGACCTGGACGATTAACACTTTGGAGGGACAATTATGACTCTGTTGGTAATTGTATTGATTCTCGCGCTATTGTGGGTGCTGGCCGTCCAAGGGCGGAGCAGCCACCTGGGCATGAAGGCGCTGCAAGGGTGGAACTACGCCCACCGGGGGCTTCACGGCGACGGCGCTGCCGAAAACTCCATGACCGCCTTCCGCCTTGCCGTGGAGAACGGCTACGGCATGGAGTTTGACCTGCATCTGCTCAAGGACGGCAATCTCGGAGTGATGCACGATTCTTTGCTCAACCGCACCACCGGGCAGGCCGGGCGCATCGAAGACCTGACCACGGAAGACCTGAAAAACTACCGCCTGGAAAACACGGAGGATACCATCCCCCGGTTCGCGGACGTTCTGACCCTGGTGGACGGGAAGGTTCCCCTGATCATCGAGCTGAAGCCGGAGGACGGCAATCACGCAAAGCTCGCCGAGACGGCCTGCAACATGCTGAAAGGCTACAAGGGCGTATACTGCATTGAGTCCTTCGACCCCCGGTGCATCGCCTGGCTGCGGAAAAACCGGCCGGACATCATTCGCGGGCAGCTTTCGGAGAATTTCTTCCGGGATCGCACCGATCTTTCGGACACGCTTAAATTTCTGCTGACCCATAACCTTGCCAACTTCCTGTCCCGCCCCGATTTTATCGCCTACAAGTTCGCCGACCGGAACAGCACGCCAAGCAACTGGCTCTGCCGCAGGCTGTGGCGGGTTCAGGGCGTCAGCTGGACGCTGCGAAGCAAGGAAGACCACGACACCGCCCTGAAAGAGGGCTGGCTGTCTATTTTTGAAGGCTTCCGTCCATAATACAAACCGCCGGGATTTTAAGTAATCCCGGCGGTTTTGCGTATCATAACCCCGATTGTAAACTTTTTATGACCCCCTTGCAATTTGAAAAGGGATATGCTAATATGTAGCACGCTACATATTATTTACAAGGTGGTGACCATCCTGACACATCACTATGGCTATCTCTTGAAGGTTCTCAGCGGCTGCATGAAGACCTCCATGGACAACACCCTTGCGTCCATGGACTTAACGTCCGCCCAGGGGCATATCATGGGCTACCTCGCGCAGCGTTCTCAGCCGCCCTGCTCCCGGGACATTGAGGAAACCTTTCACCTGAGCCACCCCACCGTTTCGGGGCTGCTGTCCCGGCTGGAAAAGAAGGACTTCATCGAGCTTCGGCCGGACGAAACCGACCGCCGCTGCAAGCGCATCTATGTGCTGCCCAAGGGAAACGAGCTTCACGAGACCATGAGCCGGGTCATTCTCGACAACGAAGCCCGGGTGGTGGCAGGCTTTTCCCCGGAGGAACGGGAGCTGTTCACTTCCATGCTCCTGCGCGCCATCGACAACATGGGCGCAAGCGCCTGTATCCGTAAAATCAAGGAGGAATCTGATCCATGATAAGAAGACTTTCCCGGTGCATCCGGGAATATAAGTGGGCGGCGCTGCTCAGCCCGCTGTGCATGGTCGGCGAGGTCGCCATGGAGGTGCTGATCCCCCTGGTCATGGCCGACCTGTACGACTACGGCATCAAGCTGCAAAACATGCAGGTGGTCGCAGCCAAGTCCGGCATTCTGGTGCTGTGCGCCCTGGCGTCTCTGGCCTTCGGCGTTCTGTCCGCCGCCTTCGCGTCCAAGGCCGGTACCGGCTTTGCCAAGAACCTGCGCCACGACATGTACCATCAGGTGCAGGATTTCAGCTTTTCCAACATCGACAAATTTTCCACCGCATCCATCGTCACCCGGCTGACCTCCGACGTGGCGACATTGCAGAACACCTTCCAGATGATGATCCGCATGGCCATCCGCTGCCCCATGATGCTGATTCTGGCGCTGGTTTCCGCCATGGGCATCAGCGTGCGGCTGAGTCTCGTGTACTGCGTGACGCTGCCCATTCTGATCTGCGCCCTGCTTTGCCTGATTCCCAAGGTGTTCCGGATTTTTGACCGGGTCTTCCGCACCTACGACAAAATGAACAATGTGGTGCAGGAGAACGTTCACGGCATCCGGGTGGTCAAATCCTTCGTCCGGGAAGACCGGGAGACCGAGAAGTTCACCTCCGTATCCGGCACCATTTATAAGGACTTCTGCAAGGCCGAGCGCATCATGTCCCTGGCAAACCCCATCATGCAGCTGTGCGTCTACGGCTGTATGCTGGCCATTTCCTGGATCGGCGCGCACCTGGTCATTGCCTCCGGCAATAACCCCGACCTGGGTCTCACCACCGGCCAGCTCAGCTCCATGTTCACCTATACCAGCCAGATTCTTTCTTCCCTCATGATGCTGTCCATGGTGGCTGTCATGCTGACCATGAGCCGCGCCCCGCTGAAGCGGTGCTATGAGATTCTCACCGAGGAGCCGAATCTGACTTCTCCCACGGAAAACGCCGTCATGGAGGTTCCAGACGGCTCCATCGACTTTGAGAACGTGAGCTTCCGCTACTCCGCCACCGCCAAGTGTCCCGCGCTGAAGGAAGTGAATCTGCACATCCCCTCCGGCGCAACGGTTGGCATTCTGGGCGGCACCGGCTCCAGCAAGAGCACCCTGGTGCAGCTGATTCCCCGCCTGTACGATGTCAGCGAAGGCACCTTGAAGGTGGGCGGCATCGACGTGCGGAAATACGACCTTGAGGTACTCCGGGACAACGTGGCCATGGTGCTGCAAAAGAACGAGCTGTTCTCCGGCACCATCAAGGAAAACCTCCGCTGGGGCAACCCCAATGCCACCGACGAGGAGCTGGTTCACGCCTGCCGTCTGGCCTGCGCCGACGAATTCATCCAGGGCTTCCCCGACGGCTACGACACCCACATTGAGCAGGGCGGCACCAACGTCTCCGGCGGCCAGAAGCAGCGGCTTTGTATCGCCCGGGCGCTGCTGAAAAAGCCCAAAATCCTCATTCTGGACGACTCCACCTCCGCCGTGGACACCCGCACCGACGCCATGATCCGCCAGGCCTTCCGGGAGGAAATCCCCGGCACCACCAAGCTCATCATCGCCCAGCGGATTGCCTCCGTGCAGGACGCGGATATGATCGTCGTCCTGGACAACGGCATGGTGAAGGACGTAGGCACCCACGAGTCCCTGCTGGCCTCGTCGAAAATTTATCAGGAAGTCTACTACTCCCAGCAGAAAGGAGGGGAAGAATAATGCCTCCTGTCAAAATGCGCGGCGACGGCCGCAAAGCCAAAAACCCCAAGAAAACCCTCCTGCGGCTGCTCAGCTACATGAAGCCCTATCTTCCCACCCTGGGCGTGGTGCTGCTGTGCATCATCGCCAACGCCGTCGCCCAGACCGCCGGCAGCCGCTCCCTCGGCACCCTGGTGGACAGCTATATCCTGCCTATGGTTCAGGACGGCTCCACGGATTTTGCACCCCTGCTCGGGTATCTCACCAGGCTTGCCTGCATCTTTGCCGTGGGCATGGTTTCGTCCTTCCTGTTTATGTTCCTGATGGTCAAGGTCAGCCAGGGAACCCAGAAGCACATCCGGGACGAAATGTTCTCCCATATGCAGACCCTTCCTCTGCGGTATTTTGACACCAACACCGCCGGCGACATCATGTCCCGCTACACCAGCGACATCGACACCCTGCGGCAGATGATCTCCCAGTCCATCCCCCAGTGCGCATCCTCCCTGGTGACCATTGTGGTGGTCTTTGTGGGAATGCTCCAAACCTCCTGGCTGCTGACCGTCGTGATGCTCTTTACCGTCACCGGCATCGTCTTCGTCACCATGAAGGTGGCAGGGAAGTCCGCCAGATACTTTGTCGGCCAGCAGCAGTCTCTCGGCGCGCTGAACGGCTACGTGGAGGAAATGGTCAACGGCCAGAAGGTGGTCAAGGTCTTCACCCACGAGGAAGCCTGCAAGGAGCAGTTCGACAAGCTCAACGAGGAGCTGTACCGCAACGCCCGTACCGCCGGAGCCCTGTCCAACATGATGGGACCCATCAACAATAACCTGGGCTATGTCCAGTATGCCATTCTGGCCATCGTGGGCGGCGCGCTGTGCGTGCTGTCCGGCGGCAATATGCTGTCCCTTGGCAGCCTGATGAGCTTCATGCTCCTGTCCCGCTCCTTCAACATGCCCATCAGCCAGGTCTCCAACCAGATCAACGCCATCGTCATGGCGCTGGCGGGCGCGGAGCGCATTTTCGAGCTGATGGACGAGAAGTCGGAGACGGACGACGGCTACGTCCGGCTGGTCAACGCGAAGATCGACGAAAACGGCAATATCACCGAGACCCCGGAGCATACCGGCCACTGGGCGTGGAAGCACCCCCACAAGGCGGACGGCACCGTCACCTATACCGAGCTGAAGGGCGACATCACCATGACCGACGTGGACTTTGGCTACGTCCCGGAGAAGCTGGTGCTGCACGATGTGACTCTGTACGCCAAGCCCGGCCAGAAGATCGCCTTTGTAGGCGCCACCGGCGCGGGCAAGACCACCATCACCAATCTCATCAACCGCTTCTACGACATCGACGACGGCAAAATCCGCTACGACAATATCAACATCAACAAAATCCGCAAGCCCGACCTGCGCCAGTCTCTCGGCATCGTCTTACAGGACACCAACCTGTTCACCGGCACGGTGATGGACAACATCCGCTACGGCAAGCTGGACGCCACCGATGACGAGTGCATCCACGCGGCAAAGCTGGCCAACGCCCACGACTTCATCACCCGCCTGCCCGACGGCTACAACACCATGCTCACCGGCAACGGCGCCAGCCTGTCCCAGGGTCAGCGGCAGCTGATCGCCATTGCCCGGGCGGCGGTGGCCGATCCCCCCGTGATGATTCTGGACGAGGCCACCTCCTCCATCGACACCCGCACGGAAAAGCTGGTGCAGGACGGCATGGACGCCCTGATGAAGGGACGCACCACCTTTGTGATTGCCCACCGCCTGAGTACGGTCATGAACTCCGACTGTATCATGGTTCTCGACCATGGCCGCATCATCGAGCGGGGCACCCACGAAGACCTGATCGCCCAGAAGGGCACCTACTATCAGCTCTACACCGGCGCGTTCGAGCTGGAATAACAAAAAATCCCACGCAGTCGCAAGACTGCGTGGGATTTTTCCTGTAAAGCGTATTTTGCCGTTACCTCGGCACCACGCCGTTGGTCTGCGCGCCGGTGAAGGTAAAGCGGTAGCTGACGTAGTTGTCCTTCGGCTCCTGGGTCATTTCCAGCCCGGTGAGATAGCAGTACCGGATGCCCCAGACGGGATGCTCCAGATTTCCCGGGGTGGTTTCTTTGAACAGCTTCGCCAGATTTTTGAACTGGGTAAAGGCGTCGTCGCCGAAGAACGCCCCGGTGCCGGTGATGGTCAGCTTTTCCTCCCCCATGGCGTCAAAATAGTATTCTCCGTCGTCCCCCTTGGTGTAGTGGGGTTCCCGGAGATATTCCTCCTTGTACACCGTGGGATTGTGAGGCCAGACAAAGGTCTTGTACTTGAGCTTGTCCATTTACTCGCCCTCCTGCTCCTGCCGCAGCATAGCAATGCCCTTGCGGATTTTTCGCAGTCCCTCTCTGGAAAATTCCCGCTTGACGGACGTCCAGCGGCAGTTGTAATACAGCTCCGTCTTGACGTCCGTGGAAATCTCCAGGGTAAACGCACCCACAGGCTCCGCCTTCTCCGGCGTACCGGCGGGGAACAGCTCCTCCAGCTGAATGTACCACAGGCTGCTCCCCTGACTGGCACCTGCCGGAGCCGACTCGCCGGTAACATACTCCGCCTGAACCCCCGACACCTCTTCCTCGGAAAAGGCGATGGCATTGGGCTGGACGATATCGTTGATGTACGCCCGGAACCCGGGGCCGAGGCTGCACGTGCTGGCCTCCGTCACACAGGTGAAGGTCGCCAATATCGCCACCACGTACACCTGGCTGATCCCGTCGTAGGTGCAGCCGTTCTGTATGCACACAGCCCCCGACCAGCGCAGAATTTCCGTCGCCCGCAGAGCCTCCACCTCGCAGGCGGTGCCGCCCATGGCGGCGGGGCAGATGATGTTGACCTCCACCGTCACCGCCATGTTGGCTCGGTCCACCTTTTCAATGTGAACCGCCGCCACGGGCTTCGTGATCTGCGGAAATTTCTGCCCGGGGAAGGCCACGTCCGCCGTGAACTTCGCCTCCCGCAGCCGCCGCAGCACCAGCTCTAGGATTGAGATGCCCAAGTATCGTTCACACCCTTCTCCACGCACAGCCCCCACTGGTAGACCGGCTGATTGCGGTAGTAATAAAGCTCCGCCCGCCGGAACAGATACGTCTTATCCCCCAGGGTCAGCGTATCCCCCTCCTGCACCTGGGCGCCGACGGGGCCGATGTAGGCGTACTGCCCCCGGGAGATCTCTCCCAGGAGCGTCGCCTCGCTTTCCATGCTCTGCCAGCTTTTGGCGTTCACCGCCCGGAAAAAAGCCCGGACGGTTTTCGTCTCAGTGCCGCTGGTAAGTGTCATATCCGTGCCGTACTGGGAGATGATTCTCTCAACCATTCTCCGCATATCAGACCCCCCGGAAGGAAAAGCCGTCCCTGAGATACGGCGCGATCATCAGCTCCGCCTGACGCTGTAAGCACTGGGAAGCCGCGTCCCGATGATTGCTTCCCTGCTTCACCGTCAGATCCCCGGCCTTGAACTCCTCCACCTGAGCGTCGCCCTCCACGCCGTTCATCTGTGCCAAGGCAAGCAGACTGGCCGCGGCAATAAAATCCGCCTTGCAGTCCTCCGGGGTCAATCCCTCCCGCAGCCGCGCCGTCAGGGAGGAGACGGACGCGCCGCACAGCAGCTTCAGCAGATTGGTCTGCCGCTCGTCCAGATCTCCCGCCAGCAGCGCCGCCTGGGCGTAAACCTGTTCCGTCAGCGTCATACGTTCAGGACGCAGGACGCGCCGTCGCAGATCTTGCCGAAGCCGGAAATGGAGGTAATGGCCGCCCGTTCCAGCTGCCGGTCAATGAGCTTGTCGTACTCCACCAGCACGTCGCCGGCGCGAACCAGCTCCAGAGCATACCGGTTGTCCAGGCCGATGATCACGCCGTCGGATACGGCGGAGGTGCGGTGCAGCTGAGCGCCCAGAGGGGTGCTGAGCTTTCCGGTCCCCTGGAAGTTCAGGCCGGTGAGAGGGTTCTGCAGCTCGGGGATTTTCAGCATATCGGTCATGGTGGCGGTGGAGCAGAGGATGGTGTTCATGGTGTAGGGGTCAAACTGCCCCCAGAACTCCACCAGCTGGTCGTAGGCGAGCGTACCCTTTGTGCCGGAGATGGGAGCGGTGCCGACGGTGTACTTGGCGGCGGCATTTTCGTTGCCGTCTCCGGCAATCAGCACGTTCACCGCATCAGCCAGCTGCTGCTTCTGAATGTGGGCGCCGATCTGACGCAGCATCACGCCGAACAGATCCAGCTTCTGGAAGCGGATGGCCTCGTAGGACGCCACCAGCATTCTGCCCCGCTTGCTCAGCTGCACCAGATGCTCCTTGGTCTTGACCTCGGTTTCGGGAATGGACGCGCCCTCCATCACGTCCTTCAGCTCCTTGTCCGCGTCGGTGGGAATGGAGTAGATGGAGCGGTAGTCCATGGCGTCGATGACGGTGGTGGTAGCGGTGATGGCAGGCAGAATGTCGTTTTCCTCCATGCCCTGCCGGACGGTGCGGGCGATGTACTCCGGGAACAGCACGGCGGAGTCCATGGTGCGGAAGAACTTCTCCACAGGGGAAGAACCCGCACCCTTGGCGCGGATGCCAAAGCGCTTCAGCTGCCGCTGAAAGGCGTCGGTGCCTTCCAGTGCGGTACCCCGATAGTTTTCGCTGGGGTCCAGAGATTCCAGCACCTGGGTAAAGTTCATACCCTCCTGCCGGTACATGCCCTTTTCCAGTTTCAGATTGTCATAACCCATTTGATATCCTCCCAAGTAAATTTATGGCTGCCGGCCTTCGCCGGAGAACCTATGATGTATCGCGGCAATTTCATTCACGCAAAACCCCTCGCCGCCCCCGAGGCTTTACAAAATCCCTAAGGCAACACCGCACAATTGTGTCTGCGAGTCTCAGCCGTCTTTTTGCCCCACTTCTTCAGTTTGAAAAACGAGAAATACATACAGTATTCCTTCGTTTTCCAAACTTTGAATTGGGACAAAAATCCTGGCTGAGCCTTCTTGTCAAATTATGCGGTGTTGCCCTAAATCAAAAATCCGCTTTCCACTTTTTCCTCTTTCCCCCGGCAGCCGCCCAGCTGGGTCGTAAGCGGCATACTCTCCGCCAGCCGTTCCTCCAGCGCCGACTTGAGCCGGATCAGATCCTCCGCCGCAGCGGTCTTGGCGATGCTGCGCAGCACCGGCGCTTCCACCCCCAGCTCCAGGGACAGCCCCAGACGCACAATGCTGTCCTCCAGCTCCTTCTGGTATCGCTTCCCCAGCTCTGCCTGCTGATACAGCGCCCGGTATTCCGCCTGAGCGCCGAATTCGTCGGCCAGCTCCTTGAGCTTCGGCTTTCCGCAGCCCAGACCCTTCAGCACACCGGCCTCCCGCTGTGCCGGCACCGCCACGAAGGAAAATTCGTAGGCGTCCATCGGCTCCTGCAAAATGGCGCAGCAGACCTGCCCGTCATAGCTTTCGCCCTTCCGATGGCCGCAGGAGCCGTAGTCGCTCCCGCAGACGGAGCAAACGGAACGCCCCATGGCGCACCCAACGGATACCTCCTTTTTGATTCCCGCCTCGATGTCGGCGATGATCTCGTCGTTGGCATCCCCCCGGCGGATGTACGCCCAGGCCTTGATAAACGCCGCGCCGTCCTCCCGTACCACCTCGGTCTGGAAGATACGCGCCACCTGCTTGTCGCTGCTCCACTTGTGGTCAACGATCCCCGTCTTGCCGATGAACAGCTTGGCAAGCCCGGGCAGCGCGGCGCTGTCGAAGCGCTCAAAGTCCCGGTCTACCTGATCGTCGCACAGCCGCAGGGAGAACACGTAAACCTGCTGGGCTGTCAGATGCGCCTTGGCAAGATTGTTGATGGCCTCCAGCTGTACCGCCGTAGGCGCGCCGCTGCTTGCGGCCTGCGCCGCCTTGTTGATTTCCATGCCGGTTCCTCCATTCAAGAATTTTCATTTTGGGAAGCATCCGCCAGACATTTTTCCGCCTGCGCCCGGTAAAGTGCCGCCTGCGCCTCCTGCGTGATATCCTGCAAGCTGATGTCGTCCCACTCGATCTCCACCCGGTTGTCCAGCCCTTCCAATGCAAGGTAGGTCTGACAGATCTTCCGCATGGCAGGCTCCACCGTCCGCCGCAGCGCCCACAGCTCCGAGGTCAGCAGATCCGCCTGCTGGGTGCTCATCCGCTCGGTGGTGCTCCAGTTCAGTCCCAGCAAAAAGGGCGGAAGTCCGGTTTTCGCCACCAGCTGCTCCAGAATCTGCCGTACCGGGGTCTCGGAATCCAATATCGGCGCTTCCCCGCCGATGACCTTGATCTCCACATCCCCCACGGCCACGAAATCCCGCACCGTGCCGTTCTTGTTGTCCTCCATGGCTCGGCTCCACTCCGCCGCCACGGCTTTTCCCCGCTCCTGCGCCGTCACCGGGTCAAGGTTTTCGCCGCCCTTGCAGATGACGCTGTAGCGGATGTTTCCGGCGCGTTCCCAGTTGACGCCGATGGTGTTGTAGATTTTCAGAAGAATGTCCGCAAGAAAGGGCATCCCCCGGAACATGCTCACGCCGTAAGGATGCGCCGGTTCCGGATTCATCGTGGTGAACAGCAGAAGCTGCTGATAGGGGAGCGGCCGCAGAAGGCCGTGCTCGTCGGTACCCCACAGCACCGTTTCCAGGGGACTCTCCCCCTCCTGGGCTTCCAGTGCCGTCACGTCTCCCCAGCATACCGCCCGCAGCTTTCCCCCGGCGATCACCAGCTCGCCCACCGCCCGGCCGTAGGTCAGCAGACTGTCCAGATACCCGCTCAAAAAGCTTTCGATCCCCATCTGTCCCCGGCCGCAGGGCATCATCTGCAAAAAGCCGTTGAGGCTGCTCTGCGCCTCACGATCCCGGCACCTGACCTCAAATCCGCCGCACAGCCGTACCATTTTCCCCACCGCGGCGTCCAGCACCGGAATGGCCTCCCGCATCTCCCGGTAAATCCGTTCCTCCCCGGCGCCCAGGGGCGTAAACCCCTTCATCACCCCAAAGGGGTGGGTGTTCCCGGTGCGAAGCTGGCACACCGCCGCAACGCCTCCGGTTTCCTTCTGCTTCCGTTTCAAAAAATCGCTCCCTTCAAGCAAATATTACCCTGACGCTCCCGTCAGCGCCTTCTCTCCACCGCCCACGCGGAAAACCCCTCCTGCCGCTCGCCCAATACCGTGGCGGCAAAATACCGCATGTCGTCCATGGCGTGGTCATGCTCCTTGCGCACCTTGTCCTTCCCCCCGCCGGATAAATCCCAGACGTACTCGTCCATCTCCCGCAGGCAGTCCGCGCACCCCTCGCAGATCACGATTTTCCCCGCCTTCAGCAGATCGGAGGTCAGCCGAATGCCGCTGAGAACATCGTTTTCCGCCTTGCGTACCCGCCACCCCTTCCGCCGCAGAACCTCAATGAAGCTGGCCGCCGAGGGGTCCACGATCACCGCCGTGATCCGCCGTCCCCCGGCAAGCCCCTCCAGCGCCCGGGCGTATTCCTCGTCGGTCATCTGCCGCCGCGCCTCCCGGGAGTTGAAGTAAAACTCCTTCACCCGGTACCAGACCCCATCCCGCAGCCCCCACAGCCCCATGGACGTGGGATTCACCGTCCCGTAGTCGCAGGAGACATACCACTTTTCGCAGCCTTCCGGCGCCTTCCCCACCATTTCCGGAGAGAAAAAGTCGTAAACCCGCCCCTCCGCCTGCGCCCACTGCCCGAGAATAAACCGCCGGTAGAACACCCCCGTGTACAGCTTCTGGTACCGCTGCCGGATCTCGGGCGTCAGAGAGGGATTGTCCTCCATGGTGAAGTGGAGCCGCAGACAGTTCCGCTTCTCCGCCTCCAGAATCCACGTCCGGTAAAACCAATGCCCCGGCCCGGCGGGGTTGCAGTTGAACCACAGCCGACTCCCGGCGACGGAGCATCGGGCGCAGGCCTGCTCCACGAAGCTGCGGGGCATCAGCGCCACCTCGTCTAGCAGCACCCCGGCAAAGGTGATGCCCTGAATCAAACTCGCGGAGCTTTCGTCCCGCCCGCCGAAGACGTAAAACTGGTTTTCCCGCCCCCGGAATTTTACCGTCAGCAGATTGTCCGTCCGCTTTTCCCTCCACTGCGCCCCCAGCGCCTCCAGCTTCGGCAAAATCTCGGACAGCACATTTCTCCGCAGGGAGGCAATCGTCTTGCCGCAGACGCCGAACTTCTGCCCGTGAAAGCAGCTCATGGCCCACAGGAAAAAGCTCAGCCCCATAGCCAGGGTTTTCCCGGAGCGAACCGCCCCGTCGCACACGATAGCCTCCTTACCCCGATTCGGATTCCCCGGCACCCACCAGGTCAGCACCGTCCTTTGCTTCGGTGAAAAGGCCGTCATTCTTCCCCGCCGCCCTGCAACGCCTTCAGGAAATCGTCCATGTCCGTCCGTTCCCCGTCTGCCACGGTTGCCAGCTGTTCCAGCGCCTGTAGCCGGTCAATGAGCTTGATTTCCACCGTTCCCTTGTCGTTGCGCTTGACCTCGCTGAGCAAGCTCAGGTCCAGCTTGTCCAGCTTCGGCTCATCCTCCAGCGCCAGCCGCACGCAGTCGTTGGCTTTCCCGAACGCCAGTTCCGCCAACCGCCGCGTCACATCCTCCCTCCGGATTGTCCCCGTCTGAATTCTCTGTTTCAGTTCCCGCTCTACGCATTTGCGTTCCATAGCAACCTCCCTTTCATCCAAACCCCGAAAGACAAAAAAAGTTGCACCCGAAGGTGCAACCCAATAAATACCAAAAAAATCTTTCTCCCCACCCGCCGCATACCGCAGAAACCTCCAATCTCGGCCGCCCTCGACCGGTCAGCCCCGCCCGTACGGCTTCAAAGCGGGAAAGGAGCTGTGTTCCCATGGCGGCATTCGCTTTGGCCGGGATTACACAGTCCTCCGCAACCAGTCCCGGTGGAATAACGCTCCCCATAATTGGGAAAAATCCACCATGTAGATTGGGGGGAAACTATGGACAAGCTGCAAATTAACAACATAACATACGTTGTTCAACGTGAATTTGTCGGTGAAAAACCGCCTTCCGATCTGATCCGTGAGCGGATTCGCCAGGCACATTCCCAGACTTTCCCTTTGACAACTCCGGCCTCCCATGTGTATAATTCAGGCGAAAGCACCTCAACGACGAGGTATGCTAAATGAATTCAACAACATCTAACCATTTTCCGAATGCAAATTTTTCTCTGAGGAGGGATACAAGCGCAACTTCTCTTTCCCTTGCCTACGCCTACTATAGATTGTCTCAGGAAGAGGCGCAGGACGGGCAGTCCTCTGCCAGTATCATTAACCAGAGGAAAATCGTTGAAGCCTACTGCGCTCAGCGAGGAATCGTTCTTCTGGATTCCTTTGTCGATGACGGTTGGTCGGGCAGCAATTTTGAACGTCCCGGTTTTCAGCAAATGATGAAAGCTTTACAGGCCGGGAAAGCAAATATGGTCATAACCAAAGACCTCTCCCGTCTGGGGCGTGATATGCGGGAGGCCAGCTATTATGCCGAGCAGTTCTTTCCGGAGCGCCGGATCCATTATGTCGCCATCGCCGACAATTTCGATTCCGAATCGGAGAATATCATGGCGCCTTTTCAGTTCGCAATGAATGAGGTATACCTGCGTGACGGCTCCAGAAAGGTTAAGGATGTTCTGCGGATGAAGCGAAGCAAAGGCGAATACTGTGCCTGCCCACCCTTTGGCTACAAGAAAGACCCCCGCAACAGAGACCGGTTAGTCCCGGATGAGGAAACCGCGCCAATCGTCGCGCGGATTTTCCAACGCTCCGCCGCAGGCGACTCCTGCATCAAAATTGCCCAGGAGCTCACGGCAGCCGGTGTGATCACGCCTCTTAAGTACCGGGTACTGTACCGCGACAACTTTTCCGACACAGGTGCCGCCCGCGCCACGGATTGCTGGAATTACACCACGGTAAAGCGGATCATCAAGAATCAGGTTTACCTTGGCAATACGCTGCTTGGGAAAACCCGCAAGGCAAGCATCAAGTCCCGCAAAAAGATTTCCGTTCCCCAAGAGGATTGGGTCATAACGTCCAACACGCACGAACCTCTCGTTGATCAGATGACCTTTGACAAGGCACAAGCAAACCTGGGAAAAGGCAGCCGTGACTACCGTCAATACGACCATGTGAGGAAAAGCATTTTCGGTGGTATCGCCGTTTGCGGCCGTTGCGGATATTCGCTGTGTTCTTCCGGGACGGTTTACAAGGGCGAGCGTGAAAAATACTGGTTTCTTTCCTGCAACCACAAAAGCAAGCGGTTTGAAAACCCCTGCGAGGGCGTCAGTATGAAATACGCCGACCTTCTTGAAGTGGTTCGTCAGGATTTGAACAGCCTGATCAAGCTGTCCGACAAAGAAATCAGTAAGCTGGTAAATCAGGTCCTGGAAGAAATCCACGACGAATCCGCCCAAAAGCTGCGCGAGGCAAAAATCGAAAAAGCCAGGACACGCCTGAATGTCATCAACCGGACAATCGGAAAGCTGTACACCGACAATGCCGAAGGGAAGCTGGCTGATTCCAGATTGGAAGTCATGGTTGCCGACCTTGAAAAAGAAGCCTCCGGCCTTGAAAACGCTTTGGAAGCCCTCAGTGCGCCGTCCCCTGACGATGACATCCGTTCCAATTACAAACGATTCTTTGATCTTGCCAGACAATACACCACCATTGCGGTTCTGGATCGGGACACTCTCCTGACTTTCGTCGAAAAAATTGAAGTGGGACCCAAGATATTACCCGATGGCTACGTCAGAGCGCCCCGGAAAAATGCCGCCTACCAGCAGAGCGTTAAAATATATTACAAATTCATTGGGTGCCTGCGTCTTGAATCCCTTGAAAATTTCCCTCAAAGCAGGGAAAATTCAGAACAATCCGAGGCGATTTGACGTTCACTATGTAAAAGAGACATCAAGGGAGGTTGGCGTGAACCTGACCAACGGCTACAACGGTCACCTGACCTCCCGCGAAGCCGGCTCCGTCGGCGGCCAGATGGTCAAGAAGATGTGTACCATACGAACTGCGAACTATATCCGTAAGGACAGAACTGCTGTGGGGCATGAGATCAAAGTTCGCTACATAACGGGGATCACAATTTAGCTTTGCTGGACTAACAGAATAAGCGTACCGAGCGCACCGGTCAAAAGAAAAGTACTCTGATTCTATCAAAATCAGAGTACTTTTATGGCTTAGTACGACTATTTTGATAGAATGATAAAGGTCGGTTGCATTTTTTGATCGCCCTAGTGCATTTTAAAATAGCTTAGTGCATTTCTCGCTACCGTGGTGCATTTTGGGAAAAGCATGGCGCACAACCCAAAAACGGGGTGCTTTTAGAGAAATTCCTGGTGAGTTCCTTTGAAACGTGGTGCAAAGGGCGGGTGAGTATCTGTTACTGGGTCAACCTGGCAACCCTCACATTTCCGGGAAGAATCCGGATCTTGTACCGCTTTACGATCACTTTCATGGCAGACTCTCCTCGCAAATCTTTCCTTTTTCCACTGTTGACTCCCGTTTTTTTGACAGCAGCGAGATCAGAGCACACCGGCTTTCACCATCGTCTGCTGCAGATTGGCTATAATATCCTCAGAATCTTCCAGACCGATACTGAAGCGGAAGAAACCGCTGCTGATCGGACGGTGTACTTAGCCAGCGATAAGCATTGACAATCCACAAAAAAAGCTGGTCTTCAATTTTTATAAACAGTTCAAAATTGAAGACCAGTTCATAATGATTCAGAGGTAAAACTTCATTCTGTCCGTACAGTAAAGCTGCTTGGAAAAGAAAAGCGGCCGCCGTTTTTCATCTAACTGACGATCCTTAAACAGGAGAAGCGATCTTCGGCTTTTCATATTGAGAATATGCATTTCCTCAAGCGTCGGCTCGCAGATTTCGATTGTCCGCAAACCGTCCGCGACGACGATGTTGTGCCGCGCAAGAATATCAAACAGGGAATTGTTCAGATTCTCTTCAAAAAGAAACTTGTACGACATCGGATAGTAATTGGTTTCCAGCATAGCCGGATTCCCGTCCACGTATCGAAGCCGGCGGGAACAGATGACCTCATCCTGTTCTGACTGCTCAAGAAATCGTGCTATTTTCTCCGTTGGAAACTGTACCTCAAGACTAATAAGCTTTGTCATGGGAACTTTTCCAGAGATCATACAGGAGCGGGTAAAGCCTATTCTATCATCTGCGGAATACAGGGACTTTGGTGTTGCGACAAATGTTCCCTTTCCCCGTCTTCTTTCAAGCACGCCGTCTTCAACCAGTTCGCTCATTGCGGTCCTGACAGTAATACGGCTCACGCCATAGCGAGCCATGAGTTCATTTTCCGTGGGAAGCTTGTCCCCAATTTCATATTCATGAGAAGCGATGCTATCAGTGATGCCCTTGATGATTTGCTTGTATAAGGGCACCGAAGAATTGTGATTCAATTCGCTATTCAAAGGAATACGCTCCTCTCCATATTTTTACACGATTATATAAAATAAGAACGGGAAAGTCAAATAAATATGCCGAAAGGCAAAGAACACTGGAAAAAGAAAGCGAATGCACGTTTGATACATTTTTCATAAAACAAGCAAATCAATTTTGTACACCTTTTCTGCAAAAAAGCATTGACAGGAGTTCGCTTTAATTGTATTATAATGTTATGTATTGTCATGATAATATTGACATGGATTTTATTCTTTGTAAAGGGAAAGACATGATAAAAATTGCATGCGTCGGAGATAACGTAGTAGATATCCACTACGACAAAAAGTGCTGTTATCCGGGAGGGAACGCTGTCAATGTTTCCGTATATGCCCGGCATATGGGCGCCTATTCTGCCTATGTCGGCGTTCTGGGGAATGATTCGGAAGGGCAGCTTGTGCTTTCCTCTCTCAAAGCAGAAGGCGTCGATGTATCAAAATGTGTCATCCGCGACGGGCAGACAGGCCGTTCCGGCATTCATCTCATCAACGGAGACAGAGTGATTGTAGAAGAGAACAACGGGGGGGTAGTCAGCAGCCAGCCGTTGGTTCTCGATGAGGGGCTCGTCGACTATCTGGCAGACTTTGACGTGATTCACACCAGCCATCTGAGCTATCTTGACGATCAGCTTTCATATTTGAAGCGCACCGGCAAACCGATCATTTACGATTTTTCCGTCTACTGGACAAGGGATCTGATTCAAAAGGTCGCGCCCTATATTGCCGTCGCGTTCTTTTCCGCGGCCGATCGCAGTGAAGAAGACATACTCGGGGCGTTGAGGCAATGCGTGGATGAAAGCGGTTGCGAACTGGCCATTGTGACAGATGGCGGCAATGGCGCAAGAGTGTACGACGGAAAACAGATTCACTATAAAGCTCCTTACAATTTCGACGGGGGCGCGGTTGACACGACGGGCGCCGGTGATTCGTGGCTGACAGGTTTTGTGATCCGATGGGTGGAGGGAAAAAAGCTGCTTGAGAGGTTTTCCGGGGATGGAAAGCGCCGCTTCCTGCGTGAATGCGATATTGCAGACTATAATCGCTCTCTGATCGAGCAGGCCATGGCAAACGCCAATCTTTTGGCCAGATATTACTGCCAGTTCAAAGGCGGCTTTGGCTACGAGACGGACATTTCAGCATGGGAGAAGCCTGTATGAAGAACCTAAGCTACGACATGATCTCTCCGATGAACATCAATTTTGTTCAGTATACGCTAGATTTCTTTTTGGACTGTTGCCGGCGCAACGAGCTTTGCTATATTGAATTGTGGGGCGGCGCCCCCCATGTAGCGATTGATCTTATTGATTATGACGGTGTGGAAGCGATAAAAAGAAGCATCCGCCGGCGGAGCCTTCAGGTAAGCTGCTTTACGCCCGAGACCTGCGCTTACCCGATCAACATAGCCTCGTGCGACAGGGTTACAAGAGAACGCAGCGTGGCGTATGAAATGCGCGGTCTTGAAATAACCGAGCAGTTAGAGGCACCTGTTATGCAGATCGTATGCGGAACCGGCCTCTTTGACGAAAACCCGCTGGAGAGCTGGAAATGGTCGCGTGACAGCTTGTTCAGAATCGCTTCGGAGGCCAAAAGGCGCGGGATTCTCCTTGCGATGGAACCTCTGTCCCCGTATGAGTCCAACCTTGCCAACACCATTACAAAGGCAAGGCAACTGATCGATGAGGTCGGGATGGACAATCTTGGCGTCAACATTGACAATGTTCCGCTCGGAATGACCAGGACTCCCATGAAACTTTGTTTTGATACTTTTCTGGACTCCATATATCATTTCCACATCTGCGATTCCGATCTCGAGTACCGCCACTGGATTCCCTGCGGCGATGGCTGCCTTCCGATTGAAGACGAGCTGAAGGTAATTGACTCCTATCATTACCAGGGGACGCTTGGGCTTGAGATTTGCGGAGCTGCATACTATTCGCGGCCTGACGAGGCGCTCAGCCGGGCGCTCCAAAACCTGCGATCCATTCTTGAAAAAACGTCTGACAATGGGGATGAAACAGTTGTATAAGCTCTCAGGTATGAATGAGCATTTTGTCCGATTCTCACTGTGCGCATTTCTGGACTGTATGGCCGAAAACGGAATACGGGATATCGAGCTGTGGGCCGGAATGCCGCATCTCTACGCGCCCGACGCGGACGCGGATACCATAGGCGCGATTCGCACCATGCTCAGGGAACGGGAGCAGAAGTTGATATGCTATACGCCGGAGCAATGCGTATATCCGTACAACATGGCCGCAAAAGAGCCTGAACTGATCCGTTTCACGCTTTCCTACTACTACAGGAATCTGCAGATGGCGGCAGAGTTGGAAGCGCCTGTGTTTCAGATCGTTCCGGGCTTCGGCTATCGGGACGAGCCGGTTTCCGAGGCAAAAAAGCGGTCCAATGACGCCATCGCGAAAGTATGCGAAAAAGCAAAAACATACGGAATCAATGTTGTTCTGGAGGGTCTCGAACCTTCTGAGTCGAATCTTCTGTGCTCGTCCGCTGATATTCTGTCCGTGCTGGATGAGCTGAAGATGGATAATCTCGGCGCCGTCATCGATACATGCCCAATGGCCGCGGCAGGCGAAGACATCCGCGACTGCTTCCGTACTCTGGGGAACAAGCTCTGGCATTTTCACTTTATTGATCGCGACCACCTCGTGTGGGGGGATGGGGATTTGCCCCTGGAGACATATATCCGCCAACTGGATGAAAGCGGCTATGACGGATACCTCTCCATGGAGATTCTCAGTGAACGGTATGTGATGGATCCGATAACGGCCACGGAAAGAAACATCGCCTCTCTCAGAAAATGGATAAGGGAGTGAACACGAATGGTAGAAAACAGATGGAAAAGGTCGTCCAGACTGCTTGTAACCCATGTGCTTTTGGTCTTGGTCTGCCTATTTTTCCTCCTGCCGCTGTTTTGGGTGCTCAGGACCTCTCTGGTAACGAAAGCCATAGCATACCAA
The DNA here is from genome assembly GCA_900546075.1 of uncultured Eubacteriales bacterium. Classification (GTDB taxonomy): domain Bacteria; phylum Bacillota; class Clostridia; order Oscillospirales; family Oscillospiraceae; genus Faecousia. The sequence continues at coordinate 9,694 of URBH01000021.1, read as the reverse complement.
ATTCCGCCGCAGTGGGATGCGCCCATGACGTTTAAAAACTATGTGGAGATATTCATCAACAACAGTTTCGGAAAGTACTTTATGAACAGCTTGATCGTATCGCTGACAAGTACATTTCTGTCTGTGATCCTGGGCGCCCCGGCGGCCTACTATCTTGCGCGTAAGCGCGGCGGTACCTGGGAACGGATCGGCATTTTGGCATCCCAGATGCTGCCTGCCGTCGTCCTGGTGATTCCAATTTTTAACATTCTGGTGAAAGCAGGTCTGAAGAATACCCACATCGGCCTTATCCTCACATATTTAAGCTTTGCCCTGCCGTATGTCATATGGATGCTGATCGGCTTTGTGGAGTCAATTCCTTCCGAACTGGATGAGGCCGCCGAGATTGACGGATGTACGAGAGTTCAGGCGTTTGCCCATATCATTTTTCCGATCGTGTCTCCCGGGATCGTCGCCTCGGCGGTGCTCAGCTTCCTGATGTCCTGGAATGAATTCCTTTTTGCCCTTGTTTTGACCGGTGAAAAAACGCGGACTCTCCCTGTGGCGGTAGCGGCCATGGAGACTCAGCAGGGCGTCATGATCGCCGAGCTCTGCGCTTCCGTCGTTGTGGTAATCATTCCCATTGTCATCCTCTCGCAGTTTGTAAAGAAATATTTAGTCAGAGGACTTTCCTTTGGCTCAATAAAATAAAGAAAGGAGCAACAAAAATGAAAAAGATTTCAAAAGTGATCACCCTGGTTCTTGCACTTGCCATGATGCTTACGCTTGTGGCATGCGGCAGCTCCCCAGCAGCAAACACACCGGCGTCGACCGGGAGTTCGGGCAGGACGAAAGACAGTATCAGCATCCTCATGGAAAGCGTACCGGATACTGAGTATGTTAAGCAGGCTGCGGAAAAGTTTACGGCCAAGACTGGTGTAGCCGTCAACATCGAAGCGGTAAACTACCAGACGATGCATGAGAAGCTCGTAACCGAACTGACCGGCTCCACCAGCAGCTATGACATTCTCTGCTGCGATAACCTCTGGGTCGGTGAATTCGCGGAGGCGGGCTGGTGCGAGCCGCTGGATTCCTATATTGCAAGCAGCGGGTTTGATACCAGCGTGTATCTGGAATCCATGACCAATATGATGACCTGCAACACCATCCGCGACAAGACGTTCTTCATTCCTTTCTGCAGCTATACCTATTCCCTGCTTTACAGGACCGACATTTTCGAGAATGAAGAATACGCGGCCGCCTACAAGGAAGAGACCGGAAAGGAATTCAAGGTCCCCGAAACCGTTGAGGAATATGTCTCCGTCAGCAAGTTCATCACCAAGCACTCCGGCGGAGAGATCTATGGCGCGGCAATGCAGGGACAGCGCTCTGACCCGATTGCCATGGAGTGGACAAACTTCCTCTTCGGCTGCGGCGGAGACTACTTCGACGCGGACAACAACCCCACGATCAACTCCCCGGAAGCAGTGAAAGCCCTGGAGTACTATATCGAGAACATTACGGAAGCGGCGCCCAAGGGCTCTGCCGGATTCGGCTTTGACGAAGCGCTGGCAGTCTTCATGGAAGGCAAGGCCGCCATGTATATCGGCAACTACTGGATGATTCCCCAGCTTGATTCTGAGGACAACTCCCAGGTTAAAGGTCTTGTCTCCCTGACAAGCGCTCCCGGCGGACACTCCAACAACGGCGGCTGGGGCTGGGCGATTCCGCACAACGGCGAAGACAAGGACACCGCGTGGGAGTTCATCCAGTTCATCGAGTCCAAGGAAATCCGTAAAGAGCGCGCTCTCAAGGGCGGCTCCCCCACCACCAAGGATATTTTTGAAGATGCGGACGTCCTGGCGGCATACCCCTACTATGCACAGGTGATCGATATTATCGCCAATGCCAAGCAGCTCCCGAATGTCACCGAGCTTCCCCAGATCCTTGAGATCCTCGGCCGTGAGCTTTCCGAGGCCGTTTCCGGAACAAAAGATCCTCAAGCGGCGCTCGATACGGTTCAGAATGAAATGAACCAGATGTACGCGTAAGGGAGTATTCTTTTAAGACGTCGTTCTTACGAAAAGCGGGAACGGGTGAATGATCTTCGCTCCCGCACATATATACAACTGGAGCGAATCTCATGAAAACAAAACTCTACAGTACTAAACGGCTGAATAAAGATAATATCGTTCTTTACGCGCCGGCGATTTTCTGTATTCTGGCTACCGTTATTGTTCCGCTCCTGTATTCGTTCGGTATCAGCTTTACAGATTTGAACCTGAAGGTTCAGAGCTCCGGCAATTATGTGGGACTGAAGAACTATATTACCGCGTTTAAGGACGAATACTTCCGTCAGGCGATCTGGACAACCCTTAAATTCACAATTGTTTCCGTCTTTTTCGAATTGATCTTAGGTTTCTTTGTCGCGCTTCTTTTGAACAGCATAAAAAAAGGCCGGGAGATATACTTCTCGATCATTATCGTGCCAATGATGATCTCGGCCGTGGCAGTCGGTTTGATATGGAGGCTCCTGCTGCACCCCGACCTGGGCATTGTAAACTATATGCTCAGCCGGATCGGGATCGCCGGCAGAGCCTGGACCGGGGATGCGAAATATGCGTTGGGAACCTTGATTTTCGTGGATGTCTGGCAGGAAATGCCCTATATTGTGCTGCTGAATCTTGCCGGCCTGGTTTCCCTCCCCAGAGAGCCGTATGAAGCAATCTCGATAGACGGCGCGTCCCGGTTCCAGCAATTGGTTCACCTTACCATTCCCATGATGAAGCCGACCATTCTCGTCGCCACGCTCCTTCGGTTCATTTCTGCGCTCAAGGCCTATGATCTCGTATACGTCATGACCAAGGGAGGACCCGGAACAAGCACAGAGGTAATGGGCTATAACATTTATAAGCAGGCTTATTCCTACATGAATACAGGCCGGGCTTCCGCCATGGCGTATATTCTGCTGTTCATGATTCTTATCATAAGCATCTTTTTCGTTAGAGTAAGCCGGACCGACGACTGATTAAAGGTGTAACAAAATGACATGAAGTATTCGTTTTTAACGTATCTTTTCTGCCGCTATCCGCTTGAATACAGTTTCAAAATGGCATCTGCATACGGTTTTGACGGGATAGAGATCTGGGGCGCACGGCCGCAGGCCTATGCCTATGACTTGGACAGCAGGGAAATTGCGGCCATCAACAGCATGAAGCGGCGCTATAACGTGGAGATCTCCATGTACACGCCCGAGATTCTTGCCTATCCATACAATCTCGCGTCCACTCTCAGTAAGGAGCGTGAAGAAACCAAAGCCTACCTGCGGCGGGCGCTTGAGGTCACCGCGGAACTGGATGCGGGCAGAATGCTTGTTACCATTCCCCATTCAGGTTTTACAACGCCCCTCGCCACGTCGTGGAAGTGGGCGGCAGAGGGCCTTCGCTTCCTGTGCGATTTTGCGGAGAGGCTTCATGTGAAGATTGTGCTGGAATCCCTCTCGCCGTCAGAGAGCAACCTGATAACAACGGCAGATTCTGTCCGTGAAATGATTCGCTGCGTCGGCAGCCCCGCGCTTTCCACCATGATGGATATCGTTCCGCCGACGATAGCCAACGAACCGCTTGCTCTTTATCTGGAGCCAGACGATATGGGCTTGGATTACATCCATATCACCAACACGGATGCAAAGACGGAATTCCACGCGGCCTTTGACGAAGGCGTCCTTCCCATGAAAGCTGTCTTCTCGGTGCTCAATCGTGTCGGTTTTGACGGCTGGTGTTCTTTGGAACTGCTCAACCCATACTTCAAAGACCCAGAATTGTATCTTGCGGACAGCATTATGAAAATTCGTGAATATACAGGAGAGTGCAGGCGGTGAAAAATACGATTTCTTTTGAAAAAGCGGCTGTGATGAATTATCACTACATTTTCTATCCGCTTCAGCATTTTTTTGATACCATGCAACGCCTGGAAGTCAAAAACGTTGATCTCTGGTCGGGATATCCCCACTTCTTTATTGACGAGGACTTTCGCAACAAAGCAAAAGAAATCTGTCGGATGAGCCGAAACGCAGGCACAAGAATAATCTGCTGTACTCCCGAGCAATGCAGATACCCGGTAAATATGGCAGCCACAGATAGAGAGACGAAGGAGAGGACCATCAGATACCATCTGCGTTGCCTGGAAGCCGCGGCTGCGCTGGAGGCTCCCATGTACCAGGTGGTTCCCGGCTGGGGCTATTTCGACCAGCCGATCGACGACGCCTGGGACAGCATGTGCGATTCCCTGTCCACGATTTCCAGACGCGCAGGCGAGCTCGGCATTACGGTGATTCTCGAACCACTGCAGATTATAGAATCCAATCTTGTCGGGTATCCGGCGGACTGCAGGAAAGCGTTGACGGACGTGGGAGAAAAGAATCTGAAAATCGTTGTGGATACCTGCCATATGGCGATTCGCGGAATCGATTTTCAGGAATACTTTGACCTGCTGGGTGATGATATATATCATATCCATCTTAATGATTATGATCAGGTTCCCTGGGGGGAAGGGAGTCTCCCCTTGAAGGATTACCTTTCCGTAATGTCTGAAAATGCATATGATCGATACTATACACTGGAGATTTGTTCTCTTCCGCACCATGTCAACGCTGACAAGTCAGTGGAAGACAATGTCGCTTACATTAGGAAAGCACTTGATGAGCAATAAGCAATCTTGTTTTTACTTTATTTATTATAATTCATTATAAGGAGGCCCCCCCATGTATAATTTTGATGTCGCTCGCTATGAAACCGTTGTAAATGACGCCGTTGCTTTGATCCCCCAGATAGAAAAAGCAGCGGATGAGATTTCCAAGGCCGGTTTCCGCAATATCTTCTTCATTGGATGCGGAGGAACATACGCCCATTCCCTTCCCATGAAGTACTGGCTGGACAGCTCATCGGATTTTGAATCCCACTGTGTCATCGCATCCGAGTTTATGCTTATGGGGCACAAACGCTTTGACAAAGACTCGATCTGCGTTTTCTCTACCAGAAGCGGAAATACGAAGGAAATCGTGCAGGCTTTGAAGTTCTGCAAAGAAGCAGGTGCAAGAACCGTGGTATATGTCTCCAATGACAACACCCCCGCGTGCGAATACGCTGACTACAAGTTCTATAGCTTTGCAGAGGACGACTGCCTTTGCGAGGCCATCTATACCTGGATGATTGCCTTCCTCGCCAGGCTGCTTTACAATGCCAACCAGTTTCCCAAGTACGACCGCTTTGTAGAACAGTTCAAGCAGATCACTCCGGCCCTGCTCAAAGCAAAGGAACAGACGGAGGAGCATGCGAAAGAGATGGCGGCAAAATACAAAGACGTCGACTATCACATGGTCGTCGGCTCCGGTATGCTTTGGGGAGAAGCATATGACTATGCCATGTGCATCCTTGAAGAAATGCAGTGGATCAAGACAAAGTCGATTCACGCTGCGGAGTTCTTCCATGGCACACTGGAACTTGTTGAAGCCGGCACAAGCATGATTCTCCTTTACGGGGAAGACGAAACGCGTCCTCTTATGGATCGTGTTGTTAAATTCGCAAGCAACATCACCGAGGATATCAACATTTTTGACACGAAAGATGTTCAACTTCCTTTCGACGCCGAGTTCCGAAAGATCGTTTCTCCGCTGGTTATCTACGCCATGCTGGAACGTCTCTCCTGCCATCTTGAAAAGGAGCGCCAGCATCCTTTGACTACCAGAAGATATTACCGTCAGTTTGATTATTGATTCTTTCTCTCTTAGACTGGTCTCTGACTTTGAATTCATTCAGAGTCGGAGGCCATCTTTTATTTTTCCTTTGATAAGCCAGGCCTTTTTAACCAACTTGCAGTGGGAAGGTAGTGTCAAGCACGCCGGGCGATTTTTCAAAATCTCCGACTCCACCAGTTTGAAGCGGCTGTAGGCATAACGCAGGAAGATTAGGCCCTGCACGGGCATACAGTATTGGTTGGAGGTCAGCTTGGAGCCTGCGCGGAGCAGGTCGGCGGATTCCCACAGGTCTGCTTCCAGTTTTCGAATGTTTATCATATCTATTTCTCCTTCGGCTTACGCCGATATTCTTTCGTTTCACCCCGTCACAACGGATTGCAGGGGCTGAAGATATAATCTATTATACTGCACACCTGCACCAAAAGGAAGATTTGCGTCTTCACGAACCTGGCGCAGATGCTTCCTTTTGTTTTTCTTCGCATCGGTGGCAAACTGCATTTTCGTAGTTTGACCGCCGCAGTGTGAAGAAAAATGGGGTGTCCAGAGGGATGCAATCCCTTTGGCTCAGGGTTTCCAATAGGAGCGAGAAGCGCCCTGTTGGCACACGATTTTGCTCGGCAAAGTCTAGTGTGTTATACCTTTTGCGACCGCTGACGCTGGAAAGGGGCTGTCAACTGGAGCTTGTGACTACGGACAGGCCGTTTCCAGTGGCAGCAGAAGGGCGAATATTTGCAAGCACGGGAGGCTTGCGGATATTCGTTCTTCGGGTGTAGGTGGTGCGGCAAAGCGGAGGTCACAGACCGACGCTATGCTGCATCACCGGGGGAGCAAAAGGTATATAAAGCCCGCCGCAGCGACGCGTCCCCGTTCTCCTAATACCACCACGGCAACTCCAACCACACGTTATCCAGGGCAAGGGCTTCCGTTTTCTTTGCTCTGCTTTCGGACAGATGAAAATGCTTCGCTGTTTCTGTCAGCGGGTGTTCGACGTCATCATCAAAGCCATAACGGTATCGCAGATACTGTTCGTCTCTGTCCTCGATCATGTCCAACGCATGATGGATATCGTCGAGCTGTTCCTGCGCCAGATAGATCTGCTCCGGTGTCTGCTTGGTGGGATCGGCAATGAAATTATGCTTGCTCTGCACCTCATCTTTTGCAAGCTCGTCCAGAGAAATAATGTTGTTCAGATTCTTCGCCTCAAAGGATACATTCTGTGAGCGGATGTAGTCGATCATGGCGTTCCGTATTGCGGAACCGGCGTATGTCAGAAACAAATTTCCGCTGTCGGGATTGTAGCTATCGATGCAGCCGAGCAGGCCCAACGAGCCTTCCTGCACAAGATCGTCAAGTGAAATTTGCAGAGATCGGTTCAACTCCGCTTGTGCGCTCCACACTTCGTATGCAGTCTTTTTGATGAAGCGAAGATTGTTTTCAATCAGCAGATTCTGTGCATCGGTGTCTCCCCGCTTGGCCAACGCACAGAGCTGTTCATTGGTTATCGGGTCTCTTTTCATGGTTTTGTACCGTACCGGTCATTGCAAGGAACATCTGCTTGACCGCTTCTGTGTCAATACCGGGCAGATGGGAAACGGACTGTGCCACCGCTTCACCGATTTGTTCTGCGGTGATTTTGCGATTTGGCTTTTTCTGCCCTTTGGTCAGCTCGGCATATATCTTTTTCACTGCTTGCGAGGTCAATTCACGGGTGGCAGACAGATCGTTACCGACCTCTTTCTTTACTGCTTGCACAGCAGACATGAACGAGCGCTGGATCGCAGTCAGGTCTGCCTGATATGCCGGGGCCTGCAATTTCTTTACATCGTCAACTGCTTCCGGTTGGCTTTTCAGCATACCGGCGACAGTTGCGTACAGCTGATTCTGTGCTGCAAATCCCTTGGCAAGCTCGTCATCCAAGTAACCGGATATCGGATTTGTGGTGTTGGAAAACTCCGGATTTTCAAGCAGCGCATTGACCACCCGCGGATTCACCTTGTGAGTATACAGATTTCTCGCCGCCTGTACGGACAGGCCAAGCTCGGCAATATCATAATTCAGGCGGTCAGGGGTATCAACCTCGCCAAGCAGGAAGTCGGTGGAGACATTGAACACACGGGCAATGCGAATGATATTTTCGTCACCCAGCTTGTCCGTCTTGCCGCTGATGAAACGGCTCAAAGAACTTTCCGAACAGCCGATGCGAGTGGCAAGCTCAGCCTGTGTGATCTTTCGGGATTTCATCAAGTCCTGTATGCGGTCACGGATTTTACCGGGAAGATAAACACTTTCGTTGCTCATGTACCACACCTCCTTGCTCTATTTCCGATATCATTTACCCGTTTTACTTTCGGTACATTTCGTCCAGAGTCTTTCCGCCTTTGTTTTTCCATTCAATCCATCCGTTGGTGCTTCCTCCGAGCACGAACATGGCAGCTGAGCTGGGAGAAGTAAACGGAACGGAAACATTCAGTATGTACTTGTTGCCGTTAAGACCGATGTCACCGTTCTGAATGGCTGTTTGCCGCTGCCTCTCAATATTTTCTGAATGACATTTGCGGCTCATATCAATTTCAGAACCTTCGAGGACTTCAAATTTTTCACCATCATACACACCAAGGGCATGAACGCCGTTACGTGTGGTGTGCAGCGTGTTGGCATCGTTCAAGGTTGTTTTGGTGTTTTCCATTTTATAGCCTTGCGTTGCCATGATAAACTTGATTTCTTCATACACTTCCTCAATCAGAGGAAGATCATATTCATCAATCTCATATTTGGGATTGACGGTATTTTCTACTTTGTAGCGCTTGGAATCGATTGCTTTGCCGATTGCATAAGCTTCAAGGCCGCTGATCATATCCAAAGAAAAGGTCTTATTGTCGGCAAGGAACATAATAGCTTTGTTCCAGAAATCTTTAGAACGATTATGGTCGTCCAGTCTGCTGACCCCGTTACGAGTCTGTCCCACATAGATCTGTGCAATCTTGTTATCATCCGTCTCGCTGATGAGATAATAGATGCCGGGACGATTGATGCCGGTCAGCTTCCTGGCTTCCGAAAGCAGCGGGCGAGGAATGACATAGGTGGTCATTGTAGACAGATGACGGCGGATAGAGCGAATACCATCTGGCTGGCCATTGTGATATATAATTTCAAGCTTTTTGCTGATAGCCATATTCTATTCCCCTCACTTCAATCTGTACTTTTTACCCGCACCCCTGCCGATAATTTCGATCAATCCATTTTCATTCATCTGACGGGCGAGCAGATAGGCTCTCGTCTTTTTGACGTTCAGCAGTTCCTGCAGATCTTCGCCGGTCATTTCGCCGTACTCTGCCAGATAATCCATCACAGTTTTCATCTGGGGTGTGATGGCTGCAGTGGCTTTGCCGGTTGTCGCCGGTGCATCTTCGCTTGCAGCACTGGCAGCATTCATATTCGGCAGTACGATTTTGAAAGCATTGGTCGTTGCCTCGATAGTGGGCTGTACAGGACAGTTTTCGTACAGCTTGAAAATACGTCGAATACCTGTACCGTAACTTTCAATCAGACGCAGACGGTGAAATATCTCTGCCAGTTTCTTGTTCCTTGGCTGAGAAACGCCGATGCGAATATCCTCAGTAGAAAGGCCAGGAAGAAGTCCGCCAAGCGAAATAAACTCCATCTTTCTGTCATTCACATTGATGATGATGCTGCCGCTGAATCCGTAATCACGATGCACAAGGGCGTTAAGCAAAGCTTCACGAATGGCTTCTTCGGGGTAATCCTGCTTATCCGTGCGAACAACTCCTTTGATCGTGGAAACAGTCTTGTTGCACAGAGCAAGATAGTTTATCGCATCATCAAGCTGCTTGAACACGGAACCTCCGAACTCCTTGCTGTCACGGAACTCTGTGCAGAATTCATCTTTGAACACGGCAACTTTGATCGTGTGATGGCACTGGTCGGAAAGCAGCAGCGCAA
>URBH01000020.1 GCA_900546075.1 uncultured Eubacteriales bacterium | reverse complement strand
CTTTTAATGACTACCTCCCCTAACCCCTCCTTGCACAGGAGGGGAAACCGCTTGGCAATCAACCCTCCCCCTGTGCAAAGGGGAGTTGGAGGGGGTAGCTTGTTGATAGGAATAAAACTTGCTAGACAGTCCCGAGCTAAGTTGCATTTATTGTAAAACGGTATGTGATGATTGTATTTATGTTGTAAAAATTGCAATGTAGCATTATTTTAATACCTTTGTCCGAGATTTTGGTGTTTGATGAATGAATTATTAATCGTAAATGAATGTGATTATGGGAAAAGTTTGGTTGTATGGTATCGTGTGTCTATGTATGTGTTTGAGTTGTGCTCGAGTTGCGTCGGACGAGTCGGGAGAACGGGAAATTTGTTTTAGAGGAAATGTATTGGAGTTACAACAAGTTCATTTGTTGGGGTCAAGAGCGGGGTTGGGTAACGGCGATAAGGTGCAGTTGTATATCGTGGAGCAAGAGGGGGAGGAATTAAAATTGCCTGCAAGTGAGGATTTTTACCAGATGAGGAGTGATGCGGATGGAAATATAGATTTTGAAGATGGGGAAAAGCACGTGTACCCGAATAATCCGATAAATATATATGGTTTTTGTTGCAGGGGAATGGAAGGGAATCCCGCGGATCTTTTGAATGTGCCGGTGAGGGTGGAGGGAGAACAGGTGTCGGAGGAGGCTTTGTTGAGGTCTGATTTTTTATACGTGAAATCGGAAGAGCGCTATCGGGCAACGGATAACGTGATTTCGTTGAATTTCAGCCATCAGTTTGTAAAGTTGCTATTCCATTTTAGAACAGATACCCCGGAGACCGTTGATTTTCTCTGGGGCATCCGCATGAACAACAACCGGGACTGGATCCTGGAGCATAAAAAGCAATACGTGAGCACCCTGTACGAGCCGATGAAGGCGCTGGGAAAGGACCTGTTCGCGCCCTTCACGGAGATTCCGGGGACGATTCTGAAGGTCAGCCGCATCTACCGGGACGCCCGGCTGCACCATCCCGACCCCTACAAGGAGAGCCTGTGGCTCTGCATCCGCCAGGACGTGGAGTGGTGGGCGGAAAATCCCTGCCTGTTCTTTGAGATTCGTCCCGAGGGCGTGAGCTACGGCTTTACCCTCTGGCATCCCAGGACGGCGGCGATGGAGGAATTCCGGAAGTATATTTCCGCCTATCCCGACGAATTTTTGCGGTTGATTGCCCGGACGGAGGCGGCGGTGGGACAACCTGTGACGGCGCAGCTGTACAAGCGCCCCAAGGAGACGACAAATCCTGCTCTTGCGCCCTACTTTGCCTGGAAGGGCGGTATTGAGTGCATCCGCCATAAGGACGTGGGCGACGAAATGTTCGGCGCGGAGCTGGAAAACGAGGTGGCGGATTTCTTCGCCAAGCTCACGCCGCTGTATACGTATTTCACCCGGTTCGGGGCGTAGGCAGGCATCTTATACTAGTTTTCAATAAAACGGTTAAAAACCGTTTTATTTGGCTGCTGTTTCAGCAGCCAGCGGCGTAGCCGCAAAAAAACGTAAGTCCATACATTTCTCGCCGCTACCGGCGGCCTGCGAAGAATTCGCAGGATAAAATGGTGTTAACCATTTTATCGAGAAATAGTATTAGGCAAAAATTCGAGGTGAATTTTATGAAGGTTTACTATATGAACGGCGCGGGCAACGACTTTATGGTCATCGACGCCCGTGGGCTGACGCTGGATTATCCGGCGCTGGCACGGAAGTGCTGTGCGGTCACGGGGGCGGACGGGTTCATGGCCGCGGACGTTTCCGACAAGGCGGATTTCCGGCTGCATTTTTACAATTCCGACGGCACCCGGGGCGAGATGTGCGGCAACGGCGCCCGGTGCATCTGCCGGTTCGGCCATGACATCGGTCTGGCGGGAGACGTTATGACCGTGGAGACCGACGCGGGGCTGGTACCCGGCTGGCGGCTGGACGAAAACCTGTACCGGGTGAAGCTGAACAACCCCTATGTGCTGGACTTGCACCGCAAGGGGGACGTGGCCTACGTGGAGCTGGGACATCCCGGCGTTCCCCACGCGGTGGCGGAGTACAAGGGCGACCTGTGGGCGGATGCCGACGGTCTTGTGGAAACCTTCCGGGCGCTGCGCTTTGACCCCGCGTTCCCCAAGGGGGCGAACGTGAATTTTTATCAGCTGCTGGGGGACGGGGAGATCCGCATCCTGACCTTCGAGCGGGGCGTGGAGGGCTACACCCGCGCCTGCGGCACCGGCTGCGGCTCCGTGGCCTCGGTACTGTGGAAGAAGGGGCTGCTTCCCGGCGGTGTCCTCACCGCCCACAACATGGGCGGCACGCTGAAGATCACCGTCGGCGGGGAAAACGGGAACGTCACCTCCCTTCTGCTGGAGGGGCCGACGGAGATTACCAAGATTTACGATCTGGATATTTAGAGGTTCCCCAGGCGGGGGTTGTTGAGTGCTTACCTTCATTCTCTCCTCCTTGCCATACCGCTTGTGGGGTGTTCCCTTTTTCCCCACGCTCTCACATTCTTTCCCTTGTACTATACCAAAAAAGTAGACACCCACACTTTTGTGAGTGTCTACTTTTCTTTTACAGGTGCAAGGGCAAATGCTTGGTTTGCCGTTCCGGGTTTTCCTACTTCCAGAAGGCAGCAAGGTGGTTGCGTCGTACACGGAGCATGCCGATTAGCCCCTTTCCCGCTTGCGCTTCCAACCGTATCCCAGCAGACCAGCCGTCAGAAGCAGGACGCCGCCTGCTGTAAAGCAGAATGTTCCCATACCGCCGGTTTCAGGCAGGCGCACGCCGCTGCCGGTGTTGGGGATTGCTATGGCATGGACTGCATCGGACTTTCTCACCGTGCGAATGGTATCGTCCAGCCGATAGCCCATCGGCGCCTGAATCTCCCTGTAACGGTATTCCTCTCTCAGAAGACCGTCCCAGGTGAGGGTTCCCTCATTGCCTGCCATATTGCGGGTCTGGCCTATGCGGGTCAGATACCAGGTTTTCCCGGCTGCACCTTCGCCGATTGTCAGCGTGAATTCCGGCTTCTGCGTCGGTTTCTCGGTTAGGGCGTTGTATGCCTCTTCTGAGATGCTGTCCCGCGCATCCGGACTGTAGAGCGCAAACCATGCACCGGTCAACGCAGAGCCGTCATACGCATTGGTCTTCCGGATGGTAAAGCTCCAGAGATCGAGTAGGTTGACTGCCGAGAGGACAAGCGTCCGGTCGTTCTGATAGTAGAACGTGTAGCCATCAGCGGCTGTTATGTGGTTGATGGAGCTGAACTTGCAGCTCGGGTCATCGTCCGGAAGCTCTACAAGGGTGTACCTCGCGCCGCTTTCCCAGACCCAGTCTTCAAAGGTTTTCGCCCACTGTCCATCTGCATAGGTACAGACCTTCAGGTCATCCAGCTTCCGCCTGTCAGATTCGCTCCGTCCCGCTGCAACGGTCAGCTCAATGAGAGCTGCCTCGCGGCCATCATCCCTCAACGCCTCCGACAGTGCTGCCTCGTTCGTTTCCTTGAGGCTTGCGCCGGTATACACCAGGAAGCGGAAGGTCTTGCTGCTCTTGACGCAGGCAGGATTGCCGCTGCGGTCAACGACCTGCTTCACAATCTCCGGGATGATGGGGAGCATCACGCCGCACTTAAGCGGTGCAGCTTCCAATTCATTGGAATCCTCTACCACGCTGTAATGGTAGCCAAAGCTGTTCCAGGCGGTCTGGCCGGACTGCGCTTCGCCCGCGATCTTTGCGTCAAAGCGGACGGAAACATGGGACCTGGCCGGGATTAACGCTCCGGACGGGTCCAGAATTGTCACGCGCAGCGAACGGGCGTCGGTGGAGCTGCCGTTCCACTGGGATTTTCCCTTCCAGTCGTCGGCATCAAACTCCGTCTTTGTACTGTATTCCACCTTGAATTGGTCAGCCGTCAGCGTGCTGACGCTGCCGTTCTTCGTCGTCACGGTGACGGTAACGTTGGGTTTGTCCGCAAAGGCGACCTTGAATTCGCTGTAGCGCGGGTCGTCGTTCTGGAAGGAGCTATGATCGTTCGGCGCAGGCAGACCGTCGATAAAAATCAGCTTATCCATGGCTCTTTCCTCCGGCGCGTCCACGGTCAGCGTGTAGGTGAAGCGGGAATCCGTTCCCGGCAGGACGATGTAATTGGGCATTGCGTCACAGGCTGCGGTATTGCCGGGCTTTCCCTTTTCTGCCACGGATTTCCGGGAGCTTGTGACAAAGCCGTAGGCGGTGGTGACGGGCGCACTGTTGCGGACAGAGGGCATGCCATTTTTACCGAACACACCGTCCAGCACCGTCACGTTGCCCCTGTTGGTTGTGTTGTCCCAGGACTGAGCCATGGGGGTGAGGAAGCAGGTGTTGACAAATACTTTGTTCTCCAGGTTGTTATCCGAACGCTTCGTTTCCAGCGTCAGCACGCCCGTGCCGCCCGCCGGAATGCCCCAGTTGGCTTCCAGGAATCGAATAGAGAGTGTGTAATTTCCTGTTTCCGCATCCCGCGTCAGGCGGACGGCAATCTGTCTATCCCCATCGACCCGGATATTGACGGGGTCGCCGTTTACCGTTACGGGTTTCGTTTCTACATACGTTTTCACTTCTGCCGACAGACCGTCCGATGCTGTGCTGATAGAAAAAAGCACGCGGAGACCGTAGGAGGGTCCCAAAACAACTTTGCCATCAGATCTGGAAACAGTGTAGACCACGTCACCATCAAACCGGTACGGAGCCTGCATCGTATCCGTCAATACGTAGTCCGTGATGGGGGACTTCCCGTCGTTGGCAGCGGTAACCGCCCAGCGGAGGGTGTCGGAAGGGTGCGCCGCAATGGGATTGTTTGTGACCACGCCCTTCTGAGATACGGCTGCGGTGAGCTTCTTGGTGATGCCCGGCTTGATCGTGCCGCGCTGCTGCTGCACCTGGGAATAGAGCCACTGCGTGTCGTTGGAAACGCCGCTCCTGCCGGAGGCGGCCGCCTGCGCGTTGTCAATGATCTCGCAGGAGCCGTCGTTTCCCTGCCATGCAGGGGGACCCAGCCGTGTTGTGAAGGCCGTCCCTTCGCTGATCTCTACGCCGCCGCCTGTGTAGTCGAAGTACGGCATGGCGATGGAGTTGACCGCCACATCCGGCGTCTGCGCATACCCGTTGGTGCGGCAGAGATAGCCGAAGCTGATGCCTTCGCCCGGGTTCAGATAATATTTCCTCCGCTCTGCATCGTATCGGACGCTGGTATCTGTTTCTTCTTCACGGTCAATGCGGAAGGTGATACGACTGCGGAAAACATCCGCTTTGACCCGGCCGGATTTCCATTCCACCCTAGGCGAGGAACCATTCTCTTCTGTGCAGAGGTAATTGGGATTGTCGGAAAGCACACCGAAAAACGCTTCCGACGTTGTATCGTCCGGCGGATTGGGATCATCCGGAGCATAGTGATAATCGTCGCCATAGACCATTCTGCCGAAGGTGAAGCCCTCGGGAAGGATATCCTGCATGTCGCCGATATACAGGCGTGTGCTGCCGCCGTTGTAGAGCACAGCGTAGTAGAGCACCGTTTGCAGCGCGGCACTGTCGTTTTCATAGTAAAACAGCGAATCGGCTGCGGTAGGACGAACTGGATCGGCGGAAGAGTAGCTGCGGCTATAGCTCTGCACCGACGCGACCCCCTTCTGGAGAATTGCCCCAGCGGCTATCTTCAGGTCATGTCTCACGCTGCTTGGTATGCCGTCCACATAGAATGTGTTGACAAGCTCTGTGAAACTATATTTGGCGGCATATTCCTGCCACGCATCGCCCTTGGGGAACGTCAGTCGGACATAGATGTAGAGCGGCGCGTCTGAGGTGAAGGAAACAGAGAAGTTATCGTCCCATAGGATCTCCCGCTGGTTTTCTGTGCCGGTGTCCTGAATTCTCCAGCTGTCCCCGTTCTGAATCTTCGTCTGATTTTGATAGCCGACGATCCACACGTCGCCGGGCTGTGCCTCTGCCGCGTTCCCGGTAACCTTCTTCCACTGGAAGTTCAGCCCCGGCGGGAGCGGATTTTGTTCATCTGCGCCTCCTGTATGTCCTGAATTGAGAATCCCTTTCAGCTCCAGCGGGAGGGAGTCCCGGAGCTGGCTGCCGGTGATCGTGACGGTGCGAGGCTCTTCCCCCGCCTCCGGGGCAATGGCCTTGAGCCGGAACCGGTAGTAGACCGTCTGCCCTTCGACGATGGGGCAGTAGTCCTCGCCGTCGACCTTCGCATCGTTCCCGGCGGAAATATCGCTCTCCGGAACGATTTTCTTGTCAAATTCCAGCAGGGTGCCCTTGATCCCAAGGAGGGACACATAGAGCCGATGCGTCTCGTGGTCGCCCAGCCAGCTTTCATTGTCGAGGGAATAGGACAAATCCTTGATGTTCAGCTCCATGGGGCAGACAAGCGCCTTGTAGGAAACGTTCCCGGTCTGATAGCCGCCGTAATTTGCGAAATACCACTTGATGAGCGTGTCCCGGCCGGAGGCGCTTTCCGTCACGGTGACGGAATCGGCATACTGATCGCCAAGCCAAACGCCCGAATAGACTCCGCCGCGGCTGAGCTTGTAATACGCCGTGCCGTCCTCAGCCCTGTAGGTTTCGCAGTCCTTTGCCCAGGGTGCGCTGCTGTTTTTTTCCTGTTCCGCCAGCAGCACCTGGGCGCCGGACATACGGTCGGTCAGCGGCAGAATATCGTATTCAGCCGAGCCAAGATGCCGCGCGGAAAGACTGTACTCCACCGTTTCGCCATCCCCGGGGACGTTCTTCTCCGTCATGTGGCTGAAGTTTGCCAGCCTGGCGCTTTTGTCGAGATAGAATTCACGGGAGAGACCACCGGAGTGAGCAGTGCCATCCGCCAATGGTCGACCGTCCGGGCCCTCGTCGCCATGGGCATAGGCACGATTATTGCCAACAGTACCCTCTTCGTTCGGATAGAAGCCGGGTACATCTCTTTCCAGCCGCATAAAGGTATCCATGAGACTCGCCGAAAACTCGATCGCGATTTCTGCTCCTCCGTAAATCGGAACAGGCTTTCCCGCGTCATCCCGCAGATCCCAGACGATCGTACTGCGGGTATACCCGGTCACAACGTAGCCAAGCTGATCCAGCACGGACTGGATCCCATTCGCTGTAGCGGCGCATGTTTGGATTTCTTCGTTGCCGTCCGCCTTTTTGACCGTCAGCACCAAGTGCGTATGCTCTTTGTTCCAGCGGATGTCGATGGAGCCGGTGTGATCCTCCCGGTGCTGTGTACCGGTGCTGCACCCGGAATATTTGGTGGCGCTGACCACACTTGTATTGCGGGCGGCGGTGGCGGCGGAGGTTGTGCCGTCCGCGCAGGTGACCGTCCGCGACGGGTTCGCCGGACAGAAGGTCGCTCCGGCGATGGAGACGCTTGCGTCCTTGCCGTATTCCCCGTCATTGAACAATGCGGCCAGATTCCCTGCGCTGAGGTACATGTGCTCCGGCAGAGGATCGTCCACATAGCAGAGCTTCTCATAGGGCAGCGTCCCTTCGTTCTTCAGCTTGATCTGATAGCGTATTCCTTCGCCAAAATATCCGATTTTTTTGGATAGTATGCTTTTTTTCATCGTCAGCTCTGCTTTTCCGGCGGTGCGCTCTGCTACGCAGTCGGCGTCCACGGCTTGATCCCCGCTCCAGCTGTAGTGGAAGGTGTATTCCACGTTGTTGGTAAATCTGTAAGGCTCTGTGGACTTCAGCTGGTCAATGAGCAGGATGCCTTTGTCGAAGGAAATGTTCCGGTTAAGATCCGTGATTTCCTTGTTGATTATCGGCCTGCCCCAAGAATCATTGTTGGGTGACGTCCATGTGATTGACAGCGTTCGATTGTCCTCCGACAGGGAAAGTGCAGTCGTGTTTTTGTCGCTGCCGAAGGGAAAGCCACCGATTACTATCCCGGTGCCAGTGCTATCGCTTACTTTCATTTTTCCTTTCTGCCAGACATATGTCGTGTCATATGTCTTGTTCTTCACCGCGTCAATGAAGTTTTGGGCAAAGCGGACGCCCTCCGGCAGGGTGAAAGTATCTACGCAGGTAACGGAAGTCACGTGATCCTTGCCCACGCCCTCCAATGTCTGCGCAGTGTCCCGGGCAGCGTGAATATAATACTTCAAATCCTGAATGGTATAGCCGCCCTTGCCGTCGCTGACGATTCTGCCATCCGAGTCGTTACACTTCTTATTCAGATTGAACGTATTCGGCTTCGTCGTCCAGGTAATGGTCTGGGTATTCGTCCCATCCTCGGGTTTCGGCGGGATGCCGGGCTTGCCGTTCGTGCCGGTCTTGTCCAGTTCCTCCTTTTCCCCCTGCGTCAGCACGACGCCCCAAACGGTGTTCGTGCCGCCTGCGGAGGTGGGGCTGGGGTAGTCGCTGGGCAAATTGAGGGAAATGGTATCGCCCTGCAGAGGACGCTGAATCTCAAGGCAATAGGTATAGTGGTCGGCATCCGCTCCGTTGATGCGGGTAACCGTGTATTGGTACGCATGTTCACTGCCCGTCGCCTTGACGGTATAGGTGCCTTCCTGCTGGGAAGGTGTGCCGTCTGCGCTTTCAGGATGCCCCGTACCGGGGTTCGTCTTGTCAAACTGCATATAGAGCCGGATGACGGTGCCGTCGTCCGCCTCGATCTGGGCGCTCTCCGGGTTGGAGATGCTGAGCGTCGTTGTGGCGGCCTGTCCGGTATAGAAGGTCATGCTACCGTCGCTGCTGGGGCCTGTTTTTACGGTAATCTCCGGGCGGACATCGCCGCCGGACCGGGCAGCGGGCGCTTTCTTCGGCGCATCGGTGGGAAGAACGCCATATCCAAGCGCCGTATCCAGAGACATCTCTGCGACCGCGCCGTCTACATCGCCCACGGCAGCGGCATCCTCCTCCAGCACGATACCCGCATGGTCGGCAGCGCCGTCCGCGTCCAGATCCAGGAACGCCACGTCGCCGGGCTTGGGGCTGTAGCCGCCGGACGGCTGATAACGCTCCATTGCCTGAAGCTCTGCCATCCAGCTTTCACAGCTGTCTCCCCGGGGAAAGGCGGTCTCCGGCACATTCGCGTAGTGCAGGCAGAAGGAAGCGAACAAGGCTCTCCAATCGGCGGCATACGGCTGACCGTGCCATGCGCCGTAGCGGGTGTAGCCGTGTACTGTCTCACCGTCCGCACCCACCAGATAGTTGACGGTGCTCTCGGCATAGCCCAGCTGGCTCCGCGCCACGGCGGCAAGGTCCTTTGCCGCGTCTCCGGTACCGGCCGGAAGACCCTGCTCCCATTCCTCCGGGGTCTCCACGGCGTCGGGATCGGAATAGCACTGCAGGGAATGCGCATGCTCTTCCTTCTGGCAGATCAGCGTCTTCTCGTAGCAGGCGTCCGTGTGGACATGGCCTTCCGTAACCGTATCCGTGGGTTCCGTACAGACCAGAACAGGCGCCTCCTGATAGCACGCCTCCGTGTGCGTGTGCCCCTCGGATTCCTCCTGCCCACAGACCGGCTCTCCGCCCTCATCGTAGCAGTGTTCGTCATGCGTATGACCGGCGGATTCTTTCCGGCCGCAGGACAGAATCTGCTGTACCTCGTAGCATTCGTCTGCGTGGGTATGGGCAGACGTCCCCGCTGCCGCAGCCCGTTCCTCCAAACCGCAAATCAGCGCTTTTTCATAGCACTCATCGGAATGGCAATGGGCCTCCTTCCCGCAAAAAGTACCACCCGTCAGGGTGAGCGCCGGAAGAACCAGCGCGTAGGTCGTGCAGAACACGACGATGCAGGCCAGCACCGTCACGACCCGTCTCCAATGTCTTTCATGCAGATGTTCTTGTATGTACCTCTGCACCCGTTGGGATAAACTGCTTTGCATAACTACTTCCTCCTGTCAATACTTCCTGACGGCGTTGCCCGTTCTGAGGATAGAAATCACAATAGCGTAAAATGCCCTTCCGGCAATCCGTTCGGCTGCCATGCAGCCGGCCGCGTTCCCCGTAAGATAAGGCTCATCCGGCTCATTTCCATTGTTGGAAACGTTTCCGTTTTCGCCGATGCCGAACCAATCCCACGAAGCGGAGATGAACCTACTGTTCAAACGCTGGTTTCCGTGATAAAAAGCGACGATACCCCCCGGCTGGAAGTCGCACGTCCTGACAGATACCGGGATCTGCCCGTCTGCGGCTTTCTTCTGCTTTTGCGGCTCATAGATGGTATCGATCGGCTCCATACGGCTGAGCCGCCTTAATTTCTTGCCTGTCATTCTTCTCGCCCCGACCTTCCGGCAAACTGTTTGCTATGCAAAAGCATGGCGAAAATAAGGGAACCTTTGATTAAATCGGCAAGGGCTGTGAATGAGGGATCCCCTTGTCCTCATGACAGAATGCCGCGCTGAGCAGCGCATCCTTGCTGTTGCAGCATTTTATATCGTTCAGTCCGGCTTTGGCTGCAACTGCCTTGGCCGTGGCTCTGACCGGACCGTCCCACGCAATGACCCGGACGGCACTTTCCGAAAACGTCTTCTTCCTGTTTTGCTGATCCAAATCGTTACCCTCCGCCGGAAAAAGTAATCACTTATGCGAACTCCAATAAAATGGCAAACTGTCAACCATTACAGATTGGCCAATTTGCCGAAGTGACTATGTATTTTTATCATAGCGTTCATCCGTCTATGAACGTTTATGCGTTTACTGCTTCCATATAAAAAATATCACACTACGGGAGAAAATGCAGTAGGAATTTAGGGTCTATCTGAAAACCGGGAATATAACCAACAACGAGGGAGGCAGCGCCTCCCTCGTTGTGTCTTTGAAAAGCCCCTGCTTTCATTTGATGAAAGCAGGGGCTTTTTACCGTTATGTAGACTCCCGTTCCAGGATGCACGGGGAGGTGCAGTAGGATTGGGTTTGTAAATTGGGCTTTCGTATCCGCTGCAGCACAAAACGGGCGGCGTTGACGCCCATGTCGTGCATGTCCACCTCCACGGCCGTGATGGCCGGGTCTGTCAGCATGGAAAAGGGGTAGTTGTCAAAGGTGAGCAGCGCGATATCCTGCGGTACCTTCAGACCTATCCGGCGGATGTATTGCAGGCAGTGCAGAGCAAGATGGTTATTGCTGCAAAGCAGCACCTCCGGACGGGGGCGGCGCATCAGCAGACCGTACAGCGCCTCGTCGTCCAGCGCGTAGGGCGATTCATTGCAGACGACCTCAACGCTCAGCTCTTCCTCAGACATGACCTGATTGATTCCTCGCAGGCGGCTCTGGGACAGGGCGTCGTTTTCCTGTCCCGTGATAAAGGCCATTCTCCGGTAGCCCTTGTCCAGCAGATAATTCGCGGCGATCTGTCCCGCCTGCTCGTGATTGACGTCGATCCAGCAGATGCTGCACCGGAATCCCGGCTTTCCGATGACCAGATAGGGGAAATCCACCCGGGAAAGGATCGCGGCCAGCTCTGGGCTTAAAACGAAAGCATGAATGATGAGCGCGTCCGCCTGCCGCTGCTGGATGATGTCCCGGATGTAAAGGGGCGCCGCCTGTTTCGTCAGCGGCTTCAGCGTCAGGGAATAGTCCTTGCCGTCCAGATACGTGGCAATGCCGGAAATGATCTCGAACATATGGGGATTTTCAAAGGCAATGTTCTGGTAGAAATCCGTGATGAACAGCACCGTGCCGCTTGCCTGCCGGGCAAAATTCTTGGCTCGTGCGTTGGGGCGGTAGCCGAGACGGTCCGCGATTTCCCGTATCGCCGCCTTGGTCTGGTCGGGGATGGTGTAGCTGTCGTTCAGCGCCTTGGAAACCGTGGCTATGGATACCCCCGCCTCCTTTGCCACGTCATAAATCGTCACCGCCATGAATCCGTTCCTCCCGTACTTCATACTCCCATGCACCGATTATGGCATGATTGCCGCCTTTTTTCAAGAGCAATCTGCCCCGCTGCGGTGCGGGAATGGGTGCGTCGCCAAGATTCATGGTGACCGTAATTCTTGTGTTCTCCCAATTCCGGCTGTAGCTGTAGGTCTTCCCTGCCGCGAAATTTGTCACGAAATCGCCGTACCGCAGGGCGGGGTGCGCCTTGCGCAGGGAGATCAGGCGGCGGTAGATATCCTCCAGCGGGTGAGATTTTCCCCACGCCATCGCCTGGCGGTACTCGCTTTCGCTCAGGCCGCAAAGCCCCTTTTCGTCCCCGTAAAACACGCAGGGCATACCGGGGAAGGTCATTTGCAGCAGCACCGACAGCTCCATTTTGTCGACATTTTCCCCGCACAGAGACAGATACCGGCTGACGTCATGGCTGTCCAGCAGATTCAGCTGGGCAAACAGGGCGTTTTCCCGATAGCGCAGCAAAAGGGTGGAAACATTGGTATCGAAGGTTTCCGCATCCACCGTTTCCTCCGCGAAAAATCTGCGGCAATACCGGCGGAAATCGTAATTCATCGCGGAATCCATCATATCCCCGTTCAGATAATGGGCGGCGTTTTCCCAGACCTCCCCGACGATGACGGCATCCGGCTTTGCCGCCTTTACCGCGGTACGGAACGCGCGGAGGAAGCCGTCGTCCAGCTCGTTTGCCACATCCAGCCGCCAGCCGTCGATGTCAAACTCCCGTATCCAGTAGACGCCGACGTCGCAGAAATACTGCCTTAAATACGGGTCGGCGGTGTTTGTTTTCGGCATATCGGCGACATAGGAGAAGCAGGTGTATTCCGGAAGCTCGCCGGGAGCGGGAAGCTTTGGTTTTTCCGGGAGCCGGTAGAAGCAGGAATAGTAGTTTGACGCCATACCGTTCCGCAGAACATCCTGAAACAGAAAATGGCGGCTGCTGATATGGTTGAATACGCCGTCCAGCAGAACCCGGATACCAAGGGAATGGGCTTTCTCCACCAGCGCGCGGACATCCTCTTTGCTCCCCATATGTGGGTCTACCTGGTAGTAATCGAGGGTGTCATACCGGTGGTAAGATTCCGCCGCAAAAATCGGATTCAGATAAATGCAGTTGAACCCCATGGATGCGATATAATCCAGATTCTCCGCAATGCCCCGGATGGTGCCGCCCAAACCGGTTTTCCCATCGGAGCCGCCGGAAAGCGTCCGGAACCCGTCGGCGAAGCTGTCCGGGAAAATGTTGTAGACAACGGTGTCCTTCGTCCATTCCGGGACGGAAAGCCGGTCAGCGCGATGGTTGAAGGGAAGCTGGAAGAAATCGGCCCGGGTGGGCGTCCCGGCCATTTCGTAGCAGTCGCCGTAATAGCAGAGCGTCTCCGCCCCGTCCGACAGTTCAAAATAGTAGGCGATACGTTCAAGCTTTGTTTCCAGACGAACCTCGTACCAGTCAAAATACCGGTCTTCCCGGATTTTTTTCATGGGCAGGCAGGCAAAATCCAGCTCCGGCGTCATGGCGGCGCGGTCGGCGTAAAAGAAGCGGCAGCTCTGCGCCTCGCCCTTTCCGGTTCGCAGGCGGAAAACATAGTGGGTAGCGTCCGTGGCAAACGCGAATTCGCTCAATGGTCTATGGTAAATTGTTGCGGGATTCATACATTATCCTTTCACCGAGCCGCCGACGACGCCGGCAACGTAGTATTTCTGCATTCGAATAAAGAGCAGCACCACAGGGATCGCCACGATCACCGCACCGGCGCAGAAGACGGTGTAGTATTCGTAGATATTCGTCTTATCCACCATGGTGTACAGGCCCTTTGCGACCGTAAAGTTGTTGTAATTGTCCTTCATGATGACCGACACGAAGATATAGTCCACGATGGGGTTAATGAAGGCATTGATGGCCGTGGTCGCGATCACCGGCTTGGCGTTGGGCAGGATGATCTTCCAGAAGATCGTGCTGTTGGTAGCACCGTCCAGGATGGCAGCCTCGTCCAGAGATTTGGGGATGGTGTCAAAATACCCCTTGGCGATGTAGTAGTTCAGCGCCGCGCCGCCGGAATACACCAGAATCAGCGCCAGCAGCGTCTGATCCAGACTCACCGCTTTCATAAAATGGTAAATGGCGATGATGCTCATAAAGCCGGGGAACATTCCCAGCACCAGCGACGCATTCATCAGGAATTTGCGGCTGGGGAAGCGAAGCCGGGAGTACACATAGGCGACCATCAGCACCAGAATCGTGGTGATGGCGCAGCTGCACCCGGCAACCAGCATCGTATTGCCGAACCAGCGGGGAAAATCAAACAGCCTTCTGTCCGTAAACAGCCGGACGTAATTGCCGAGGGTGAAGCTTTTCGGCCAGAGATAGGAGGTATACGCCCCCTGCTCCGCCCGGAAGGAGGACACGACCAGCCAGAAAACCGGCACCAGCCAGAGCATTGCCAGAACCGCGATCACCACATTCAGCGCCACCGAGGAAACGAGCTTGCGTCTGCGCATATTGTTCATTGAAACTGATCCTCCTTCTTCACGGCGCCTGTCCGGTTATACACCAGCAGGGAGCAGCTGCCCACCAGCATAAAAATGAAAATGCCGATGGTGGATGCCAGAGAGTAGTCATTCCGGTTCACGGTCAGCTTATACAGCCATGTGACCAGCAGATCGGTCTTTCCCGCCTGATAGTAGTCCAGGGAGAAGGGGCCGCCGGCGGTGAGCAGGTAGATGACGTTGAAGTTGTTGAAATTCGTCACAAAGGTGGTGATCGTCGCGGGGGCCGTCACGAAGAGCATATAGGGCAGCGTGATGGAAACAAATCTTCTGACCGGCCCCGCGCCGTCCATTTCCGCGCTTTCGTACAGCTCGGCGGGAATGTTCATCAGCACCCCGGAGAAGGTCATCATGGTGTAGGGAATGCCGATCCACATATT
Organism: uncultured Eubacteriales bacterium; assembly: GCA_900546075.1. GTDB lineage: Bacteria > Bacillota > Clostridia > Oscillospirales > Oscillospiraceae > Faecousia. Next base: position 20,503 of record URBH01000020.1, on the reverse strand, counting down.
CACCACAACGACTACAATCCGCGCCAGCGTCGGATCCAGCAGGAAGGGCAGCGGCGCGCTGATCAGTCCCAGCTCCTGCAGCAGCACATTCACCGCTCCCGCAGGCTCCAGCGCCCGGGAAATGAGAAGCAGGCTCACAAACTGGGGAATGGCGATGGCAATGACGAAGCAGGTGCGCCATACCTGCCTGAGCTTCACCAGCTTGCTGTTGATGGCGACGGCCAGCAGCATACCGAGAATGTAATTCGTAAACGTGGCGAGAATCGCCCAGACAATCGTCCAGCCAAGCAGGCCGAAGAACGTATTGGTCTTGATCTCGTTGCCCAGAAAAATATCCGTCACGTTGGTCATGCCGACCCAGGTAAACAGATTTCCGGGGGGCTGGTGATCCGCGTCGAAATTGGTAAACGCAATGAGGATCATGAAAATGATGGGCAGCAGCGTAAACAGCACCAGCGTCAGCATGGGCATGGACAGCAGCGTGATATGGAAGCGCTCATGGGTCAGACTGTGCAGGTCGTCCCGGAAGCCCGCGATTTTCCGCCCCTCCCGCAGGTTCTCCTGGGCGTGCCAGGAATCCCGGATGTTCGCGTACCAGATGTACAGGAATACCGCAATCACCGCCAGCGACAGCACACTGTACAGAAGAATCAGCATGGAGTTGTCGCCGGGAAATCTCTGGTAGATCTGCAAATCCTCGTTCCAAACCTTCCGCTGGGTCTCCGTCCCCAGCGTGGAGAATTTACTCAGATATTGCAGGGCAAAATTCTTAAGAAAGCAGAGAAACCCGATCTGGGTCAAAAGATAGATCAGCCCGCGAACGTACTGCTTATAGCGGATGCAGCCGGTTCCCATGATAAAAAACGACAGCCGAGTCCAGAAGCTGCCCTTCGCGGCGGCGCAAAGAAGTATATTCCGTTTTGTGTTTTCTTGCATGGATATCCCTCCGTGAGCATGGGATGGCGAAAAAGGGGCTTTTTACAGCCCCTTTTTCGGAATGAACATGCGCTTATCCTGCCAGCGCCTGCTCCACAAGCCGATCCAGCATGGTTTGCAGATCGCCGGTGGAATGGGCTTCCAGCTCCGCGCCGAAGGCTTCGGCGGGCGTCCAGAAGCCGCCCAGAACCATCTGGGAAACGGCGAACGCACTCTGTGCGTTCAGAGCCTGAAGCGCCAGGTTGGAGGAGATGGTGTCGTCGGCCAGCGCGTTGATATTGGACGGGCCGTAGTTCAGCACGTTGTAGCGCTCGATCTGGGCTTTCTCGCCGGTCAGATACTCCGCCAGCTCCATGGCGTCCACGGGATAGGCGGTCTGGGAGTTGACGCCGTAGATCTTGCAGCCCAGGAAAGAGCCCATCTGAACCTGCTTGCCGTCACAGGTGAAGGTCGGCAGCTTGCAGCAGCCGTAGTTGTCGCCCAGCTTTTCCTGAATCGCGGAGGCAACCCAGGTGCCGGAAACGCCGCAGGCGATGGCATCGCCGATGCCGCCCGCCAGAACGGAGTCATCACCGGTCACAAACGCGGGGTCGTTGCAGAACGCCCGAATCGCTTCCGCGGCGGCAAGGCCGTTGGCGTTGTTGAAGTCGATGACCTGCTTGCCGTCCTCGATGGTCAGCGTGCAGCCGTTGCCCAGGAAGAAGGAGGCCAGATACCAGCCGTTGGAGACGTCCATATGTACCTTCTTGCCGGCGGCGTTGGCAGCAGCCAGAATGCCATCCAAAGTCTTCAGGTCATCCTCGGTGAACACGGACTTGTCGTAGTACAGGAAGTAGCCGTTGTCGGAGGTCATGGGGTAGCCGTACAGAGTCCCGTCATAGGTCGCCGCGTTGATGGAGCCGGGGGTGTTGGCGGCAATGATGGCGTCGGTATTCCGGGTCACCTCGTACAGGGCGTCGGCCTTGACCAGATCCACCAGCTGGTCGTCCGCAAACAGGAACACATCGGCGGCAGCGGCGGGGTCCTCCAGATAACGGGCCTTGCCGTCCACAGCGCCCACGGCGCCGTACTCGAAGGTGTATTCCTTCTCGGGATGCTCGGCGGCAAATTCGCTGCACAGCTTTTCCGTCAGCTCCAGCTCGCCCTGGTCTGCCCAGACCTTCAGCGCAACCTTTTCCTTCTCGGCGCTGACCGCGGCGGTTTCGGCCTGTGCCTTGGTATTCTCCGCGGCAGGGGAAGTGGTTTCAGCCGGAGTGCCGGAACAGGCTGCCAGCATACCGGCGGTCATCAATACTGCCATCAGCAGTGCAATGATTTTTTTCATAGTTCTCTGCTCCTTCATAATTATCTTACAAACGGATTTCTCCCTTTGCCGTTTTCATTATATAGACCGCACAAAAAATGGTCAACGAAAATATAGGAAAGCGTTTTCGCGCAGACGATGAATTGAGAGATACGAACACCTGTGATTTCTGTGAGGGGAACCCCTTGGAACTGCGGGAGGATGACTTTCAGAATGTTGGTGTACATCGCCACAGTAGCGGGGCGATGGGAGCCGTCCCGCACACAAAGGGGAATCCACACTTCATTGACAAAGGTATCAAATGTGTAAGCGGGGGAGGCACCCGCCACGGCTTTTTCTTCCTGTTCTTTGAGGTAGGCTTGCCGTACTTCATCCTCCCAGATAGCCGCCACCTTTTGGGCTTCCTTCCAAGCCTTTGCGGGTGTGAGTTCCGCAGGGGGATACCAAGTCGTACACTTGAAAATCTGCTTGCCATTGTCGTCCCGACCCACGCAAGCCTTGAATTTGAAGGAAACAATCTTCTTCCCTTTTAACTTTTCCTGAATGTAAGCCATTTTGACCGCCTTTCGACGGCACAAAGGGCAAAAACGGCTGATTCTGTTGACTTTTTCGTTGACCCAGCAAAACAGAAAAACGAAAAAAGTTAGAAAAAAGCACCGATTCAAGGTAGAATCGGTGCTTTTTTGGTGGAGATAAGCGGGATCGAACCGCTGACCTCTTGAATGCCATTCAAGCGCTCTCCCAGCTGAGCTATACCCCCATATTTGGTTCGCTGTTCGGACAGCTTCTGTATTATAGCATACCTGCGGAATTTGTCAATAGCTTTTTTTCATTTTTCCAACGTCCATTTTTTGCGGTTTTCCGCTTTCGTGGCTGGACAAATGCTTTCCCGTGTGCTATCCTATATACAACGATCCTGACAGTAAGCTTTCGGGCTGCCTGAAAGGTGCGAATATGGTGTTTGACCGCGGAAATCTCCGGGGCCTACTGCTGTTGCCGTACCGTCAGGGTGCGGCAATTTTTGTTGGGGGTGTTTTATGTGGAAACCAGACTCGCGGTGATGAGCATTATCGTGGAAAACGGGGAAATGGTGGAAAGGCTCAATGCGCTGCTCCACGAGTATGGGGAATTTATCATCGGCCGAATGGGCATCCCCTACCGCAAACGGGGCGTCAGTGTTATCGCCATTGCTATGGACGCGCCCCAGAATACCATTGCCGCCCTGTCCGGCAAAATTGGGAGTCTGGTCGGCGTCAGCGTCAAAACCGCTTACTCCGGCGTGATCTCCAAAGAATAACAAGGGAAAGAGGTATCTACCATGAACAAAAAAGTACGTTGGATCACCGAAACCGCCGTTATGCTGGCGCTTCTCGTCGCGTTGCAGGCGCTGACCAAGGGCTTTGGCCAGTTCGTCACCGGCTCCTGCGTCAACGCCGTGCTGGCCGTTACCGTTCTGACCGCCGGATTGGGCAGCGGCATCGTCGTGGCTGTGCTCTCCCCGGTGCTTGCCTATCTGCTGGGCATCGCCCCGCAGATTCTCGTCCTCCCCGCCATCATGGTGGGCAATACCGTGTTCGTGGTTCTGCTGCGGCTGATTGCCGGTACGGACAGCAAGAAGACGTTTCAGCAGATTGCCGCGTGGCTCATTGCCGCTCTGGCGAAGTTTGCCGCGCTGTACCTGATCGTGGTGAAGATCGTCTGCGGCGTGATGGCGCCGTCTCTGCTGGCGGCCGGCACGCTGAAAGAGCCGATGCTGAAAGCCCTCCCCGCCACCTTCAGCTGGCCGCAGCTCGTCACCGCCCTCATCGGCGGTGGCATAGCGCTGCTCATCGTCCCGGCGCTTCGCAAGGCGCTGCATCGGTAAAAGCGCAAAGTTCAAGCGCGGACACGATCTGTGTCCGCGCTTTCCTCATTCCTCTAACAGGCACACCGCATGGCAGGCCATGCCTTCGCCGGTGCCGGTGAAGCCCAGCTTTTCCTCCGTGGTGGCCTTCACGTTTACCCGGGACGGGGCAATTCCCACCGCAAGGGCAATGTTTTCCTCCATCTGCGGGATGAAATCCTTTAGCTTCGGCCGCTGAGCGATCATGGTCACGTCGATGTTGCTCACCCGATAGCCTGCCGCAGCGACCTTTTCCGCCACATTTTTCAGAAGCCGCAGGGAATCCGCGCCCTTATATTTGGGGTCGGTGTCCGGGAAGTGGCGTCCAATGTCTCCCAGACCCGCCGCGCCCAGCAGGGCGTCGGAGACGGCGTGGAGCAGTACGTCGGCGTCGGAGTGGCCGTCCAGACCCTTTTCGTAGTCGATCTTCACGCCGCCCAGTATCAAATCCCGGCCTTCCACCAGCCGGTGTACGTCATAGCCATGCCCGATCCTCATTTGGTTTCCTCCAGCAGAAGCTCTGCGATCCTCAAATCCAGGGGAGTAGTGACTTTCAGATTCCGCTCGTCGCCCTCCACGATCTTCACGGAGAAACCGATTCGCTCTACCGCGGAGCAGTCGTCCGTGACGTTGGCATTGTCCGCTTTCGCCTTTGCCAACGCGCCCCGGAGCAGGTCAAAGTCGAATACCTGTGGGGTCTGCACGGCGTACAGTGACGCCCGGTCGGGGGTGGATTTCACGATTCTCCCCTCGACCACCTTGACGGTGTCCTTCACGGGAATTGCCGGAGCGGCGGCGCCGTAGGTGTTGGCCGCCCGAACCACCCGGTCGATCAGCTGCCAGGAGGCCAGCGGTCTTGCCCCGTCGTGGACGGCGGCCAGTTTGACCTTATCCGAAAGGGCGTTCAGACCCAGATTCACCGACTCCTGGCGGGTCTTCCCCCCTGCGACCACGGCGGTGACCTTGTCCATGTTCTTGCAAAGCCCCGTAATGGGCAGGATCAGGTCTTCCCGGGTGACGACGACGATCTCCGAAATGGCATCGCAGTCCTGGAACGCCCGCACCGTCCGGGCGATCATGGGCTCACCGCCCAGCTGCGCCATGACCTTGTCGATTCCTCCCATCCGGGAGGCCGTACCTGCGGCCACGATCACCGCGCCGCAGTATTGCAGCTTCAGCAGCTTCCGCGCCGGGCGGGTTACCTTGGTAATATCCACGCTTACAGCTCCTTTACGAGTTTTTTGAAGAACGCGCCCCGTACCATGAAGTTTTTGAACTGGTCAAAGGCGGCGCTGGCGGGACTCATCAGCACCACGTCTCCCAGCTTCGCGGCGGCGGCCGCCGCCCGGACAGCCGGTTCAAAGCTGCCGCAGTCCACGATTTCCAGCGTGTTCGGGTCGTATTCCGGGCAGCGTTCCACCGCGTCCCGAATCTTTTGGCCGGTGGCGCCGCCGAGGAACAGCTTCTTCACGTGGGCGCAGATCTCCGGCCCCAGCACGTCGTAAGGGATGTGCTTGTCATAGCCGCCGGCAATCAGGATCACCTTTTCCGGGAAGCTGCGCAGACCCGCGATGGTGCGGCTGGGGCTGGAAGCGATGGAATCGTTATAGAATCGCACGCCGTCCTTCACCCGCACCAGCTCAATGCGATGCTCCACGCCGCCGAAGGTTTTTGCCACATGGCGGACGGTTTCGTCGGACACCAATCCCTCCACTACGGCGATGGCGGCCATATAATTCTCTATGTTGTGGACGCCGGGAATGAGAATGTCCTTGACAGGAAGAACTTTTCTCCCGTCCCGGCAAATGACGCCGTCTTCGATGCAGACGTAGGCCATACCCTTACGGGAGAAGAACCGGGTGGTGCCGTTGCCCCGGAAAGCGGCGGTGATATCATTGTCGGCGTTCAGTACCAGAAGGCCGTCCTTGCCCTGATAACGGAAAATGTTCTTCTTGGCATCCACATACTCCTGCATGTCCTTGTGGATGTCCAGATGGTTGGGCGCAAGGTTGGTGACCACCGCCCGCTGGGGACTGCGCTTCATGTCCATGAGCTGGAAGGAGCTAAGCTCCACTACGGCGAGATCCGTTTCCTTCATCTGCCGGGTAAGGGGGAGCAGGGGCGTGCCGATGTTGCCCCCCAGCCAGACGGTTTTCCCCTCCGTCTTCAGCATTTCCGAAATCAAGGTGGTGGTGGTCGTCTTGCCGTCGGAGCCGGTGACGCCGATGATGGGACAGGGGCAGACCTCGAAGAATGCTTCCATCTCGGAGGTCACCTCCGCGCCCCGGCTGCGCAGGGCTTCGATGGCGGGATTGTTGGGGTGCATTCCCGGGGTGCGGAACAGGATATCCGCCGCCACGCCGTCTAAGTAGTCATCGCCCACGTGGAGCTTGCAGCCCAAATTTTCCAGCTTCAGAACCTCCGCGTCCAGCTTTTCCCGGGGCGTCCGGTCGCAGCCCACCACGTCACAGCCGTATTCCAGCAGAAGCCGAACCAATGGCCGGTTGCTGACGCCCAGCCCCAGCACCGCGATTTTCTTATTTTTTAGACCCATAAAGTATGTATCAAAGGCAGAATTCATTGGAGATTCCTCTTTCCCGGAAATTTTACGGTGAGATGCCCGCCTGCGGATGCGGGCACGCTTTTCCTTAGTATATCCCTTCCCAAAAGAATTTGCAAGACATTTGACAATTCCCTTTTCATGGGGTACAATATGGGGGCGACCGGGTCGGACAGCCGCGGACGCATGCCGAAAGGCAGCGGATGAGGAAAGTCCGGGCTCCATAAGGCAAGGATAACGGGTAACGCCCGCCGAGAGTGATCTCAGGACAAGTGCAACAGAGAGATACCGCGTCCCGCGTCCTCAGGATGCAGGCCGTAAGGGTGAAAAGGTGGGGTAAGAGCCCACCCGGCCTGTGGAAACACAGGTTTTACGATGTAAACTCTATCCGGAGCAACGCCGTGGAGGAACATATGGTCTGCCCGACCGTTCCGAGGAGGCGGCTTGACCCCGGGAGCAATCCCGGGGCTAGATAGATGGCTGTCAAGACAGAACCCGGCTTATAGACCCGCGTCGCCAAATGTGCCTCAGCTGGAAACTCAGCTGAGGCACATTTTCGTTATTTTTCCGCTTTGTCCGCATCGGTATCCTTCTTCTTGGGAAGGGTGTCCCAGTTGGCGCGGCCGGTGCGCTTTGCCATTGCCAGAAGCTCCTGCGCCAGAGCGTCGGTGACCTGCCCCGGCGTCAGACGCCAGCGCCAGTTAAAGCCGACGGTGCCGGGCTGGTTTATCCGGGCTTCGTTGCCCAGCCCCAGATGGTCCTGGACGGGAATGATGCAGTCCTTCGCCACTGCGGTCATGGCGAGGTTGATGAGAACCTTGTACATTTGGTCGTCCGGGGTAAAGTAGTCGCTCAGGTAGTTGCGAACCTGCATCTTTGCTTCGGCACTGAGCCCCGCGTACCAGCCGGCCAGGGTCTCGTTGTCATGGGTGCCGGTGTAGACCACGCAGTTGGAATTGTAATTGTGCGGCCAATAGTCGTTCGCGCCGCCTACGTCCGCCGGGTCGACGGCGAATTGCAGCACCTTCATATTGGGGTAGCCGCTGTCCCGCACCAGGGCGCGGACGCCGTCGGTCATAAGCCCCAGATCTTCCGCAACAACGCTGACGTTCCCCAAATGACGGCGGATGGAATGGAACAGCTCCATGCCGGGTCCCTTCTCCCAATGCCCGCCCCTGGCGGTCTTGGCGTCCGCGGGGATGGAGAAATATTCGTCAAAGCCCCGGAAATGGTCAATGCGCACCACGTCGTAGAGCTTGAAGCTGTACCACATGCGGCTGACCCACCAGGCAAAGTCCGTGGCGCGGTGGAAATTCCAGTTGTACAGGGGATTTCCCCAGACCTGACCGTCCTCGGCAAAGGCATCCGGCGGACAGCCCGCGATGGCGGTGGGGGCATTGTGTTCGTCCAGCTGGAACAGCTCGGGATGCGCCCAGACGTCCGCGCCGTCGGGGGATACGTAGATGGGGATGTCCCCCACGATCTGGATGTGCTTGGCGTTGGCGTAGGCCTTCAGGCGGCTCCACTGCTGGTTAAATTTGAACTGCATGTACTTCTGGAACTCTATGTCGAAGTACAGCTCCCGGTTGTAATGCTCCAGAGCAAAGCCCCAGTGCATCCGGATATCCTCCGGCCAGGCGCGGAAGGGCTGGTCGTGGAAGAAGGTTTTCAGCGCCATGAACAGAGCGTAGTCGTTCAGCCACCAGCCGTTGTCCCGGATGAAGTTCTGATAGTCCGCATCGGCGCTGATGCCGCTGCGCTCATAGGCCTTGTGCAGCAGGGCAAAGCGGTGCTCGTGGAGCTTGTCAAAGTCCACCTTGGCGGGGTTGCCGCCGAAGCTCACGCCGTCGCATTCCTCCCGGGTCAGCACCCCCTCCTCCACCAGCGCGTCCAGGCTGATGAGATAGGGATTCCCGGCGAAGGCGGAATAGGCCTGGTAGGGGGAATCGTCGGAGAGGCCGTAGCTGGTAGCCCCCAGAGGCAGAATCTGCCAGTAGCGCTGACCGGCCTTTTGCAGCCAGTCCACGAAATCATAGGCCGCCTGGTCAAAACAGCCGATGCCGTATTTGGACGGCAAGCTGGTAACAGGCAGCAGTACACCTGCGTATCTTTTCATTTCCTTTGGCTCCTTGCTTCAATATGTCCCTGAAACCCGCCGACCCTTCGGAGGAAGCCCCGGAAAATCAACGTTTTCGCTGAAATTATAATCCCTGTCCTGTGGAAAATCAACAATTTTTTGCAGGAAATTTTCTTTTTTCAAAAGGCGGCGGGAAGCATTGCATTCAACCCCAGGATGTGCTACAATGGCTCCGCTTTCCCCCAAAAAGTTGGGGGATGCTGTTTGCTTACATAGAAAGGTGAATTCCATGAAATCCAAAATCGCCCCCGGTACGTCGGAGCGGCTTCCCCGGCAAATTCTGCTTTTCAGCCTGCCGCTGATGGCCTCCAATGTGCTTCAGGTTCTGTTTAATATGGCGGATATCGCCGTCATCGGCCGGTTTGCCGGCTCGCTGTCCATGGCGGCCGTCGGCTCCACCGCCACCGCCGTAACGCTGTTTACCGGTATTCTCATCGGTGTCGGCGGCGGCATCAACGCCCTCGTCGCCCGGTATTACGGCGCCAGAGATCAGCAGGAGCTGCAAAGAACCGTCCATTCCTCGGCCATCCTCTGCCTGATCTGCGGCATTTTGCTGCTGATTTTCGGCTTCTTCGGCTCCCGGCCGCTGCTGCGGCTGCTGAACACCAAGCCGGAGCTGCTGGACAAGGCCACGCTATACATGCAGATTTACTTCTGCGGTATGCCCGCCCTCGCCCTGTATAACTTCGGAAACGCCGTGTACAGCGCCATCGGCAACACCAAAAAGCCGCTGTACTACCTTCTGTTTTCCGGCATCGTCAATGTGGTGCTGAATCTGGTGTTTGTCATTGTGTGCGATCTGGACGTGGCCGGTGTGGCCCTCGCCAGCATTATTTCCCAGTACCTCTCCGCCATTTTCCTCACGGCCGCGCTGTTCCGGAGCCGGGAAACCTACGGTCTTTCCCCAAAGCGATTACGCCTGCACCGGAAAAACTGTCGGGAGATTCTGACGCTGGGCATTCCCTCCGGTCTGCAAAACGCCATTTTCTACGTCGCCAATATGTTCATTCAAGCGGGCGTCAACAGCTTTGACACCGTTATGGTGGCAGGCAATTCCGCCGCCGCCAATGCCGACGGCCTGGTTTACGACGTCATGGCAGCCTTCTACACCGCGTGCAGCAGCTTCATCGGCCTGAACTACGGCGCCGGGCGGCGCCGGGAGATTCGGCGCAGCTACCTGATCTGCCTGGGGTATTCCTTCGGCGCTGGCGCCATTCTGGGCTTCTCTCTGGTGGCCTTCGGCCCGACGTTCCTGACGCTGTTCACCACCGACGCCGCCGTCATCGAGGCGGGCATGAAGCGGCTGACCATCATGGGCTTTTCCTACTGCGTCTCCGCTTTTATGGACAACGCCATCGCCGCCTGCCGGGGGCTGGGAAAGAGCCTGGTTCCCATGGTTATTGTGATTTCCGGCTCCTGTATTTTCCGGATCCTCTGGGTCATGACCGTGTTCGCCTGGTTTAAGACCATTGCGTCGCTGTATCTCGTCTATATTTTCTCCTGGACGATCACCGCCGCCTTTGAAAACTGGTACTTCTTCCGCTGCTATCGGAAGCTTTCTGTGTAGCGCCACTTATGCCTCCGTCCCGGTATGGGCTTGGATGGCCTGGGCGATCCGCGCCTTCACCAGCGCCGCCAGCTCCGTGGTCTTCAGATTGCCGTATTCCTCCCAGCAAATGGGCTTGAGATAGTGAATCTGGACGGTAACGGGCTTGCTGCCCTTCTGATCCAGCACCTTGAAGCTGTCCACCAGCGCCACGGGGACGATGGGACATTTGCTCTTAGTGGCGCAGCGGAAGCTGCCGCTGTGGAATTGCCCCATCTGGTTGCCGTTCCGGCTGCGGGTTCCCTCCGGGAAGATCAGATAATTCCGCCCCGCCTTTACCTCCCGGATGACGCTCTGAATCACCGTCAGGGACTGGCGCACATCCTCCCTGTCCATGGGAAAGGACCTGGTGCAGATGGCCACCTGATGGAGGAAGGGAATGTCGTACAGCTCCTTTTTCAGCACCGCGCCCACGGGGATGTCGCAGGTTGCCGCCACGGCGAGGACATCGAACATACCCTGATGGTTGGCGTAAAGCATGAAACCGCCCTCTTTGGGGATATTCTCCGTTCCCGATACCTGCAAATCGATGTTGCCGCCCCTTACCGCCCGCTTCAGGATGTACTGGATATGCCGGTACATTTCCTCCTCGGAATACTTTTCGGGGTGCTTTGCGTAACGGCAGAGCTTCTGCCACGCGCCGGGGACAATCGGGAAATTTTTCAGTACCATGGTGACGATGCGATTCATTTTGCCTGACCCCTTTCTGTAAATGGCTATTGGGGTATTCTATCACGGTTCCATTCAATATGCAAGACAGAAGCCGGGAACAGGGCTTTGCCCTGTTCCCGGCTCTTTTTTACTTCAGGATATTTTTAACCGACGAGACAAGCTCCGCCGCAGTCTCCCGCTTGACGGTGACGGTGGACACGCCGTCCAGCGTTACCAGGCAGGAGGTGGAATTGTAGGCGTAGAAGCTCAGGGTCACTTGGGAGAAGCTGTCCCGGTCTCTGAAAAAGCGGAAGGTGATTTCCGGCTCCCCCTCCGGGGTGATGCCGGTGGCGTAGCCGTTGGAGGTCATGCCCGACAGACTGTTCAGAACGGAGGCAAACGCCACATCCTGCCCGTCCAGCTTCCAGACCGTTTCCTCCGTGACGGTGCCTTCGTCGTCCGTCTTCTCTTCGGTGGTTCTCGTCAGCAGGTACTCTTCGCCGTCCACCGTGACGGCAACGCTCTGCACCGTATCCCAGTCCATCAGAATCACGTCGTCGGGCTGCAAATCGGCGTAGGTGGTGTAGCGCAGGGTATCGCTGAGGGTGGCGTCCCGCTGGTAAATCATCTTGGAATCGCTCAGGCGCACGTAGCACTCGCCGCCCTCCGAGGCGCTGATCTCCAGCGTATAGGCCGCCTTGCCCCCGTCCAGAACCGTCGCCGTCACCGCCGGGGCGTCCAGACCGTACCAGGACAGATCGGTTGCATTGTAGTCCACGCACTCGCTCAGGTTCAGGTTCGTCACCATGTCCAGAAGGGTCTGGGTCAGGTCGTTATCCAGCGCCTTGCCGTCCATGAACCAGACGTAATCGTCGGAATAGGCAAGGCCGCTATTCTCCTCGCGGGTGATTTCGTAGCCGCCGCCGGGAAGCGCCACCGTAAGGCCGGTGAGCTGAGTGACCTCCGGCAGGGTCTGGTGCTTCAGAACGTCATACAATCCGTATTGGAAATGCTCAATGATGTCGCTGTCCACCAGATAGACGTTTCCGTCGCCGTTGGAGAAGTAGCGCTGGCCGCCTACGGCGGTTTCCAGGCCGATGGAGAGGGTGTGGCTCTGGCCATCCTCCACCGTGATCACGCAGACGGGGATTTCCAGGCCGTACTGGTCTAGATTCTCCGGATTTTCAATGGTTTTGGTGGATTCCACATCCGTGAGGGCTTCCAGCATTTTGTCAAGGTAGGTTTCGTCCAAGGGAAATGCCGCGTCCTGGTCGCACACCCAGCCGTCCTCCCCGGCGGTGAAGGAGACCTTCTCGCTGTAGTCCCAGCCGAGATTCGTCACGGTTTCCGGATTCAGGGAAAATACCGTCCGGGTCTCGTCCTCCTGACCGGCGGCATTTTTGCTGATGGTTCCCACTATTGCGGTCGCGCCCACCAGCACCGCCAGAATGAGCAGCAGGAGCAGCAGCTTTTTTCCGTTTTTCATCTGCGCTTCCTCCTTATCCAGATGACGATTCCCAAGGTGATGACCGCCGCGGGAATCACACCCACCACCGCTATGGTGAGCAGCGATACCGTGGCGCTGTCCATGGTCAGCGTGTCGCTGCTCAGGGATTTCGCGTGGATGGACAGGCTGCTCTGTTCTGCCTGACACAGGTATCCCAGGGCGTTGAGGAAGAAGTCCTGATTGCCGCCGGAAACCTGGGTGTTGGTCTGGTCGTCCACCAGCGCCGCGGAGGATACCCAGACGATGTCGCCGGTGATGCCGTCGTCCACGGTGTCGCTGATGGCGACCGCCAGGGCAAAGGGGCCGTTTACGTCCCCCTCCTCCTTTTCGTAGGTGGTCAGGTCATACCCTGCCGCCTTGGCGAATGCGGAAGCGGATGTGGTGAGCAGCTTGGTGACGGACAGGGTGTCCCGCAGGTCATCCGCCACCGTCAACCCCTGAGCGATGGGCAGCAGCACCCGGTAGCCGCCCTCGGTCAGAGGCGTGGTAATGGCGTGGGACGCAATGTCCGGCAGCAGAAAATAGGGCGTGCCCCAGACGTAATGGCTCTGGTCGCTTTCCACCACGACGCCGTCCACGGTGGTAACGCCGTAATCCGCCATCAGCGCTTCCAGATTGGTAAGCTTCCCGTTTTTCGGCGGGTCGGTGATGAGAAACAGGTTGCCGCCGTTGCCCAGATATTCCAGGAGCTTACTCTGCTCGTCCAGGGAAATGTCGCTCTGGGGGGCGTTGATGAGAATGCAGTCCGCGCCGGCGGGGACGGATTCCAGCGTCAGCAGGGACAGCTCCGCCGTCTCGATATTCTGCTGCTTCACCGCCGAGGTAAAGCTGTCTCTCAGGCTGCTTTCCCCGTGGCCGGTGAGCAGGTACACCTTGGGGAGATTCTCGCTCACCACGTAGTCAATGGCGCTGGTCAGCTCGCTTTCTCCGCAGAAGCTCCAGCTTTCCGTGCCGTAGTAGTAATAGCTGGTGTAGTCCATCACGAAAATGTCGTTATAGTCCACGTACCGGTACCGCTCCCCGGCCTCCACGATCAGGCTGTTTTCCGTGAAGCTGTCGGTATACTGCTGGGTGAAGGTGGGAAACACGTCCGGGTCCTTCTTCACCACGCGGATTTTGTCGCTGAGGGACTGGTAGCGGCTCAGCAGGGATTCCAGGTAGCTTTCCTCCTGCCCGCTGCGGACGATCCAGTACACCGTCACCTCGTCCGTCAGGCCGCTCACCAGCTTCTCCGTCTGCTCAGACAATGTGAACAGCTGATTGGCCGTGGTGTCGAATTTGGTTACGCTTGCCGGGAGGGCGGCGGCGAACACGTTGACCATCACGGCAATGGCCAGCACAATGGCCGCCGCGGCCACGCTGTAGCCGCCGACCCGGAACGACCGGGTGGAGAAGGAATCCGCCACCCGCTTCCAGCTGAAATTGGGCTTTTTCATTCACTCCACCTCCGCTTTTCCAGGGACTGCACGCTTAAAAACAGGAAAAATCCCGTCACCGACAGGTAATACACAATGGCGGTCACGTCGAACACGCCGTTGACGATGGTATAAAACCGGGCAAACAGGCTCAGCTGGGAAATGATCTGAGGGAACAATCCCTCAAACCGGCTGGAATCCCAGAGATACGCCCCGATCAGCCCCGCTTCCAGCACTGCCGCCAGAATCAGGGACACAAAGCCGTTTTTCGTCATCAGATACACAATGCCGCAGGCGATCAACGCCGTCACCGCCAGCGCCGCCAGGGACGAATAGGCCGTGGCGGACGCAAACCCTGCCAGGTCGGACAGAAAATAGTTCACCAGCATCACCACGAAGCACAATCCCGCCGCCACGGCCTGACTTTCCGTCACGGAGGAAATGTACATGCCGATGGCCAGCAGCGCCATCCCTAAGAAGAAGAATCCCACAATAGCGCCGTAGGCCGCAGGCAGATACACATTGCCGTAGGCGGACAGCACCACCGGGTACAGGCAGATCACCGCCATAGGCGCGGCGAACACCACCAGCATGGCGGCGAATTTGCCCAGCACCACCTGGGTCATGGTCAGGGGCAGAGAATACAGCAGCTGGTCGGTCTTCTGCCGCCGCTCCTCCGCCAGCACCCGCATGGTCAGGATGGGAACAATGATCAGGAACACGAAGCTCATGCTCCCAAGCACATATTCAAAATGTACGGAGGCGGACTGCAAATTGTAGACCATGGTGTAAATGCCCGTGAACAGCAGCAAAAACGCGCCGAACACGTACCCCGTCACCCCCGTAAAATAGGACGAAAGCTCGTGCCGGAATACCGCTCTCATTTGGTTTCCTCCCCCTTTCCGGAATCGGTCAACTCCATGAAAATGTCCTCAAGGCTCGCCTTCCCGGCGGTCATGCGGAGAATCGCCTTGCCCGATCTGCTGAAGGCGAAGAAAATTTCCCGGCAAATTTCATGTTCCGCCGGCGTGTCAAGCTCCAGCGTCACGTCGCAGGCGCCATCCTGCCGGGCGTTTGCCGTCAAATTTACAATGTGGGAAACGCCGGAGAGAATGCCGGGGATTTCTTCCTCCGCCGCCTCCGCGGTCAGCTCCACGGTGCTTTTTCCCGCGAACAGCCGCTCCAGATTTTCCGGGGTGTCGCAGGCCACCAGTTTCCCCTTGGAGAGAATCAGGATGGTGGTGCAGACCTGCTGCACCTCCGAGAGAATGTGGCTGGAAAGAATGACGGTGCGCTCCTTGCCAAGCTGACGAATCAGCTCCCGTATCTCCGTGATCTGCCGGGGGTCAAGTCCCACGGTGGGTTCGTCCAGAATGATGACCTCCGGATCCCCCAGCACCGCCTGGGCAATGCCCACCCGCTGGCGGTAGCCCTTGGAGAGGTTCTTCATCAGCCGGTCGGCAACGTCCCATGTTCCGGTGACGGTCATGACCCTGTCCAGCTCCGCTGAAATGTTCTTTTCCGGGATACCCTTTGCCCGCGCCACGAAGCGCAGATATTCCCGGGGCGTTCTGTCCAGATACAGCGGCGGCTGCTCGGGAAGATAGCCGATAAGGCGCTTGGCCTGGGCGGCGTCCTGGAAGATATCATAGCCGCCGATAACCACCTCGCCGGAGGTGGCGGCAAGGCAGCCGGTCATAATGTTCATAGTCGTGGATTTTCCGGCGCCGTTCGGGCCTAGAAAGCCATAGATCTGCCCCTTCTCCACGGTGAAGGACAGGTCGGACACGGCGGTATGACTGCCGTAGCGCTTGGTCAGATGCTTTACTTCGATCAACGCGGTTCCTCCTTCTGTTGCTGGGCGATGCCCATACTCGCTTTCGATTATAGTACCGGAAGCTGAAAGGACTCTTAAAAAAATGTTACGCGTCTGTGAATAAACGCAGCCGGGACGGCAATGCCGTCCCGGCTAAAGCTTACGCTGCGGGCAGCTGGACAAAGAAGGTATTGACCCCGTCCGCGCTTTCTGCCCAGATTTTGCCGCCGTGTTTGGAGACAATGCTGTCCGCGATGGACAGACCCAGACCGTAGCTGTGGTTCATGCTTCTGGCCTTGTCCATGCGGTAAAACCGCTTGAAAATATTCTTCAAATCCTCCTTGGATATGGCGTCCCCGGCGCTTGCCACGGAAAGCAGGCAATGGCTCCCCTGCCGCCGCAGGATGACCCGCACCGTGGAATCGGGAGAAGCGTACTTGGCCGCGTTGTCCAGCAGAATGTCCGCCACCTGTTTCAGGTGCTGCTGGCTGCCCTTGACAAAGAGGTCTTCCTCCACGCTGCTTTCCAGGGTCAGACCCTTTTCAAAATACACCGGCTCGAAGGGGAGCAGGGCGTCGCTTACCAGCTCGCTGAAATTCAGCCGGGAAAAGACCAGATTCTGCCCGCCGTTGTCCGCCCGCGCCAGCTCCAGCAGACTTTCCACCAGCCCCCGCATCTGATGGGACATGGTCATGATGCTGTCCACGAACCGGCTGCGCGCCTGTTCGTCGTACTCCGGCTCCTGCAAAAGCTCCGCGTTGGTCAGAATCACCGTCAGGGGCGTTTTCAGCTCGTGGGAAGCGTCCGCCACGAACTGGCGCTGCTGGTTCCATGCCGTCTCCACCGGCTTCACCGCCCATTTTGCCAGCAGGAAGGACAGCCCCAGAAACACGGCGAAGCCCAGTACGCCGATGCCGATGCAGGTATTCGTCAGGCTGCGCATGGTGGCAAGCTCGCTGGACATGTCCACAAAGACGATTGTCTGCCCGAAGGGCGTGGTGCGCTTCTGAAAGCGCAGGCTGTAGTCCTTCAGGATGCCGGTATCCTCGCCGGAATTCAGCGCCAGGGTGATGATCTGCTGAATGGCCGCCGTGTCCGTCAGGTCATAGTAGCCGCCAAAGCTGGCAGACAGCTCGCCCAGGGTGTTGACGCTTACATAGAAATAGGGAAGCTGCGCCTGTCTGGGAAATTCCCCGGGGCGGCCGGGGGCGGCGCGATCCGCCATAACGCTCTGCATCACCCGGATGCTCTGCTGCTCTAAATTATCATGGGTAAAATGGAGCAGCATCCCGAGGATCGCCAGCAGCATGACGGTGACGACGGCCATGTTGATGCAGATGAACTTGACTCTCAGCCGGCGAATCATTCTTCCGCCACCTCCAAACGGTATCCCAAGCGACGGACGGCCTCAATGCGCACATTGGAATTGATGGCGCTGAGCTTCTTTCTCAGGAAGCCCACGTAGACCTCCACGTGGTTCTCCACGGCGTTGGAATCGTAGCCCCAGACCCGGGCGAGGATCATTTCCTTCGACAGTATCCGATCCTGCGCCTGAAGCAGAAACCGCATCACGTCAAATTCCCGGGCGGACAGACGCACGCTTTTCCCGCCGCAGACTAGGGTGCAGGTGTCCAGGTCGAGAGAGGTATTGCCGAACACCAGCTCGTCCACCTGCTTGCCCTGACGGCGCAGAAGGGCGTTGATGCAGGCCAGCAGCTCCCGGGTGTCGAAGGGCTTGGTCAGATAATAGTCCGCGCCGGAATTCAGGCCGTATATCCGGTCTTCCACGGCGGACTTTGCCGTCAGCATGAGGATGGACGTGGTGCAGCGCTTGGCGCGCACCTCCCGGGCGACCTGATAGCCGTCCATCTTGGGCATCATCACGTCCAGAATGAGCAGATCGTAAATCCCCAGCTCGGCATATTCCGCGCCGGTCTCCCCGTCGTAGGCCACCTCTACCTCGAAGCCCTTGCCCTCCAGAAGCGTCTTGATGGAATCGGCCAGCAGCTTTTCGTCTTCGATTACCAGAATTTTCATGTTACATGCCTCCATAAATTCCGTTTTCATTATAATACCAAATAATTCTGAATTGGAACTGAAATCTTGTTTGTTAACAGTTCTTTTACAACCTGCCGCCGATTTTTTCAGATTCTGTTCAGCATTCCGTGCTATTCTGTGGGCAATGAAACATGAAAGGAAGCAAACCATTATGGATGAACAATTCTACGATTCCAACAACTCTTACGAAAATCCTTCTCAGGAGATCCCCCCCTACACGCCCCCCACGCCGAAGAAACGGGAGAAGAAAAACCATGTGGGTCTTCGCATCTGCGCGCTGTCGCTGGTGTTCGCCCTGCTGGGCGGCGCTCTGGGCGCGGGCGGCGTCATGTGGTATGAAAGCAGCCGCGGCCAGACCGGTACGGCAAGCAAAAACGAGGCCGCCATGCTCCAGGGCATCCGGGAAAACAGCGTCCTGAACACCGTCACCGTGGATTCCGGCAAGGAGATGACCGCCGCGGAGGTTTACGCCGCCAACGTCAATTCCACCGTCGGCATCACCACCTCCATCACCACCAACTACTGGGGCTTCCCGACCACCTCCGCCGCGGCGGGTTCCGGCTTCATCCTCACCGAGGACGGCTATATCCTGACCAACTATCATGTGGTGGAAAACTCCAACAGCATCACCGTAGCCATGTACAACGGCGACACCTATGACGCAGCGCTCATCGGCTACGACGAAAGCAACGACGTGGCCGTCCTGAAGATAGACGCTCAGGGGCTGTCCCCGGTGGTTCTGGGCGACTCCGACAACCTGAACGTGGGCGACAGCGTGGTGGCCATCGGCAACCCTCTGGGCGAGCTGACCTTCTCCCTCACCGCCGGTCTTGTCAGCGCCAAGGATCGGGAGGTCACCCTCTCCAATTCCCTGACCATGGATCTCATTCAGACGGACTGCGCCATCAACTCCGGCAACTCCGGCGGCGCGCTCTTTAATCTCTACGGTGAGGTCATCGGCATCACCAACGCCAAGTATTCCAGCTCCTCTTCCTCCTCCGCGTCCATCGACAACATCGGCTTCGCCATCCCCATCAACCATGTTCTGCCCATCGTGAAGAGCATCATTGAAAAGGGCTACATCTCCAAGCCCTATGTGGGCGTCAGCGTTTCCGACGTGAACCAGCAGACCCAGCTCTACGGCATCCCCGCCGGCGCGGCCGTTCAGGCCGTTTCCGATGATTCCCCCGCCGCCAAGGCCGGGCTTCAGGCGGGCGACGTCATCACCAGCGTCAACGGCACGGAGATCACCGGCAGCAGCGATCTGGTCAATCTGGTAAGCGAGGCCGCCATCGGCGACACGCTGACCATGACCGTCTACCGTCAGGGCTCGACCATAGAACTCACCGTCACCGTAGGCGAGCAGGTTCAGTCGGCGCAGGCCAACGAGCAGACCCAGCAAACCGTCTCCGACAGCCCGAGCGGTGGCTGGAACAATTATCCCTTCGGCAGACGGTAACCCCGATACCGCAAGCCCAAAGCTTCCCCTCCCCGGAGAAACGCTGTTTCTCCGGGGAGTATTTTGTTGCAATATCTTGACATTTGAACGTTCAATCTGTATACTTTTATTACAGAAAAGTAAAATTCTTTTGAGATAGGCGGAACGACGTTATGACAGGACGTGCTGTGGGCAAATTGGGAAAATATCTGATATTGACCTTTGGCATTACTTGGGCTTTGTGGTGGGGCGACGCGCTGCTGGTGAAGGTCACACCCATGAAGGAATCCGATGTTCTCCCCATGGTGCTGTTCACTCTGGGCGGTCTAGGGCCGACTTTCGCAGCGTGTCTGTGTTTGGAGGGCGGTTTTTCATGGAAAAAGCTGTGGGCATTTCTTTCTGCCCATAAAAAGGGGAAAGTCTGGTATCTGTTCCTGTTTGCCGCGCTGGAATTTGCCCTTTTCTTTTTCAGCTCCGACGGGTTGCTGGACACCATTCCCAGAAGCCCCGCGGCGGTCGCCGTTTTTCTCGTCGTATTTTTGCAGGCGGCTACCCTCTTTGGCGGAAACGAGGAACTGGGCTGGCGCGGCACCATGCAGCCCATCCTGCTGAAAAAAGTAAGCAGCTGGGCGTCTCCGCTGATCATCGGCGTGATCTGGGTGTGCTGGCACGTCCCGCTGTGGTTCATCGAGGGCAATACCCATCAGAGCATGTCCTTCGTATCCTTTGCGGTTCTGGGAATTGCCCTGAGCTACTGGCTGTCGGCCATCTATGACGTCACCGGCTCCGTGCTGTGCTGCATGGCGCTTCACGGGCTTACCAACACGCTGATGGGTCTATTTCAGGTGAACGAGGGCTATCCATACACCGTCGGAATGGTCATCCTGACACTGATTGCGATCTACGCCAGTCTCAAGGCGGCCGAGACGCCCATGACCCGAAGCTGAAACAGCATACAAAAGCCTCTGCCTGGCAATGGGCGGGGCGCACAGGCAGTTAACAGGCACAGCGGGATAATCTGCTGTGCCTTTCCTGTATAATTTTATTTGTCAAGTAGACCGAATGGCGCGCTTCTATACCGTGCGAGCATCCCTTGCCTCTCCCTATGGGAGAGGTGGCTGAGCGCAGCGAAGACGGAGAGTAAACTGTACCCATAAAAATGGACACGGAGGGTGAGGGGTATCCCTGAAAAGT
>URBH01000019.1 GCA_900546075.1 uncultured Eubacteriales bacterium | reverse complement strand
TAAAAGGAGATACCGTGACAGGAAAAATAAGGAATTGGAGGTACATGAATAATGGATAAAAACTTTGATCCGCTGAAACATGGAATTGCGCTTATAAATCTTGGTGCAGAAGAAGGAAAAATAAAGGGAGCGCCGGAGGCAATCGAAAAACTTAGCGAGTTGTGCCACCAGCCTAAAGGAAATGCCTTTTCTCAGCTTCAGCAGTTCAGGAAAATGGTTCCGATTATCCTAAATTACATTATTTGGCAGAAAAAAATTATTGATGGATATACAAAAATCTACGATCAAATGGTGGCGAAAATGTCGGCGAAACACCGAAAAAAATGGACGCCGGAAGAAGATGAACTGCTAATTGAAATTGTTGCAAGAGGCGAGGAATCTATTTCCGAAGTTGCTTTAATGTTCGGAAGATCTGCTGGCGCAATAGCTACAAGAGTATCGTATCTTGTCGGGATAAAGAAAGTATCAGAAGAAGTCGCCGGGAAATTCGTGGGATACCTCGATGGAAAACATGTTGAAGGGGTAATAAATGGCACGGTAAGAAAGGATATTTGATAATTTATGTATTTGCGCGAAAAAGTGAATGCGGGGCGGTAATGTGGAGTACAGGGACGGCAGGAAGTATTGTGTCGGGTGCCGGTATTTCTTCGGATACTACGAGGGCAGCCGGTGCTGCAATTACATATTCGTCCGCGGGGGAAAGCGGCCTTGCCAGCCTGGGAAGGATTGCACCGTAAAGAAGAAGGAACAGAGAAAAACCCGGAAATGGTGCTAGATTTTTGGGGGAATTTTTGCTATTATTACGGTATAAGAAAACTTTTCAGAGCCTTGAGCCGAAGCACCGTTATGGTTGCTTCGGCTCATTTGCTTAAAGGGGGTGACAAGACTGAAGCTTTTGGCAAGCTATGTGATTCCCCTCGACCCGAGGACGAAGAAAAATTCCCAGATGATTGCGGGAACCGGGGCGAGGTGCCCGGTATGCGGGAAACGGGCAAAGCAGTACATCCGGCAGGGGCACGCCAACACGGAGTACTCCGCCCGGGCGGGGCGGTATCTTCGGGGAAAGCCCAAAATTCCCATATCCGGAGAGGTGCATATTGTCTACCGGCTGTATATGCAGACCCGCAGGCGGGTGGACGACCTGAACCTGTACGCTTCTCTGGACGATATCCTCACCCGGGAGGGGATATTGAAGGACGACAATATTTCCATTATCCGGAACCGGGACGGCAGCCGGGTGTTCTACGACAAGGAGCACCCACGGGCGGAAATTTACATTTACGAATACAGAAAGGAGGAAGACAATGCAGCGGGGAACGAAAATTTACACCGTTGACAAATTTTTGGGAATCAACGAGGCGGCGGACGGGGACACGGAGCTGAAAATGGGGGAGGCTTCCCGGATGGAGAACTTTCTCATTACCGACGCTTACAATCTGACCCTTCGCCCGGGAATCCAGCGGGCGGACTTCGCCGCCGAGAGAACCCCCGCCCCCATTCTGGGAAGCTGGGCGGGGCGGGTCGGAGAGGACGACCTTCTGGTGATCTGCGATTTTTATCAGAACGCGGACAGGCTTTTTGTATACCAGAGAGGGGCGGACGGAAACCGGCACATCGTCCACCAGCAGACCGGGGCGCTGGGGCTGACCGCCGAGGAAAATGCCATGGTGAAGATTTTCCCCTTCGGGGGGAAGCTGTACGTCATGAGCAAGGGGAACACGGTGGTATACAAAGACGGCACGTTTACGGCAGAAGCGCCCTATGTGCCGCTGGTGGTCACCGGGGCGGCGCCTGCCGGAGGGGGCACCACGCTGGAAAACCTGAATCTTCTCACGGCGCTGCGGCGGATTGAATACAGCGCCGACGGGGAGGCCACGGCCTACGTATTGCCGGAGGAGGCCATCGGGGTGACGGCCATCACCGTGGACAATGTGTCGAAGGACGTGGCGGCCAGCGGCAGCTTTGATTTATCGAAGCACACCTATACCTTTACCACCGCTCCCATCAAGGGGGTTGCCAATGTGGAATTTACCTACACCACGGATGCAGCTAAGGCGGCGGAGAACCGGCTGAAGATTCTGGGGTGCCCTCTGGCGGAGGCATACAACGGTGCCACGGACACAAGGCTGTTCGTTGCCGGGGACGGGACGAATCTGTGCTACTACACCGGGGTTCCTCAGTCGGGAGAGGTGACGGCGCTGTATTTCCCCGCCATGAACGAGGTGGCGGTGGACATGTCCGGCTCCCCGGTGACGGGGCTTGTGCGGCACTACTCCAAGCTTCTGGTATTCAAGCCAGACGGCGCATTCACCATCAGCTATGAGCCGGTGACCCTGACGGACGGAAGCACCATTGCGGGCTTCTATCTCCGGGCGGCAAACCGGGAGTTCGGAAACGACGTGCTGGGACAGATTCAGACCGTGGAGAATTTCCCCCGGACATTCAGCAAGAACGGAATCTACGAATGGCGCATCACCTCCAGCTACTACAAGGACGAGCGGTACGCCAAGCGGGTCTCCGACAGGGTGATGAACTCCCTGAACCGGGCGGACAGCGCGGAGATCGTGACCTGCGACGATGACTACAGCAAGACCTACTACGTATTCCTGAACGACGACGACGGCACGGTACTGGTGAACCGGTACGCCCTGGCGGGGGACGGAGGTCTATGGTGCATTTACAAGTCCGGCCTCTGCAAGAGCGTGAAAAACGCCATGGTGCATGACGGGGAAATGGTATTCTTCACGGACACGGACATGTTCTTCTTCTCCCAGGAGGGACTTTCCCGGGACGCGCCGGTGACGGCCTCCGGGGATGCCACGGCCATTAAGGCAGTATGGGAATCCGGCTTTCAGGCATTCGGGGCGGACTTCCAGCGGAAGTATTCCAGCGAGATTTACGTCTCCATGCTGCCTCAGGACAAGTCCAGAATGATTATTACGGCGGCGACGGACAGGCGCAGCGAGTACATGGAGAAGGAAGTGACAAACGAGCTGTTTTCATGGAGCAACTGGGATTTCGCGGACTTCACCTTCGACCTGAACGACACCCCGAAAATCAACCGCATCCGGCTGAAGGTGAAGAAATTCGTCTACTATAAGCTGATTTTCAAGGTGAACACGGACGGGGCGCTGGCCACGGTACTGGGCTATGACCAGAAGGTGCGCTTTGCGTCCATGGCAAAGTAAGGAGGAACACACATGGTAACGGTACAACAGGTTTTTGACACGGCCATCCATCTGATGGATGAGCAGAATGAATCCAACGGCGGAACCCAGACCGTGGACACGGACGAATACCGGTTTCGCACGATCTCCATTCTGAACACCGCCATTCCGGCGCTGTATCCCTACTCCGGGACGTATTCCGCGGAAGGGACGGGGCGTCCGTTCCCCGGGATTCTGGCGGCGGAGGATTACAAGAATCCGGATTTTACCCAGGTCATTCCCCTGGACGACACGCTGTGCCTTGCGCTGCTGCCCTATTTTCTGGCGGCGCAGCTGCTCAGCGGGGAAAATGAAGATCTGGCGGCGTGGTTCTTACAGCGGTACCGGGAGGCGCTGCAAGACCTGAAAGGGAAGCTCCCGGGGGAATTTGAGCCGATTTCCACGCCCTACGGGCTGTTTTGAGAAAGGAGAAATCACATGAAGGAAAAGAAAATCGAGAACGTGACCCAGGGCGCGGGAACCACCGGCGGGTCGTGGTACGACAGTTTGGGAAACAAGCCCAAGGACGCGGAATATATCAACAAGATGTACAACGGCAGTCTGGAAAGCCAGAAGCAGACGCTGGCGTCGGGCTACGAAAACAACGTATCCAACATTGACGCAAGCATGGAAAAGCAGCAGAAGGCCACGGACGCGAACCTGAACAGAACCTACGTGGAATCCGCCAAGGCGGCGAAGAACTACGGGGAGGTACAGAACGCCTACGGCCTGACCAGCGGCGCCATGGCACAGGCGAGGCTTGCCCAGGACAATCAGCTGCAAGCCGACCTGACTGCCCTGAGAGCGGCGCAGACGGATTCCGACGCCCAGTTCGAGCGGCAGCGGAATCTGCTTGCCAAGGAATACTCCGCCGCCATTGCCAAAGCCCAGGCGGACAACGACTACCAACGGGCGCAGGCGCTGTACAACGCCGCCAAGGCGGACGAAGACCAGCTGATGCAGATGCAGAAGGAGGCCGGGAACCTGATGGCGGGGGTGGGGGACTACTCCATCCTGGCAAAGCTCTACGGCCTGACGGACGAGCAGCTGGCGCTGCTGAAGGCGAAGCACGGCGGCGGTGGCGGCGGCGGTGGCGGCGGCGGAAGCTACAGGAGAAGCGGCGGAAGCTCCGGCGGCACCGATGCGGGTCTCACTGCAGAGGAACTGCTGGCGCTGATGTATGGCGAAGACAAGTCCGCAAATTCTCCCGGACCTCTGACGGGTTATCTTTACGAACAGGCAAGAAAGAATGACAACGACAAGGAGAACAAAGAGGCGGGTGGAGGCCCATTCCCCCTAAAGGCTTCCATCGAAAAGCCTTGGCGGAAGTATGATATCCCCGCCAAGTCCAAAAAGTGACGTTGGGCACGGAGGTGTGCTATGGCAAAGTACGATTTGCTCAGGAAAGCGATTTTTGAGGAACAGAAAGAGAAAAGCGAAAGAAACAACGAGAGCCCCATATCCAGGCAGGCGCTGGCAGAACGGGAGGAGAAAGCCCGGGAGCGGGAAGCGGAGAAAAGGGCGGCGGTGGAAAAGGCCATCGCCGACGTGGGCATAGTCCCCGCAGCCCCCCGGTATGAGCGGCAATACAACATGCCGGAAATCGCGGCGGACAATGTTGTGCCGTATCTGAGGGAGGTAACCCTTGCCCAGAAAGAGTATGACGACTATGTGAATTCTCAGGAGTTCCAGCAGCGCAAGCGGGAGGCGGCGACAAAGCTGACGCAGAACGTTCCCATGTCGGAGGTTCCCCGGAATGCGCTGCAGATGACGGAGGTATTCGAGGACGAAACATCCCAGGGGCTGAAAGCTAAGGCGGATTATTACAAAAAGCTGTCGAACGACGAGAAGACCCGCCGGATAATGGCACAGGACATGGCGGAGATCAACGCCATGCCGGAGGAAGACAGAAAGCTGTTTGAGCGGTATGCCGGAGACAATACCGAACAAATTTCGACCCTCACCCCGTTAGATCTGGCGCACGCGATGGAAGATACAGAGACGGAACTCATTAAGAAATATGGCGCGGAGAGATTGGCCGAACTAAAAGAAAGCTATGAATGGTACACTGCTGAACAGCAGGCAGAACAGGCCGTGCAATCCGCCCACGACATGAATGATACCGGCGTTGGCGCTGTGGCGCAGAATATCGTCGGACTTCCGCTGCGGGCACTGGGCGGTCTCAGCGCACTGGGAGGAAGGGCGTTCGAGCTGATAGACAGAACGGGAAGGTACCCAACACTTGCGCCGTATACAGGCGGCGACATCATGAGCGTATACGGAAACGCCGTAACGGCGGACACGGCGGAAAGAATCGCCGGAGACGGAGACAGCAAGGTCAGGAAGGGGCTTTCGGCTGGGTATCAGATGGTGACCTCCGCGGCGGATTCGGCGGCGCGGCTGGCGCTTGCCGCCGCTACCGGCGGTACGTCCGGTTCGCTGGCGCTTGCCGGAATCAATTCCTTTACCGACACCCTGCGCGAAGCGTCCCAGAAGGGCGCGCCTCCGGCGCAGGCGTACCTTATGGCCGCGGCGAACGCCGGACTGGAGGTGCTGACGGAAAAGGTACCGCTGGATAAGGCTCTGGACAAGGCAAAGCAGCTGGGGGGCAGCGACCTGCGGAAATGGGTACTGAACACCCTCGGTCAGGCCGGTGTGGAGGCCAGCGGGGAAGAGGCCAGCTATTTCGGCAGTCTTCTTGCGGAGGCGGCGATTCTACAGGGAAACAGCGAATACAACCAGACCATCGGCGAGCTGGTGGCCAGCGGCATGAGCTACGAGGAAGCCAAGACACAGGCGGATAAGAACGTCTGGAACGAGGCGTTGAATACGTTGATCATTTCTGCCGGCTCCGGCGCTATTATGGGCGCGGGGACTACCGCCTACAGCGACGTGATGACAAAGCTCGGTAAGCAGGGGGCGCAGACGAGCCCGCAGGAGGCCGCAGGAAGCCAACAGGCGGGTATTTTGCCGGAGACGCCCATGGGCACCACGAAAGCACAAAGCCCTGATGTGGAGGCGGCAGGGGCACCACAGACGGGAAATGCGCTTACAAACGCACTGGACAAGCTGGTGGAAACGGGGAACGTGAGCAACAAGACCGTGGAGAAGATTCTTGCCGACCCGGCGGCCATGGAGCAGCTTTCCCGGCAGGCGGGGCTTGACCTGTCCCAAATGGCCACGGCGTCGGAGAAGCGGAACGCGGTAAAGGCAGCCGTCCGGCAGCTGGCCGGGGACACCGCCCCCACCACCTTGAACCGGGAGGGGGCGCAGAGCCTGATCGAGGACATGGGGCAGGAGCTGGCGGAAAGAGCGCCTGCAAGGCGGGAAACGCCGGAGGTTTCGCCGAAGCGTCAGGCGGTACAAAATGCCTTTGACCGGGTTCTGGGCGTTGACACCAACGCCGAAGGGAGTTATTATCATATTGACGGGAATCCGATACAGGGAGGTACGGAAAATGGAACGGGATTACAAGGCACTGATGGAACGGGACTACCCGGAGGAGCTGGAGCCGAACGGGTTTCTGGAGCAGACGCGGGAGCATTGCCAGTATCTGGACAAGCACCCGGAGGAATGGAAGCGGGAACCCAAGTGGTTCCGGGAGGCGTACAAGGAGAATCCGGAGACGGCAATTCTCAAAATGACCTACGAGTTTCTGGAGAGCTTCGCGTAAGCGACAAATTACAGGAAGCCCAGAGGCAGCGGGGAACACCGACTTATGCCGTAAGGGATACCACCGCCGACCCGGTGAGCTATGAACAGGCGTTGACTGCGGGGCGGAACTCTGACCCGGCAAACGGCTGGTGCGTCACGCCGAAATCCGCCCAGCAGCTGAAGGGCGGAAATGTCCGAACCTTCATGAACGACAACGGCACGGTGGGCGTGGGTATTGCTCCGGACGGGGACATTGTGGCGGTTTTCAAGAACAAGAACGGAGGACCCCCGAAAGCCCTTGACACCATGATGCCCATTGCCATTGAGCAGGGCGGCGACCGGCTGGACTGCTACGGGGAAGGGCTTGCGAAACTCTATGCCAAATATGGCTTTGAGCCGGTGGCAAGGGTGGAGTTCAACAAGACCTACGCCAACGAGGGGTGGACGCCGGACAAGGGCGAGCCGTACATCTACGTGATGAAGCACAACGGGGACAGCGCGGACACCGTTGCTCAAAAGATGGGTACTTACCCGAAGATCACGGATGACCAGCTGGAAGCGCTGCCCACCTACAGCAAGAACGACTATGATGCAGCTCTGGCCTACCGGGATTCCCTGATGGGAAAGGGCAGTCCACAGGTGGCGGACAGTTCCGGGAAGTCCACAGAGGGCGGACAGGCTGTGGACACGGTGGGAATGCAGAATGAGCCGTCCGGGGATTTGGAAGTATCGCGGACGGTAAGCAACACCGGACTTCACAGCAAGGACGCGGACATCCGGCAGGGCTATAAGCAGATGGTCAGGGAAAACCCGGATGCCGGAATTTACGACGTCAAGCACAACGCGGACACCACGGCCACGGCAAAGGAAAGAACCAGTACCCCGGAAAAGGTTCAGGCGGAATATGACTACCTTATGGGTAAGGACGCATGGACGGCGGAAGACCTTTTGACCGCCAAATATGTGACCAAGAATCTGGTACACTCTGAAATTGACGGCGCACAGAACCAGATCACGGAAATGAATATGAAAATCCGGGAAATCGGGACGAACGCCGGACAGGTCACGCAGGCATTCGCCATTTCCGGGACAATGGCAGATTTGCAGGATTCAATGACCGCCGCGCAACGGGCACGGAACGCCATTCTTGACATGAAGCGGGAGGATTCCACATTCCGGCAGAAGGAAGGCGGAGAAACCTATAAGCAGTGGCAGAAGGACATAGCAAAAAATATTGACCGGATTGCAATTGCGGTTGAATTGGTGGATGACGGAGACAGCGCAGGAATGCGGGACATTATCCGCCAGATCGCCAGGGAAAGGAATACAACGGCGTGGTTCGGCACATCTCAGAATCTGACAGGAACAGCAGAGCGGATTCTTGGGAAAATGGATTTTGACGACCTTAAGACGGTTGCAAACGCCCAGATCGCGGCAATGTCGGATGATTTCCGGGCGCGGACGAAGACGGAAATTGCCATGGGAATCCGGAAACAGAATATGCTTGCAAGCCTTAAAACGTTTGCAAGAAATATCACGGGCAACTCCTTCGGTGGGCTGATGGATTCCGCAAGCGACAGCACCGGCGGAAGGATGATGGATGCGGTTCTGTCTAAGTTCACAGGCCGGAAGACTGTGGGAAACGACTTCAAGAATGTGAAGGCCTATGCAAAAGGTGCAGCGGACGCGGCAAGCTTCGCGTCGCTGTGTGTGGAGCTGAACATCCCGATTGAAACGGGCGCGGGCGCCTCCCTTTCCACAGCTATGGGCGACGGCGGAAGCGGGAAATACATGGGCAGGACTTTCCGCTCCACCGGCAACGTTGCTATGCGCGCCATGTACGCATTCCAGAAGTACATGAGCTACAACCTTGAGGTAACGGACAAAATCTTTGAGGGCGGAACGAATGCGGCGATTTCCGAAAGCCTGAACAACCTGAAAAATGCGAACCTTACAGAGGAACAGATCGCGCAGCTGAGCGAATTCACCGCGAACCGGCGGACATTCAAGGATGCAACATGGAAAGACAGCGACGGCAAAACCCGCGGCTCTGATCTTTCCAGAGCGGCGGCGGGGTTCAAAAGAGGCGCAGGGGATATTTTCGGGAAACCGGGAGAAGTCGCAGTAGATGCCGTGATTCCGTTCGCGTCGGTGCCTATGAACGTGACCCAGACGGGCATTGACTATTCGACGGGCGTTGTTAAGAGCGTCGGAGAAGCTATTTCCCTCATAAAGGATGCGAAAGCCGGAAAGGAAATCGACGTTGCCCGGCAGAGGCAGGTAGCTTCCGACTTTGGCCGGGGCTTAAGC
Organism: uncultured Eubacteriales bacterium; assembly: GCA_900546075.1. Taxonomy (GTDB): domain Bacteria; phylum Bacillota; class Clostridia; order Oscillospirales; family Oscillospiraceae; genus Faecousia. Next base: position 26,617 of record URBH01000019.1, on the reverse strand, counting down.
GGCGTCGGAATGATTGCCATGTTTACAGCGGCGGCTGCAGCCGGCGTTGTAAAGGTCAATGAGCCGAAGGACAAGGACGAAAAGGCGCTTTTACAGGCCGAAGGGAGAAGCGGCGCACAAATCAATTGGAGCGCCCTCAAAAGAGGACTGGACGGCGGGAGTTCGGAATGGCAGGACGGGGACATTATCACAAGCCTGGACTTCCTGGAGCCGTTCAATACCCAGCTATATCTCGGGTATGAGCTTTCCAAAGAGGACAGCGTTGCCGACATGCTGAAAGCGTATCCGTTTGCAACCGTGAAATCTGTGTTCAATTCTCTGATGGACAGCCCCATGATGACCGGCCTGTCCGGTGGGGTTGATTTAATAAGCGGTGTTGTTGAAGCGGACGATGCTTCCGGCATAATGGACGAACTGGCCGGGTATGCCGGAGATACCGCCGGCAGCTTTATTCCGCAGTTTGTCAGGCAGACGGCACAGCTTACCGACGGCTACTACAGGGACACCCGGGGGGAGACCTCAGCGGAGTATGCCATAAACAACATCATCGCCGGACTTCCGTTCCTGTCCCAGACCCTTCCGAAGAAATACAGCGGACTGGGAGAGGCGCAGGAGCGGGGCGGGTTCTTCAATACGTTTGTCGACCCGACGAAAACCCAGACTTACCGCAAGAACGACGTGACAAACTATCTGGAAGAACTGAGCGGGAGCCTTGACGGTGATACCAGCTTTATCCCGGACAGACAGGCACCCATGTCTATCCATGTAAACGGTGAGACGGTCAATCTGGACGGCGAGGCAAGGGAAACCTACCAAAAGACCTATGGCGAGCTGGTGAGCAGCTATTACACCGGGCTGATGGGCAGTGAAGCATTCCGGAATCTTTCGGACGAGCAGAAAGCGAATGCCCTGAACCGGGCGAAGACCTACGCCACGGAACACGCCCGGGCGGCGGTTTCCGATTACACGACGGACAGCCCGAAGGACGCTAAAACCGTGGAAAACAGCATTATGCAGGATTTGGTGAGATCGGAATTTTCCAAGGCGTTCGACACCATGGAGCCGGAGGCACTGGGGCAGGCCTACAGCATTTATGAATCCCTGGGGAACGCCCAGAAGCAGGAATTTAAGAACGGCACCGGCGGCAGAATCGGGTACTACATAACCGCCAGGGAGAACGGCGTAAGCGGTGAGACGTTTGCAAGCCTGTACGGGGTTTACAAGAATCTGGACGACAATTCCGGAATGGCCGGAAAGGACAAGGCGCAGGAATGGGCGCGGACACTGGGAAACGCCTATGAATCCGGCCAGATCACCAAGGCCGCCCACGACGCCCTCAAGGACAAGATGGTTTTCCGGCAGACATTCTCCATTGAAACGGAGAAGTTCGACGCCATGACGGAATCCGGCCTTTCTTCGGACGTGGCAGACCGGATCATTAAGGGGCTTGCAGACCTTCAGGGCACCGGCAGCGTGGACAAGGACACGGGGGAGGCCACCGTTACCAACCGGGACAAATGGGGCTATATCGCGGCGCTGGACGGCCTGAGCGACAAGGAAAAAGACAGGATCATGCTGCTGTATATGCCGGACTACAACCCGGAGGCGGAGAAGCCCAACAAGACGGAACTCAAGTATGCCTATCTCCGGGGCAGAGGGTATTCCGCGGAGCAGTTTACACAGACCTATGGAGTCACTCAGGAGTTCACCAGGAAGGCGGACATGATCGCCGCATGGGTGGCGCTGGGGTACTCCAGCGAGGAAGCGCAGATGTTCTACAAGCTGTATAAAGGGAAACTTGTGTGAATAATGGGAAGGCCGCCCCGGGTTTGGGGCGGCTGTTTCTTATGCTGTCAGGCCGGTTTCAATTGCCCGGAGGGCTTGCAGGTGCTGTTCCGTGTTCCGGGCGTACCAGCATTTTTTCTTGCTGTGCCAGCGGTAACCGGCGGCTTTCAGGGCGGTACGGGTCTCTTCGCTGGGCTTATCGGGGAAGTATACCTCTACACCGTCAAACTCGGAGTTGATCTCCACCCGGAGAAAGCCGGCTTTCTTTTCTTCCGGCTTCGGCTCCTTCGGCGCGGCGACACGGGCAGTCTTAGGAACGAACTTTACATCCCGGGCGTTGTTTTGCAGACAGCCGAAGTAATAGAAATTCACGTGGAAATAATCAATCATGCCGTCGCAATCGTCAAAGCTGAAGGATTTCACGTAGCCGTCCACGGCTTCGGCGGCGGCTTTCAGCTGGTCGGAGGGGCACTTGTAATAATCACCGCGCTCTGCCCAGATGCGCTCAAACTCGGCCTTTAATTCGGCGCCATTCCAGCTGCTCAGGGTGAAAACGCTGTTGCGGGTCATGCGGCGGATAAGGTCGTTCTTGTCCTGCTCGGTCAGCTCGTCGAAGTCCTTGTAAATCTTGCAGGGGGCTTCCTTCATGTCCACGTGCAGCTCCTGGCACATGGAAGCGTAGGAGGTGCGGACGCTGAACTTGTAGGTTGGGAACTGCTCCCTGATGAACTGGCGGACGAGCTGGGCGATCTCTTTCAGGCTGCGGCCGGATTCGTAGTTGCTGCCCTTCCAGCCGTTGGCGGTATAGAACTCGCTGCGGGTGCTCTGGGCGGTCTCGGAGGTGGGGGTCTTGGCGGTGCGGTTATAGGCCAGCTTGAAAGCGGGGAATACCGCGTCATACTCGGCATTGATGGCTTTCATGGTCTCGGTGTCGCCGCCGTGGTCGGGGTGGTGCAGCATGGCAAGACGGCGGAATTCCTTTTTCAGTTCGTCAAGAGTGGTGCAGGTGGTGAAGTATTTCATTGTGATTTTCCTTTCTTATGTACTAAGTTAGTATGCTATTATCAAGAGGGTCAATTAAGACCCTCGTTTTTTACTTTTTCAAGACCGCTCCGGAAAATATCCGTGGTTCCATGGGTTCCTTTGTTTTGCTCTATGAACTCTATAAGCTCACGGTCTTCATCTTGCCGTAAATAGATTTGATAACGTTTATAAGTCTTTTCATTCCACCGGGCTTTTATTTCGGTGCTTGTTTTCCCTATTATCTTCAACCTCCTTTCGGGAGTTGGGGCGATTGCTCGCCCCGGCTCATTCAGTCTTCAAGGGTCTTTTGCAGATTGTCGAGAACCTTTTCCATCTTGGCGGCTCTCTTTTCTTCGTCCTTTTCTGCTGCGATCTCCCGCAGAGCATCAAGAACAAAGCGGATAAAGGCTTTGAACTGGCTGTCGGTCTGTCCCATGTTGTTCTCCTTTCTTCGTGTTGATTGGTGTCTTGCTTTCTGTGCCCTCATAATAACATACTAGCTTAGTATTGTCAAGCACTATTTTTACTTTTTTCAAAATTTTTTTCGCCACCCCAAAGCCTACCCTTTTTCCCGCTTTAATTTAATTATTATATCTGAATTATTCCAGCTTTTTTCTTTCCCAGAGATTAAGCACTCCACGGCCGCAAGTACCACGCATTTTACATCGTTGTCCACAACTGCGGGGCATTATTACAATGCAGCGTTTTCTTTTTGATTATCATGTATTGATTATCGCGATTCGATAATAAAACGGGTTGACAAACGGCCATTTATTGAATATTATAGAGGTTAGATAAATGTTGATTTCCGAACTTTTGGAGGTGGTTTTGATGCCCGGAAACGAAAATTCCGGCGCTGGTATCCCGTTTCGGATGCCGGAGAAAGAACTGAATGCCGCTATCAAGAAGTACAAGCAAGATCTGGCGGAAGAGCGATTTCCTAGGGCTTCATGGCCGCACTTTTGCGCTACTCTGGGTTACACGGAGGCAGAGGTGAAAGAGTGCATGGAAAGAGGGCAGGATAGGAAGTCTGCATACTATGATAGAGCTGTTGCGCTAAAAAGAATGGCCACATGGGTGCGCGGGCAGATTCTCAGCGGGTCGGGCTGGTCTGGTCAGGTGCAGTCAAAGGGTATATTTGCCTTGAAGCAGGATGTGGGCGACGGTATCAGCTATACCGATAGGGACGTAGGCACGGCAAGCCCGACGAAGATCAATATTCAGTTTGGCGGGGATGATCCAAGGGGCAAGAAGGCCGGGAAATAGTGAACGCCACAAAATATCATTTTTGTTGCGTTCGTTTTCTCTGAAATGTTTTGAGTTTATATGTGTAATCGGGAAAGTCCGAACATTTCAAGGGTAATTGCAATTGGTGTATTCCAGTCGTGGACAATTGGGGTATAAATGCTATTGGCTATTGTGGTGCTGGTGGTGCTGCCCTGGCTGGCAATAACTCCCCTGGCTGGTTGAAATATAGGCCAGTACCGAAGGGCTTTCTTTCGAGCCACCCACCCCCGGGGGGATAGCGGGGAAGGGGGTGGGGTCATTCGATAAGGTATAGATATATGCGACACACCCTCTCTTTCCATTTCCTAGTTTCCGACTGTTTTCTTCTTCCCGGCAAAATTCAAACGTCAATGCGGCAATAGTAAGATTAATAATATACTTAAAGCCTATATCTAAGATAAAGACTAGTATATACTTTATAGCTTATATAGCTTATATATAACCTATAGCTTTAATATTACTATTATAGCTTATATATAATATATAATATATATACTATACGCAGCAACGAATTTTGAGACTGCCCCGGGAGGGGGTAGAGGGGAAACGGGCGGGGCGGTTTTGAAGAGGCGGTCATAAAAAATAATAAAATGCTGGTGTAGCTCAACAGGCGGAGCGGCGTCGTGATAAGGCGCAGGGAGCTGGTTCGACCCCAGCCACCAGCACCAGCCCAATGAAGGGCGACCCGGAAACGGGCAAAGCGGTTCCCCGGCACCGTAAGCCGGGGCAAGAATATGGGCTATTAGCTCAGTCGGTAGAGCAGCGGGCTGTTAACCCGCGTGTCACAGGTTCGATCCCTGTATAGCCCGCCAAGAGAAAGGGAGGCAATCGTGCGAGTAGATGAACGAGGGTTTTTATATTGCCCGGTGTGTGGGTGCAGGACAAAGACCAAAGTGCTTTCCTCCACGGAGCTGCATCGGTTCCCGCTGTTCTGCGGGCGATGCAAGAACGAAAGCGTAATTGAATACAGCGGAAAAAGCCAGAGCCATGAGCCAGAGCGAACGCCCGGAAAGAGCGTTGGTTCTGGCTTTTTGTTTTCCGGAAAGGACAGATAATGGCAGCAAAAAAGGCGGCTGAGAGCGCTGTAAAAGTGAATATCGGGTCGCCCAATTCGGAGCCGCAGTGGAAATTTTTCCTGAGCACGGCAAAGTACACCTGCTACGGCGGGGCAAGAGGCGGCGGCAAGTCCTGGTCAGTGGTGCGCAAGGCGGCGCTGGGCGCTTACACCTACCCGGGAATCCGGATACTGATCCTCCGACGGGAATACGGGGACATGGAGGGAACGCTCATTGACCCCATGCTGAAAATCCTGGCGCCGGGTACGTTCAACTACAACAAGTCCGACCACGTCATTACCTTTGCCAATGGGTCAAAGATCAAGTTCGGCAACATGCCCGGCTACGGCGCGGCGGTGCAGGGCAAATATCAGGGTCAGGAATACGAGTGGCTGTTCATCGACGAGGCGACCCAGTTCCTGGAAAGCGAATTCCGAGGGCTGGCGGGTATCGTCCGTGGCGCGAACAGGATACCCAAGCGGATTTACCTGACCTGCAACCCCGGCGGACCCGGCCACTTCTGGGTGAAGCGGCTGTTCATAGACCGGCAATTCAAGACCGGGGAGAACCCGAAGGACTATGTTTTCATCCCCGCCACGGTGGACGACAACAAAGACCTGATGGAAGCAAACCCGGACTACGTCAAGCAGCTGGAGCTGCTTCCCGAGGATGTTCGGCGGGCGCATCGGTACGGCGACTGGAACGCCCTGGCAGGGGTGTACTTCGACGAGTTTACCGACGGCATCCACACCTGCAAGCCCTTCCCTCTGAAGCCGAACTGGCAGCGCTACCGCGCCATGGACTACGGCCTGGACATGTTCTTCTGCATCTGGGTAGCGGTGGACGAAACCGGAAGGTGCTACGTCTACCGGCAGTTTGCCCAAAGCAACATGGTGGTTTCCGACGCGGCGAGAAAGCAGCTGGAATTGACCCGCCCGGACGAGAATATCGACTTTACCATTTCCCCGCCGGATATGTGGGCGCGGAGCCGGGAGACGGGCAAGACCCAGGCGGCTACCTTCGCCGAAAACGGGGTTGGCCTGGTCAAGGCGGATAATAACCGGAAGCAGGGCTGGTACGCCCTGAAGGAGCTTTTCAAGCTCCGGGAGGACGGAAAGCCGGGACTTATCATATTCGACACCTGCGGCAGCCTGATTGAGTGCATCAAGTGTCTACAGCACGACAAGACAGACCCCAACGATGTCAGCAAGAACCCTCACGAGCTGACCCACGGCCCCGACGCCCTGAGATACTTTGCTCAGACCTACGTCCTCCCCGGAGAGCGGGAGCGGGAGGAAACCGAGGACGACGAGGAAGAGGGAGGCATGGACTATCAGACGGCCATGTGCGGCAGCGGCCTGAGCCGGAGCTACATCATGGGGTAAATCAGAAATTTGCGCCCTACCACAGGCGTGAATATACGGCCTACCAGAGCCGAAAACGAAAGGAGAACACACAATGGAAGAAACGATGGACAGCGGCTACCAGGACTTTGTGGCGGCTTTTGACGGGGACGGCAACCAGACCGTGACCGACCAGGAAACCGGCGCACAGACCGAGGAGCAGGCTGACACGGAACAGGAAACCACCGTGACCGATGATGGAGCGGAAAAACCTGACGAGGGAACCGGAGAAGATACCGGCGGGGAAGTCGACGCCCCGGAGGAATCGGGCAAGCCGGATGCCGAGCAGACCTTCACCATCAAGGTCAACAAGGAGGAGCGAACCGTCGGCCTTGCCGAAATGACCGCCCTTGCCCAGAAGGGTGCGGATTACGACCGGGTCAAGGAGCGTGCCCAGCAGACCATTCAGGAGCTGAAAACCCAGCTGGACGGCCAGAAGGACGTGATGGAGATCATGACCACCCTGGCGGATAAAACCGGCACCCCCCTGAACGAGCTGGCGGAAATGCTGTATGTCAGCTACCGGAAGGGCGAGGGACGCACGGAGACGGAGGCGAAGTTGGAGCTTCAGAACGCCCGTCTGCAAAAGGGTCTGGACGCGGTCAACGCGGAGAAGGACAAGCAGAAGGAGGCGGAGGAAAGCAGCCAGAATCGGGCACAGCGGGAGGTGGACGAGTTCCGCCGGAGCTATCCGGAGGTGGAGTTCACGGACGAGCTTGTGAGCAAGCTGACCCCTGATGTACAGGCCGGTATGACCCTCCTGAGCGCTTACCAGAAGTACGAGGCCGCCCAGAAGGAAGCCAGAATCGCCGAGCTGGAACGTCAGCTGGCAGCCGAGAAGAAGAACCGGGAAAACCGCTCAAGCTCTCCCGGAAGCCAGAAGGATTCCGGCGGGCAGAGAGGAAAGAGCGATTTTGACGACTTCATGTCGGCATTCGAATAAACAGAATAAACAAACAGGAGCCAAGAGCCGAAGCTGATCCCAACGGGACAGCCGCGGCTCATTTTTTGATTTAAGGAGGAAATTTATGAGCGCAACCATTCATTTTGACGAAAAGTACAAGGCCGCCCTGATGGAGGGCTTCGACAAGGCATCCGAGACCGACGGCCTCTTTGACCACAGTCTGGACATGGAGTTTTCCGGCGTGAAGACCGTCCATGTCAAGAGCCTGAGAACCGAGCCTCTGCAGGATTACGACCGCACCAAGGGCGTTGGTACCGGCAGCCGGTACGGCGACACCAAGGAAGTGGGCAACGAGGAGCAGACCTTCACCATGACCCAGGACAAGTCCCTGAGCCTGTCCGTGGATAAGGGCAACAACATGGAGGTCATGGACAAGCACAAGGTCGGCGCCATCATGAAGGCGGAGCGGGAGGAGCATATCATCCCCGAGGTGGACACCTACCGCCTGAAAAAGTGGGCGGAAAACGCCGGTATGCACGAGGAGCTGACGGCAGCCCCCACCACCGACACCATCATCGGCTACATCATCAAGGCGCGGAACAAGCAGCGGGACAAGGGCGTCAAGGGCGACGTAAGTCTGCTGATTCCCTACGAGTATCTGGACACCCTCCAGCTGGCGAAGCAGTGGGTCAACCTGGATTCTCTGGGCGGCAAGACCCTGCCCAAGGGCACCGTGGGTCAGATCTCCGGCATGAACGTTCTGCCCATGTCCAACGACCGGATGCCCGCCAACGTGGTGTTCATGATCCTGCACAAGAAGTCCGTCATCTCCCCCATGAAGATCAAGGACTTCAAGGGCCACGTCGATCCTCCCGGCCTGTCCGGCGATCTGATCGAGTTCCGTATGATGTACGACGCCTTTGTCCTGGGCAAGAAGGCCGACGGCGTTCTTGTGGCCTGCGCACCCAGCACCGTGGTGAAAACTCCCACCATCACCATGAGCGGCAAGGCTGCCACCATTGAGACCACCACCAGCGGCGCCACCGTCTACTACACCACTGACGGCTCTGACCCCCGGTATTCCGTGGAGGCAAAGGCTTACACCGCCGCCGTCACCCTGGCCAGCGGCGACCGCCTGCGGGCTTATGCGGCAAAGGCCGGCATGTTCAACTCCGCCGTCGCGGCGAAGGATCAGGCCTGATTTATGAGGGGCGGGCAACCGCCCCTTCCCCAGTAAGGAGGACACAATGACAATTCTCATGATTCTGAATATTCTCGTGGCCTGCCTCGTTCTGGGCGCGGTGGTTGTCTCCGACCGGCGCAGACGGGCGCACTACCGGGAGGAAGCCGAAAGTCTCCGAAAGCTGAGCGACCGGGTCGGCGTTCTGGAGCAGGGGCTTGTCCCGGACTATGAGGCGGCAAAGGAGGCGGTCAAGTCCGTGAATGATTTTAACCTGGGCATTTCCGGGATTCTGGGCTTTGACCCCCTGGAGGCGGCGAAGAAAAGCCGTCAGGCCGAGCGGATGGGCGGTGAAGCCGAATAATGAGCAGAAAACAGAAGATTCCCACCAACGAGGAAATCCAGAAGCGCTACGAAAAGGCCTACGGCTTCAACCAGCAGATCGGCCTGTATGACACGGTGAAGGTCAACGAGGATTTCTTCATAGGAAATCAATGGGAGGGCGTGGAGAGCAACGGCCTGCCTACCCCCACCTACAACATGTTCAAGCAGATCATCAACTTTCAGGTGTCCACCATTACCTCGGACAACATGACCATTCAGGTGACGCCATTGCCCTCCACCTCCCGGTATACCCAGAGAGAGCTGGAAGGCTTCGCCGAGATCATCAACCACCAGTTTGCCGCCATTATCGAGCGCAACCGGATCGTGGCCAAGAACCGGGAGTTTTTGCGCAACGCCGCCGTTACCGGCGACGGCTGTATGCACTTCTACTTTGACCCCACCATTGAAAACGGTCAGGACGTCAAGGGAGAGATCGTGGCGGAGATTGTGGACAACCTTCGGGTGCTGTTCGGCAATCCCAATTGCCGGGATGTCCAGCGTCAGCCCTGGATCATCCTTGTGCGCCGGGAGCTGGTGGAGGACGTCCAATGGCGGGCGGAGGAGCTGAAAAAGGCCGGGCAGTGCGGCATTGACGACCCGGACAGCATTACGGCGGATTCCGATAAATTCCAGAACAAATACGACAGCTACACCGACGACAAGGTGACGGTGCTGACCTACTATTTCCGGAACCGGGACACCCGCACCATCTGGTGCATGGAAAGCACGGAGAAGGGGATTCTTCGGAATGCCTATGACACCGGCTACAGTCTGTACCCGCTGATCTGGATTAACTGGGACTATATCCGGGACTGCTACCACGGTCAGGCGCTGGCCACCGGAATGCTGCCCAACCAGAAGTTTATCAACAAGATGTTCGCCCTTGTCAGCATCTCCCTTCTGACCATAGCGTTCCCAAAAGTGGTCTATGACCGGAACAAGATCAAGCACTGGGACGGAAGCGTGGGAACGGCCATCGGCATTTCCGGAGACGTGAACAATGTAGCGAAGATTATCGACGGCGCATCCGTCAGCCCCCAGATTGCCCAGTTTATCGAGCTGAGCTTTGACAAGACCCGCTCTCTGCTGGGCGCGTCTGACGTGGCCATGGGCGACGCCCGGATTGAGACCACAAGTGCGATTATCGCCTTGCAGCGGGCGGCCAACACCCCTATGGAGCAGACCAAGCAGAACGACTACCAGTGCATGGAGGAAGCGGGAAGAATCTGGCTTGACATGATGGCGGCGAAGTACGGCACCCGCATGGTGGAGACTTCCCTGGGCATGGACAAGCCCGGTGAGCAGCCCCTTGGGATGCAGCTGCCCAAGCAGACCTTTATGCGGCCGTTCGATTTCGGCGTCCTGAGGGAGCTGCAAATGTCCATCAAGCAGGACGTGGGTGCCTGTTCCTACTGGTCGGAAATGGCCTCCATGCAGACGCTGGACAATCTTCTCATGAACCATCTGATCACGCCGAAGCAGTACCTTGAACGGCTCCCCAACGGCTATATCACCAAGAAGCAGGAGCTTCTGGACGATTTTGAAGCGGCGGCCATGGCCAGCGCTCCCGCCGGGAATCCGGGAACGGGAATGAGCGTCCAGACCACGTCGGAGGATATGCCCGTCAATGGCGGCGGCGGAAACGGAGCGCTGCAAAGGGCGCTGAACAGGGAGGGAGCATAAATGGCAAAGATACCGGAACTGACCGCCGATATGGAGGTCATTCAGAAGCTGGGCAGACGCCCCAATGTGGATGACGGCCTTACCGAGGCGGGGTTCAAGGCAAAGTTCGACGAGGCGGGAATCGCCATCAAGAAGTTCATAAACGAAGAGGTCGTTCCCGCCATCAACGACTATGTTGTCAGCACAGACGGCCTTCTGGACAGGTCTGGCGGCACCATGACCGGGAATATCGCCATGAGCGGGAACAAGGTCACGGGGCTGGGCACTCCTTCGGACAATGCCGACGCGGTGAACAAGGGCTATGTGGACACGGCTCTGAACGGCGTCAAAACAGTTTCCGTCTCCGCAACACTGCCCGTTGCCGGGTGGGCTGGCAGTGCGCCGTATGTCCAGTCTGTTACCGTGGCCGGCCTGACGGACGCAAAGAAAGCTATGGCCTATCCGGCGTATGGAAGTGACACGCCTGCCAATGTCGCGCTGAAAGAGGCGTGCGGTATGGTGAGCTTCGCTTCCCGGTCGGGCAACGTGCTGACGTTTACCTGCCTTGAGGACAAGCCCACGGTGGACATTCCCATCACGGTGGAGGTGTACGTATGAGCATTGCAGTGCCTTTATATGGATTTGGTGCCAGCGGCGGAAGCCCCAACAAATCGACAATAATTGTGACCGCCCCCACAGGTTCCACTGTAACCTGTAAAATGGGGTCAACCACAAAAACAGCTTCCGAAAAAAATGGTACGTGGACGTTCAGCGGTCTGGACATTGGTACATGGACTGTTACTGCTACAAAGGGCAGCAGTATCGCAACCCAAGACGTCGACATTACTCGTTTAACTGTAGAGTATGTCACAATAACGTACTTCTCAGCTACAATCAACGTCACTTACCCTGCGGGATCAACTTGTACGTGCAGTGATGGAACTACAACCCTTACCGCTCCAAACACCAGTGGTTCGTGGACATGCATAGTCTATAATGCAGGAACTTGGACGGCGACAGCTACGGATGGGGATAAGTCAAAAAGTGCCGATGTCGTGATAACCACCGACGGCCAGACCGAGAATATCACCCTGCAATATATCACCCATCTTTTCAACAATGGCGATACTTGTGACGCAATAACTGGTGGGTGGGGCACTGGTGCTACCTCCGCCGGCTCAGCTAGTATATCAGGGCAACAAATTAGTATAGTAGCCTACGCCGAAAAAACCTTCTCGTGTGGTCCGAAAAATAAGATCGACGTAAGTGAGTATAAAGCACTTTCAGTAACAGTAGATTCAATAGATAACGGATCTCTTAGCGTCTATCTGTATGCTACTTCGATTAGTAACCCAGCCGCAAAAGTCACCACGGCAACAACTGGTACAGTTAGTCTTGATATTTCGAGTGTCTTTGGAGCAAATACTGTTATGCTATCTTTCAATAGTGAAAAAGGCGGCTCGGTCAAAGTGTCAGAAGTTAGTCTAATATAAGTGAGGTGGCCTAAATGAAAACAATATATATTGATTCCGATTTTAGGTGTCACCTAATTAACCCAGATATCACATATACCGCCGTAGAAACGGATGCTTTCGATGGCAAATGCGACACCTACATTGAGGGATACCGCTTCATCCCGATGGGACAGACGTGGACACGTGCTGATGGCGTGGTGTTCGCTGGCGAAATGATTACCCCGTGGAAGCCGTGGGCGGAGCTGGACGCCGCTCAGCGGGAGTATGAGCGTGAGCAATACCAAACAGTTGCTGCTCAGAATACCGAATACGAAGCCGCATTATCCGAGATCGAAACTGCTCTGGGGGTGAACGCATGACCATCGAAGAACGCAAAAACGCCATCCTTGCTAAAATCGCGGAAATGAAAGCCAGCGGCGGAGAGGAACAGCTGAAAGAGCTGGATGAAGCCTACAAGAAAGGGGTTGACAGTCTGTGACGCAAGAGGAAAGAAAAAGCATCATGTATGCCCAGGGGCGGGCGAACGCGCTTGCCTTGCAGGAGAAAGCCCCTGACATGACAGGCACCGAACTGAACGCGGCGGATAGCGACATTCCCAGTTTTAAGGCCGCTGTCGCAAACAAAAACATGCTGGAGCGCAAGGCCGGGTTTGTGTGCCAATCATCTGCTGGCCGTGTGGTGCGGCTGGTGCAGCCCTATGACAGCACTATCTACACTAAGGAGCCAGAGGAACTTCCAGCACAGTGGGGGTTTGCTTGGAGCACAGACCCTGCAAAAGCGTTGCCGTTCGTCGCCATGGCTACCAGCCCCTACAATAAGGGTGACTGCTGCACGGAGGGCAGCAAAGTGTACCGCTCCACGTTGGACAGCAATGTATGGTCGCCGTCCGCATACCCCCAGGGCTGGGAAGAGGTGAACGTATGACGGTAAAGCAAATTCAGTGCTTGCTCGCCTATCTGGGCTATTCTCCCGGCACGATTGACGGTATTGAGGGCAGGAACACACAGAGGGCTATCCGGGCGTTTCAGGCGGACTACGGACTTACCGTGGACGGGATACCGGGGGCGGCTACCAAGAAAATGCTGATTGGTGCTATTGCCGGGACGGCTATCAAAGTGGAGAAGCCGGGGAGCAGCGACGCGCCGAAGACGGGAACATTCTGGGACGATATCCGGTACTTCACCCGGAAGGAATTCCGGTGCCAGTGCGGCGGGAAATACTGCAACGGCTTCCCCGCAGAACCCGCAGAGGAAACCGTCCGCATGGCCGACGAGATACGCCGCAGGGCGGGGGTTCCCCTGCATGTAAATTCCGGTGTGCGGTGCAAGCGGCACAATGCCGAAGTGGGCGGAGTATCCAACTCCCTGCACACCACGGGACAGGCCGTAGACCTCTCGGGGGCTATTTCCCCGGAGAAGCTGTATGCCATAGCGCAGGAGGTACAGGCTGAGAAAATCCCCGGGCGGGGCGGTCTGGGGCTGTACGGCTGGGGGATTCACGAGGACAACGGGAAGTACAGCCGGTGGAACGGCTGAGAAGGGAGTATGCCAATGGAAGAAACGGAAATCGTTGGGCGGCTTTCTGCGGTAGAACAGCGGAGCAAATCCAACTCCCACCGTCTGGACGCGCTGGAACGGCACACGGAAGCGGTGAACACGCTGGCAACATCCGTCGCTGTCATGGCGGAGAAGGTGGAGGTTACCGGGGAGAAGGTTGACGGCCTCTGCACGGACGTGCAGGAGCTGAAAGCCGAACCCGGCAAGCGGTGGAAGGGCGTTGTGGAAAAGGTCATCTACATCGTTGTGGCCGCTGTCGTAGGGTTTATTCTTGCCCGGCTTGGGCTGGGCTAAATTTAAGGAGGAAAACAAAATGATTAACTGGATTGTACGTATCAAGAACAAGAACTTCTGGCTGGCCGCGATTCCCGCGCTGCTTCTGCTGGTGCAGACGGTAGCCGCCCTGTTCGGCTTTACGCTGGACTTGGGCGAAATCGGCGACAAGCTGCTGGCCGTGGTGAACGCCGTGTTTGCCCTGTTGGTGATTCTGGGCGTGGTCAATGATCCTACCACCGCCGGTATCGCTGACAGCAAACAGGCAAGAACTTACAGTTCCCCAAAGGAGGACTGATGTGATAAGTGGATAAAGTCCCGTGGAATCGGGTGATTCTGGATGAGTTCTGTTCTCTGGCGATTCTCACGCCGTTGGAGGAAAAGATCATCCGCACCCGAGCCGCCGGATGGAGCCAGACAAAACAGTGCCACAAGTTTTGTGTGTCCCAAGCCACTATCACAAGAACGGTTAAAAAGTTGCGGATAGAATACGAATTGTGCAGAAAGTACAGTGACAAGCTCCCTGAAAATCTGAAATTCTGATTCTGCGTGACGATTTATTGACGATTATATGACGAAATCCCGACGAGTAGATGATGATTCTACCGTCGGGATTTTTGTTATGATATAAGCAGAAAGGGGCGGTAAATATGGCGTGGAATAGCCAGTGGAACCAGCCGAACGGGTATGGATTCCAGCAGCAGAATCAATACCGGCAACAGCCTATGCAGCAAGCCAGCATGGATTGGATACGGGTACCTAACGTTGCGGATGTGGACCAGGTATCAGTCATGCCCGGGCAAACAGCCTGGGTGATGACACAGAACGCAAATGTATTTGCTGTGCGGAGCGCCGACCAAATGGGCATTACGAATACACGGTATTTTCAGTTTTCGGAATTTGACCCCAGGCAGGCAGACCAACAGCACAGGGCGAGCATCGAGGAAAGACTCAGCAGATTGGAGGCAATGGTCAATGGCACACAATCCACTACTGGACGTTTTGAATCCGCAGCAGGCGCAGGGAAACAGTCCGATGGCAATGCTGTCTGAGTTCCGCAAATTTGCGCAGGGCATGACACCGCAGAAGGCACAGCAGCAGATTCAGCAGATGCTTTCATCCGGGCAAATGTCCCAGCAGCAGTTCCAACAGCTCCAATCCCAAGCCAAGGATTTTATGCAGTTCTTGGGTCTTAAATAAAGTTGTAGCGGCTTCCGGTGCACAGAAGGCCGAAACAATAAATTATTTTATGAAAGGATGAATCTACGAAATGGACAATGGTATGAGTTTATCCGATATCGCTGCCGTAACTCGTAGTAACGAGAACGAAGGCTGGGGTTCCGGCTGGTTTCTGATCGTTGTTCTGTTCCTGTTCATGTTCGGCTTCGGCCGGAACGGCTGGAACAACAATGATAGTTTCGGCCAGTACGCTACCGCTGCGTCTCAGCAGGAAATCCTGTTTGGGCAGCAGTTCGGCCAGCTCAACGACAGGCTGACCAATATTGGCAGCGGCATCTGTAACCTCGGCTACGAGATGCAGGGCAACATCGGTCAGCTGGGTAAGGAAATGGCGTTGGCCCAGAACGGTACGAACATGACCATCATGCAAACCGGAAACAACATCCAGTCTCAGATGGCCGACTGCTGCTGCAAGACGCAGCGGGCAATTGACAGCGTAAATGCAAACATTGACGCCAAATTCGCCGCTCTGGAAAAGAGCCAGCTGGAAGGGCGCATCGCACAGCTGGAGCAGGCAAACAGCCAGCTCTTTGTGCGGGAGCAACTGTACGGTGTCGTGAGATACCCCAACGGCTACTCTTACAACGCAGGCCCTAGTCCCTTCTGCGGCTGCAACTGCTAAACCACAACTCACGCTATAACAGCGTAGCCCCTGCGGCAAACGCTGCGGGGGCTTTTACTACGAATGAAAGGAGAAAAGAACATGGCTTGTAATTGTAATTGCAACAAGAAATCCGCTGCGCAGAAATATAATTTCGCCACACAGGATTTGACCACGACCCCGGCCCCCTTGAACATGGGAGCCACCGCCGGTCTGCCTACCGGCCCCGCCGTGAGAGACGGAGGAAATAACATCGGCATCGCCCGCACCGGCCTGTACCGCCTGACCGCCCAGCTGATCGCCGCCGTCACCACCGCCGGAACGCTGAACGTCCAGGCTTACTACAACGGCGTGGCTCTGGCCTCTACGCTGAAATCCATCCCTGTTCCCGTGGGAAGCACGGAGATCAGCCTGGACAATCTGCTGTATCTGGTCGTCCCCAGCGGCTGCAACTGCGCCGATCTGGTATACCCCATCGACATTTACGCCTGGGTCTCCAACGCCGGAGCGGCAAGCGTATCCTCCGTAACGGTGAACGTACTGAAGGAGGCTTAGTGTGAAAAAAATCAAACTCCTAATGGAACATATCGAGGACGAACTCTGCGATGCCCACACCTATGCGGAGCTGGCCGTGGAATACAAGCACGACGACCCGGAACTGGCAGACCTGTTTTACAGGCTGAGCGGGGAGGAAATGAACCACATGAACGCCCTGCACAAGGCCGTTGTTTCCCACATCGAGGAATACCGCAAGCAGAAGGGCGAGCCGCCTGCGGCCATGATGGCCGTCTATGAGTACCTGCACAAGCGGGATATTGAACGGGCGGAGAACGTCGGAGTGGTGCAGGGGATGTACAAGCGGTAAGCGTGGCAAATTTCGTGTCAAATGGCGTGTCAAATTTGCGCCATAAAAACGTACCGCACGCGGGAAAATATTAAAATCTGTGGTAATATTTTCACGTAGAATAGTTCGAAGAACGTGGGAATATAGCTGATAAAGCAATAAAAAAGCCCTAGAATAAGTTTCTAGGGCTTTTTATGCATGGTGACCCGTACGGGAATCGAACCCGCGATTAAAATTCCAAAAAGCGTTGGTATACAATGCTTTTTCAAAATCCGTGTCAAATGGCGTGTCAAATTTGTGCTTTTTTATCCGCATTTGACACAAAGAAGTTCCGAAAATCCTGCGCCCGTTTTGCAATGTCTTTCTGCGCCAGATGTGTATATATTTTGTGCATCGTTCCGTCATCTGCCCACCCGCCAATTTCCATTGCTATCTTTTCCGGTATCTGGAGGTGATAAGCCAGAGACGCGAAGCTGTGCCGCAATCCGTGATTCCCGACTTTCGGCAGGCCGTTGGCGGAACAAATCTCGTTTATCCTTGTGCATATCCACCCGCCGGTCAGGTTGACGACATAGCCTTCCTTGTTATCAACTGCCTTTAGTGCTTCCATCAGCGGCTCAATAATCGGCACCGTGCGCCGGGAGGAATCGTTTTTATTCTGCTTCTTGTGAACCAGTTTGCCGCCGTCCCCGGCCACTCTTGCCCCGTGGACATATATTATTTCGTTCTTGAAATCGACCTTGTCCCACGTCAGCGCCAGCATCTCAGACCTGCGCAAGCTGGACAATTCCAGCAGGGCGGCAATTTCTATCGATTCCCCTTTTATGGCTTGCAGGAACACCGGTATCTGATCCGGATCAAGGTACGGCTTTTCGTTGTGTTCCTTTTCCGGCAGGGTCACCCGTGGCCTGCGTCCGGTTTCCTCGAATATCGCGGCGGAGATCAGCATCCACACATTTTTAATATATTTCGGGGACAACGATTTTGCTTCCCTGCGGATGGCGGCTTGCCACTGTTCGTCCGTGGTGGTGTACACGTCAGCCACCATCATGCTTTGGAAGCGCTGCTTGCGGTAGGATTCATACGCATAAATCGTTGACGGTGACTTGAACCCCTTCCGGGTCGAAATGTATTTGTCGAGAGCGTCCCCCAGCGGCACCCCGTGCTTCATGGGGGCGGCTTTCGCTTCAATGACCCCGTGCTTCATGGCGAGGTATTCCGCCGCGCATTCGTCGTATGTGGGCTTCGTGATGGACACCGTGCGGCCGTCGATGTAAATGCGCGTTCTCCATGCGCCGGATGGGAGCTGCTTAATTTTTGGGAGCCTGATTTCCGGCTCCTTCTTTCTTCTTGCCATTTCGTTCGCCTCCACTTAAAAGCCTGTGGAAAATCAAAAATGCCGTGAGCATAAAAACGGCGGCGATTCCTGCCGCACCAAATAAAATTACCGCAGAAATCTTTTCGGAGCGAATCAGCCCCATTTCCGTGTTCCGGGCATCCAGCACCATATAGATTATGAGTACCGCCGCCAGCAGAATGTTTAACGCGCACTGCCCGTAAATCAAGGGCTTGTCTTCCCTTTGCGCGGATGCAAGCGCACTGTCTTTTTCTGAAAGGGCGTCGCTTTGCTTGCGGATTCTGGTATCCCGGGCAGATATTCCCGCCTCCTGAATCCGGCTCCGATCAAGGAGGCGGGATATTGCGGCGTCCTTTTCTTGCAGCATTTCGTCTTTGTGATCGAGTTCAAGCTGCAAAAAATCCACGGTAACGGAATCGTCGCTTTTCTGCGGGGAAAGCCCGATAAGCTCGTCTGCGGATAATTCCAGGCTTGCGCATAGGGAGCACACATCCATGAAGCCCGGGTTCATCAGCGTACCGGCAAAGAAACGGTTTAGGGTCGTTCTCGGTATCCCGGTCTCGTCGGCCAGCTGCTGAACGGTTTTGCCTTGCTGCTGCTTGGCGGCCTTGATTTTTTCCACCAACGTCAGGCTTTGCTCATGCAGCGCCAAAATACGTTCCTCCGTGGGCAAAATAACTCGCTCCTTTCATTTTGGCACGCAAAATCTACGCCGTGTAAACGGATTGTCCGATTTGCGCGTTTACTTTTATAGTGGTAGGGACTATGGTAAAGGTGCAACCGGCAAGGGACACACGTCGTTACCGGCGGCAAAGCCCCGTCACCTTGTGGCACGGGTGGCGGGGCAATCCTGGATTCTGGTGGAAGATTTACTCGCGTTCGCCTTTCAGCTTCTTTTGCTCACGCTCAATTTGAGCAATGCTCTTTTCCGGCGTAGGCAGGTCTTCCGGCATGGTGCCACCCAAATCTTTTATGGTCTGACGCACCTTCCTCCCAACTTCATAGTGCGTATTGTTTGCAGCTTGCTTGCCGCGAATGCCTTCGCGGCGAAGCTTTTCGTCCGTCTGGGTGGCGCGGAAGAGATTTGCTGCAAGTTCAGTGCTTCCCATGTGATCCAGTATTCTCTGGCTCTTTTTTAAGCCTTTTCGTGCGTGAATCTCCTTCATTCCCAGTCCGCCGTATAGCCCCTGATAGCCCTTGTTTTGAAATATTGCGTAGTCCCGTGGATCTTCAATTCCGGCCATTTGTGCCGCTTCCGCAAGAGACTTGTTGTGAGCGGTCATTTCATCACGAATTGCCAATCGTTTCTGATCTTCGGAAAGCTGGTCGTAGTTGTCAATCAATTCCTGCTGACGCGTTTTTACCGCAAAATATGTCTGACCGACAGCTATTACGGGTTTAGAAGGGTCGCCGTTCATCACAATCAGGTAACACGCATAGCGAGTTAGTGCATAATCACTAATTTTACGGACACTTCCGGTGTTCATTTTTGTGAAACTGGTAACTTCGCCGAAATTGTCTTCGATAGAAATTCCACTGTTCTTGCAGGCGTCCATCGCCTTAAAGAGAATATTTTCAAAGTTTCTCCAGTCCGCATATTGAAGAACTCGCGCAAGTTCTCTGGCAAGCCAATATTCCTGGCCATATTCGTCAATGTGCTTTATGCTTTCAAATGTTTGTTCGGAATAGCTTTCCAATTCATATCCTTTCATGCGTCATACGTCCTTTCCAACTATTTATATCAGCGCCAAACTGGACAATTCTACAGGAAAATAATACCACGCCTGGAAAATAATTTCAACGAAAAGAAAAATTTTTGTGCAAATTTCTAATTAGTCCGGTTTATTGGACACATGACGTGCTATTATACGCTACGTAATCAAACAAACGTTTATAAATATATAGCGGAGGGAGAAAGCATGAAGGAAAGAGAAGAACTGAAACGGCTTATATCGGAAATGAACGACGCGCAATTTGAATGGTTCATTTCTCAAATGCGGCGTGTGCTATCTGAAGAAGCCGCCGCACCTGATCGTCAGAAAGCGAATCGACAAAATCATACATAGCTTTCTTGGCTTCGGACAGCTCCCCTCTGGGGGGCTGTTCTTTTTTGTCGGCGCTGTCCCAACCCATAAGGAATGATGTCGTTACGCCGATTGCGCTTGCAATTTTTTCGAGTCGATCAATTGGAATCTTCTCCGTCTGCCCGGTAGCATACCGCTGTAAGGCAGACTTTGGAATACCTGTTTTATCCGATAAATCACCATAGGAAATGTCCTTGCAAGTTATCGTTTCTAGGATTCTCTTTGAAATATCGCTCATAATGGCACCTCCCTTCTGCGTATAGAATAACACGGTTATCCCAAAATTGCAATACCGGAACAAAAATTTTTTTAAAATTGTCCCAATTTTGGGTTGACAAACGAGAAGAAGCGTGATAGTATAAAGGCGTCCCAAAAATGAGACGGAAGGAGGGCAAAGCATGTCAACGAACAAGTTAAAAGGGAAGATTGTAGAAGCGGGATTTACTCAGCGGTCTCTGGCTCTGGAAATCGGTATGTCCAAAAACACGTTGAATTCCAAAGTGAACGGGAAGATCCCGTTTAACACTATCGAGATAGAGGCTATATGCGAGAAGCTAGGCATTACCGACCCGGCGGAAAAGGCACTTATTTTTTTACACTAAACGTCCCAAAAATGGGACAAGCCTGGAAGGGGGTGAAAGAAATGGACGCGAAAGAATGCGCGGATGTTCTACAAGCAACAATTCGACATCGTGAGCGGATGCACAAGGAGGAAATGATACTGCTCGGAGAGAACGGTGAAGAAAAAGCGCGCGGGAAGATCAACCCGGATGCCGATACGCTATATCAGGCGTTGAAATTTGCTCTGGCTTGTGTGGAAGAGATAGCTAGAAAGTGAGATACGGCGCAGAGGATGGTTATTTAACGCTGCTGATTAGTTTTTGATACGCCTCTTTTTCACAGGCATCGCATTCCTCACATTTGCTGAATTGATGGTCGCATCCATCAAAACGAGCGCGATATCCTTCATCTGTTGATACCTCTCGGAAAAACACCCATTCATCCACATGACTGATCGGGCAATAAACACTTACTGGGTATTGCTTTACACCGTCCATTTTGTCCTCCATGAAATTTCACCTGCGCCGTATCAAGATTTATTGTACACCTTTCATTTTAATCAATCAATAGAGAGGGGCGAAAGGAGGCCTATTCCTCAAACCATCTTTCAATGGCTCTGGCAATACGTGGGTCGTTATACACCTGCCCGATGCATCTGGGGCAAAGCGTGTACCCGGAATCAGAGCCCCACGGGTAGGTCATCTCGCCGCAGCTGTCACAATCCGTCAATTCATCTTGCGCGCATTTTTCGCAAAGGCCGTACCCATATGAATCGATCTCATAAAAGAAATTACCGCAGCTGTAGCACTTGCCGACCTCAGAGGACATGATCTCGTCAAAAGATCTGGAAAGGCAGTCTGGGCAAATTGTGTCCTTGCTGTTTTTGACAGTATAGGCATACTCCGCCGGGAACGGCTCGTAACAGTAGTCGCACTCGATCATTTCCGGTGTCTGTGCTTGGGCTTCCTCCAGAAGGTATTCGTACTCCGTGGCAGTTTCCCTTGCGCGGGTGTCTCCGTGCCATGCGATTATAGTGTACATGCCAACCAAGAACACCACGCCGAGAAGCACAGATATGCGCCAGTCTTCCGGTTCATTGAAAAGTTCTACAGCCTTTATCTTGTACGGCTTGTGCCTGAATCCATTGATTACCAGCTTAATCAAGTCCAGCACGAAAGAGAAGAAAAACAGTGCGCAAAAGAGCAGCGAAAAGGCAGAAAAAACGTTCCAGATTTCCATATAGCGGTTTCTCCCTTCAATTTTTTAGGCGAAAGGTGGTGATACGGTGACGGAAGCGATATTCCACGCGACAATTGGGAATAGCACCGTAGAAAAGCTCGACCCGGAGGCATTGGAGTTTTCAGCATGGATTCTGCACGATCTGGGCTGGCTCACGCAGCAGGGAATGCTGGAAGAAGCCATGAGCCGAATCAAATGGTACGCAGAGCTTAACCAGGAAGCATTCCTCAAGGCCTGTTCCAATGGATTGACGGCGGTTCTGGATGCTCTGCGGCAAACTAATCATACCACAGCAAAAGCAAAAATCAACAAATTTTGAAAAATTTATGAACAGAAAGGAGTTGAACCCAATGCCCAGAATCCGGCAGTATGCCGAGCGCTACGCAGTGGATGATTTTTGGAAGGAAATCGACCGCTGCTGCCCCCTGGCGGGGATTCAGAGCGATAATGCGTCGGCGCTCGGAAAAAAAATCGGCGAGGGGTACCAAAATCTGCTGAACTACCAAAAGGGGAAAACCGAAATGCGGGTAAGCGTCCTTCGGAAGCTGGTGACCACCCTCCACCCCAACCCGGCGGTGATCCTGAAAACCCTGGGGTATTCGGAGAAGGAGATACGGGCGTTTGCGAGGGAGTTGCAGTGATTTGAAATCTACGGCAGAATACCGAAATTGAAAGGAGTTATTTATGGCGAAATACAAGTGTGGGGATAGGGTGCGGATTGTGAGCACGCCCCGATTGGCGCGCTGGAACGGCATTATGAACAAGTGGCTGGGGGAGACCATGACGATCACGTCTGTCAGCGTCAACTCCAAAGGAGAAATTTTCTACCGCATGGCAGAGGATCGCGGAGACTTTTATGGCTGCGGCTGGTGCTGGTACGAAGACATGATTTCTGGACTTGCAGAGTCTGATCGGGAATACACCGTGGAACTCCGCTTTGACGGGATGATTACCACGGCCACGCTGAAACGGGGCGGACGGGACGTGAAGACCGCAGAAGCCCGGTGCAATCCGAAGGACACCTACAGCAGAGCGGAGGGCGCAAGGGTCGCCGTTGAGCGGCTTTTTGCGAAGAAGCGCAAGGAGGACAAGCCCGAAGAGAGCAAGCCGAAGGTGGGAGATAAGTTCTGGGTTATTGGGAATCAGCTATCCGGGAAATTCCGCCACTATTTCAGAATCGGCGAAATCGTAACGCTGGTTACGCCGGAAGCATCCTACACGGGGGCGTGTGTGTTCAAAAATATCAGGGGGATGGAACATCATGTTCGTATGGAGGATGTTCGCCCCTACAAGGAGAGCGCCAAATGATGCCGAACGAGGTTGCCCAGCTTCGCACCATGGCGGAGATGAACCGCCGGTTGCGCCGGGAAAATGAGCATCTGCGGGAATCCCTTTTGATGGAATCGAAGGAAAGCAAGGCGTTTGACGATGAGAACGTGGAGCTTTTCGACGTAGTCCACCGAAATCATCAGGTCAGGGGGTGAGGATATGGCAAGCAGGAATAAACCCGTGGATGCCCGGTGGGAGCCGGCGCCGGAGAACCGGAAGCCGTTCAATATCAGGGAATGCGTTTTCCGTGTTCTCCCATATGCGGGGCTGAATCTGGTGCTTTTCTGGTGGCAGCAGGCGGATTTGCTGGCGGACAGGGCGGCGGTTCCCGCAATGTGGGTGTGCGCTATCCTGATGGGTGCCGGTATCGGACGTTGCATCAGAGGGCGATAAAGGATACACATCTTAAAAACAGGAGGATTTCTAATGTACGATCCAAAATCAATTTTGCAGATGGCAAGGGGCGCGTTTCAGGAGCGCGTGGATTTGGAGATGGCGAAAGTCATTGATAATATCCTTGACCCCAACACCAAACCGACGCAGAAACGAAAGCTGACGCTCACAATCGAGTTTACACCGGACGATGATCGGCAGAACATCGGTGTCAGCGTTGCGGTAAAATCAGCACTTGCGCCTACTACGCCCGCGAGAACAACCCTTTGGGTTGCTGGGGATGACAGCACTGGAGAGTGTCAAGTTGTCGAAATGGTGCCCCAGGTTCCAGGGCAGATGTCCATGGACGGAGAAGAGCAGGAAGCCCCCGCGTCTCTGAAAATAATCAAAATGGCCTGATAGGAGGAAAAAAACAATGTTGAAAGAAGCAATCGAAAAAATTCAGGAACTATGTGCGCCACACCTGTTCACGTCCGGAAACCATGATTTTATTGCGGACGCAGAAGGTGGCTATGCCGAGGTGAAGCCTGATCTGGAAATTGTAGATAATATCCAGCTTTCCAGCCTCGACGCCATGGTAGCGTTTGTAAAAACGGAGGCGGTACAGAGGTACAGCACCGTTTATATCACAATTCCCGATCACAAAACGGTAAAGTGCTTCACCCACCCATCTGCGGAGCTGCGTAACAACCGCGAGTACCCGTATACTGCCAATGCGACCGATGTTCCCGGCTGGAATGAGAAGGTATCCTTGCCGTTTGAAGAGGCATTGATCGCTCTGCGCACAAGATTCCAGCCCACGGCGGATACGGAGTATGCCTTGAAACTGCTATCCGATATCACCACTGGGAGCAAAGTCACGTACAACGACAATGGCGTTGCTACCAGCGTTGTCACCAAGAAGGGCATCGACCTTCAATCCAATGCGTCCATCCGACCCATTATCAAGTTACGGCCTTACCGCACGTTCCAGGAGGTTGAGCAGCCGGAATCTCAATTTCTCATTCGTATCAACGAAAGAAACATTTCTTTCATTGAAGCCGACGGTGGCATGTGGAAGCTTTCCGCCCGGAATACGGTAAAGAAATACTTGGAAAAGGCGCTGGAATCCGAAATTCAGAGTGGGCACGTCGTGGTTGTTCTTTAATAAAAAGCCGCCCCCGATGTTACAGCACCGGGGACGGCGAGCGATATAAAAAATCTCTACCATTTACAGTATATCAAATAGAGGAAGGAAAGTCAATGGATGATGTTGGTGTGAATCCGGATTACGATTATCTGTACGATTCCCAGGCAACGGACGAGAAAAGGCCGGTGTGCATCTGCTGCGGGAGAACCGTGGGACATAGATACTGGAAAATCCGGGGCGATGCCATTTGCGACCTCTGCATGGACAGCCGGGAGGAATGGCGGGATATTTCCTATGATTGAGGTGGATTATGGCGGATAAAAAAAGCTGCCTGTGGTACGAGAAGGCCACGGCAAGCATTTACTTCCCGGAGGGGCATGTGTGCTGTGATTTGTGCCCGTGTATGGAAACATACGCCCGGAAGCAGTGCCGGTTGACCGGGGAGTATCTGCTGGATACAAGAGCGACAGTTGGGTATGAATGCCCGCTGAAATTTAAGAAAGATGAGGAATAAATTATGGGAATCCCAGTTTTGATTTTGGGAGAATCCGGCAGCGGCAAATCTGCCAGCTTGCGGAACTTTGAGCCTAACGACGTCAGCGTTATCAACGTGGCAGGAAAGCCGCTCCCCTTCCGGAAAAAGCTTCCTGTAGCAAATACCGCCGATTACGGCAAGATTATGGGTGCAATCAAGAATAGCGCTAAAAAGGCGTTCGTGATTGATGATAGCCAGTACCTCATGTGTTTCGAGGCTTTCTCCAAAGCCAAAGAAACCGGCTACGGGAAGTACACAGACATGGCGCTGCACTTCTACAATCTGGTGCAGTTTGTCATCACCCAGACCCAGCCGGACGTGATCGTCTATTTCCTGCACCATACAGATCAGGACAGCAACACCGGCAAGACCCGGGCAAAGACTCTAGGAAAGATGCTGGACAACCAGCTGACCGTGGAGGGGCTTTTCTCCATTGTCCTGCTCTGCTATACAGACGGGAAAAAACACGTTTTTGTGACCCAGAGCGACGGCACAACAACCTGCAAGTCTCCTATGGACATGTTCCCGGCTGAGATTGATAACGATCTGAAAGCCGTGGATACCTCCATTCGGGAATATTACGAATTAAACAAGAAGGGAACTGAAAAAAATGATTAACAAACCGAGCAACTGGAACAACGTACAGGCATTCAGCGACCGTCAGAAGCTGCCCCTTGGGGCTTACGTCTGCACGATCAAGCGGGCGGCGGTGCAGCATAACGACTACGGCGATCAGCTGTGTGTGCTGTTCGACATCTCCGCCGGTGAGTTTGCCGGGTACTACGACGAGGATTTCAAGCGGAATCAGCGGGAGGACAAGAAGTGGAAGGGCGTTCTCCGCCTGTGGCTGCCCAAAAACGACGGCAGCGATAAGGACGAATGGACGAAATCCATCCTTAAGGGTTTCGTTACCTCCGTTGAAGAATCCAACCGTGGATATACCTGGGATTGGGACGAAAATTCCCTTGCAAAGAAGGAAATCGGCATTCTGTTCCGGAACGAGCAGTGGGAGTATAACGGAAAATCCGGATGGGCAGTGCGCCCCTTCCGGGCTATCAGCGTGGATAGCGTGGAGGATGGCAAATACACCTTGCCCAGCGATAAGCCCCTCAGAGGTGAGCCTGCGCCCTCATACGGCGATTTCTCCGCCCCCTATTCCGGCAACACCGGCGATTTTACGCCGCTGGAAGACGACGACGCGCAACTTCCGTTCTAGGCCGGAAAAATCAATCTTTCCTCAAAAAGATTGACAGTACAGTTTGCATTTCCCTTGGCGGTGGGAGGTGAAACCGCCAACTCCAAAGGAAGGAGCGAAAACG
>URBH01000018.1 GCA_900546075.1 uncultured Eubacteriales bacterium | reverse complement strand
TGCCGCCCATGCCGCGCAGCCCCCTGCACCCGCGGCACAGCTTGCAGCTTGCCGTTTGCCCCGGCAAAATACAGCAGCACCGTCCGCTCGGGATAGAGCCACGACGTGTCCTGCAGCAAAAATGAATCCCGCGTCCAGCGCATGGAAGCTCTTCCGAGCAGCGCGCCGGAGGGCGTGCGAATCTGCACCGCGTCCACGCTGTCCAGCTGCGTGAGCGTCATCGTCAGCCCCGCTGCGGCAAGCGTCCGTGCGTAGCCCGTGAGCGACGCATACATTTCGTTCATTTCCAGCGTCAAAACGCCCTTCTGAAGCTTCGTCCCCGTGCAGGCTGTTCCGTCCGGAAACAGGGGAACAAGTCCTTCGTCCTTCGGCGGCAGAAGGTACGCTTCCAGAACGTCCTCCACGCTGACATCGCCCCCGAGCGTCACCCGCTTTTCCGTGAGCGCGCCTGTTTCACTTGCAAAGCTTTCATCGTTCGTGCCGTCGGCGCGCCGGTAATAGAACGTGAGCTGGCTCTCCCCTGCCGGGATTCCCTGCCCCGTGCATCCGCAAAGAAGCGCAAGCAGAAGAAGGATCGCCAATATCCTACGCATCGCCGTCATCCTCCTCCAGCTCAAAATACGGCATGCGAAAGGTAAATTTCGTCCCTTCCCCCTCCTTGGAGGAAACCTCGATCGTTCCGAAATTCCGCTCTACCAGCTCGTGGACGATCGAAAGTCCAAGTCCCGAGCCGCCCGCCTGCCGCGATCGCGCCTTATCCACGCGGTAAAAGCGCTCAAAAATGTGCTCGATGGCGTCTTGCGGAATGCCCATACCCGTATCCTCCACCAGAAGCTCCGCTTCGTCCTGCGTGTGGCGGGCCGTCACATGGACGCTTCCCCCGGCGTGGTTATACTTGATGCCGTTTTCAACGAGGTTAAAAATGATCTGATACGCGTCGTCCTCCATCGAAAGCACATAGCAGCCCCTGTCTAAGCTTGCCGTCAGCTTAATCTCCGTCCGGTCGGCCAGCGGCACGAGCATCCGGAACACCCGGCGCACCGTTTCGCCCAGATCGACCACCTCATGCTCGCAAGTCGTCTGCGCGTCGGCCTTGCTGAGCGTCAGGAGCTTCTGCGTCATGCGGGTCAGGCGGTCTGACTCGTTTCCGATGTCGCTGACAAACTCCCGCATCGTGTCCGCGTCCATATCGTTCTGCAAAATGGAATCGGACAGCAGCTTGATGGAGGCCAGCGGCGTTTTCAGCTCGTGGGAGGCGTCGGAGACGAACTGCCGCCGCCGAGCCTCGGAGCTTTCCAGTCTTGCGGCCAGCTCGTTGAAGGCCCGGCTCAGGCGCTCGACCTCGTCGTGCCCGCGGACGGGCGGCTGCTGGGAATAGTCGCCCTCGCGCATGCGGCCGACCTGATTCAGAATGGCGCGCATGCGCCGCGAGAATGCGGCCGAGAAGAACAAAGAGAACAGCACGACGCCGCCCTCCAGCGCAAACGAAATGCGCAGAATGTTGCGCTCCAGCGCGGCGATCAGCTCGCCCTGATCCGTGTCGTACGACATGAGATACACGGCCCCCAGCGTTTTGCCGCCGCGTATGAGCGGAACGGCGGCGTGGCTTTCTACGGCGCCGTCGGCATAGCGGGCGAAAAAGACGTCGCTGCCCTCCAGCGCCGTGATAAGCTCCGGAAACAGCAGCGTCTTTCCCTCGGCATTGCCAGTGGTCAGAGAATCGTATACGGCAACGCCCGCAGCGTCGGTCACGACGGTGCGGGTGGTGTGAAGCTCCTCCATGGAATTTACGGCCTGCGCGGCCCGGCCTGCGGAAAGCTCGTCGAGCTGCAGCAGGGCATTGCTCAGGAGCTGTGCTTTGCTCTCGAGCGAATCGGCCTGCGCGTGGAACGTCATGCTGCGGATGGTCGTCGAGGCATAGAGATTCAGCAGGAACAGGGCGGCCGCCGTGATGAGGATGTAGGCGGCGGCATAGCGGAGCTGCGAACTGGCAGGCAGAAAGCTGCGGTGTTTACGCTTTGAAATAGTACCCAACTCCCCACTTTGTCATGATGTATTCCGGTTCGGCCGGAACGGTCTCCAGTTTTTCACGGATGCGGCGGATGTGGACGTCCACCGTGCGGATATCGCTGCGGTACTCATAGCTCCAGATGAGGTCAAGCAGATTTTCGCGGGAGTAGACGCGGTTCGGGTTGCGGATGAGCAGCTCGACAAGGTCGAACTCGCGGGCCGTCAGCTCGACGGGCTTGCCGTCCTTATAGACGTTGCGCTCCTGTGTGTCGACGGTCAGGCTGCCCGCCGTGATGCGATTGTTCTGGTTCTCCAGTCCGCCGCTGCGGCGCAGCAGGGCGCGGATGCGCGCCTTCAGCTCCAGAATGTTGAAGGGCTTTGTCAGATAGTCGTCCGCGCCGTGCTCAAAGCCAAGCAGCTTGTCCATGTCCTCCGTGCGGGCAGTGAGCATGATAATGGGGACGTCCGAAAATTCCCGAATGGTGCGGCAGGCGGTCAGCCCGTCGACCTCCGGCATCATGACGTCCAGCACGATGAGCCGGATGTCCGGATCGCGCGCCAGCTCGATGGCCTCACGGCCGTTGCTGCCGGTGACGACCTGATAGCCGTCGTTCTGCAGGTTGAAGCGAATGCCCTTGACCAGCAGCTCTTCATCATCTACGACCAGTATTTTCATGGTTCTTCCTCCACCGTGACCAGTTCGCGGAGCTTTTCCAGCTTGCCCTCGCCGATGCCCTCGACCGCAATGAGCTCTTCCACGCTCTGAAAGGAACCGTGCGCCTCGCGGTAGTCCACGATGCGCTGCGCCAGCACCTCGCCGATGCCGGGGAGCGTTGTCAGCTCCTGCGCCGTGGCGCGGTTGAGATCGAGCGGACCCGGCTCCGTGGGCGGCTGCGTCGCGGCCTCTGTCGGTTTCCCTGTCGGGGAGGAAGCCGCCGGGACGGACGGCAGGGCAGACTCCGTCTGTGCGGGGACGGTGCGCGCCGTGCGCACCGTAACGCCGTCCGTATGCTGTGTCCAGCGCGCCACGCCAAAGCCCAGACAGAAGGCAAGAAAGACGGCCGCCAGGGTGATGACCCAGTTCCAACGCGGTTTCTGCTCCATTTTCGCTCTGCTCCGTTGACATAATCCGGATTTTTGTTATAATGTGTCTGTCGGACCGGCATGCGGTATTCCGCGCGGCCTGCCCATACTCATTATATCACACAGTTCCGCCCTGCGGCAATGCCGCCGCGGCGTTTTTGGAGGAGAATATGAAAAAAAGACTTTTGTCCGGGCTGGCCCTGCTGGCCCTGCTGCTGCAGTGCCTGCTGCTTCCGGCCTTTGCGGAGCCGACAGACGCACCGGCCGATCCTACGGAGCCGTCCGCCTCGGAGACTGTGGCTGATGCTACGGAGCCGGATGCCTCGGAGCCGGGTGCGACCGACGCCGCAGAGCCGACGGCGGAGACCGCGGCTCCTGCTGAAAACGACAAGGCTCCCGCTGCCGTGACGGATGAGACGCCGCCCGCGCTGAACGATTTTGGACAGTATCTCGATACCACGGTGCAGGCCAAGGCGGCGGCGCTTGTGGAGCTGAACAGCGATACGCTCGTCTATGGCATGAATCTGGACGAAAAGGTCTATCCCGCCAGCCTGACGAAGATCATGACGTGTATGCTGGCGCTGGAGCATGGAAACCTCGACGACATCGTGACGGTCAGCCATGAGGCTCTGCAGGACCTGAACGCAGCGGGCAGCTCCGCCGGCCTGCTCGAGGGCGAGCAGCTGTCTCTGCGCGAGCTGCTGTACTGCGTGATGATCTCGTCCGCCAACGAGGCGTGCAACGTCGTGGCGGAGTACATCGCGGGGGATATCCCATCTTTCGTGGCGCTCATGAACGCGCAGGCGGCGGCCCTCGGCATGACGGGCACGCATTTTGCCAACGCCCACGGCCTGCATGACGAAAATCACTACACCACCGTGCGCGACCTCGTTACGCTGGCGCGCTGGGCCTGGCAGAGTGAGCAGTTTCAGGAATTCTCCACGCAGACATCCCACACGGTGCCTGCGACGAACAAGTCCGAGGAGCGCGTGCTCCACACGACAAACTATCTGACGAGCGGTCAGACCGTCGGAAAGTATTACTACGACAAGGCGCGCGGCATCAAGACTGGCTTCACGACCCCTGCGGGCGGCTGCCTCATCTCCACGGCGGAGAGCGGTTCGCTGCATTTCCTCAGCGTCGTCTGCGGCTGCGAGACGCTGCAGAACGACGACGGCACGGAGACGGACCAGCGCTTCACGGAGACGAAGCGGCTGTTCGAATACGGCTTCAATCATTTGAACAGTGTGCAGGTGCTGGCGGACACGGCTCTTGTGGACATGCCGCAGGTGCTGTATGCCGACGGACGCGACAGCGTCGTCGTGCGCGCGAAGGACAACATCTCCGTTCTGCTGCCGGACAGCTGCGATACCTCCGGCATCACGCTGACCGTGCAGTATGATTCCGAAGCCCCGCTCGAGGCGCCGCTTGAGGCCGAGACGAAGGTCGGTACCGTCAGTGCCGTGCTGGACGGCAAGGTGCTGGCGACCTGCGACCTCGTGACGCTGACGGCCGTGATGCGCTCCACGCCGAAGTATGTTGCCAAGCAGACGGAAAGTGTGCTGGCGAAGATCTGGAAGGGCATGTGGCGGCTGTGGTTCGTGACCGTACCGGTGCTGCTGGCGCTGGTGTTCTGGCTCATCGTTGCCATCCTGCGCTCCGTCAATCGCCGCCGCGCAAAAAAGCGCGCCATGCGCGCGCGCCGTCCGGGAGCCCGTCAGGGCAGGGAGGACCGCCGTGGATGAGCTCAATGTCCTGCGCATGTCCTGCGAGGGCTGCACGGGCTGCGGCCTTGCCGCCACGCGCCACAGCGTCGTGTTCGGCGTCGGACCGTGCCCCTCGCCCGTCGTCTTCATCGGGGAAGGCCCCGGCCAGCAGGAGGACCTGCGCGGCGAGCCATTCATCGGCCCGGCCGGGCAGCTGCTCGACGACATGCTGTCTATCATCGATCTCGGGCGGCACAACTGCTATATCTGCAATATCGTCAAATGCCGCCCGCCCGGAAACCGCGATCCGCAGCCGCAGGAGCAGGACGCCTGCATCGGCTATCTGCGCAATCAGGTGGCGCTGGTAAAGCCGAAGATCATTGTCTGCCTTGGGCGTATCGCCGCCAAGCGGCTGATCGACCCGGACTACCGCATTACGAGACAGCACGGCCAGTGGGTGGAGCGAAACGGCGTCTGGATGACGGCCATTTATCACCCGTCGGCACTCCTGCGGGACGTATCCAAGCGCCCGGAGACCTTCGACGATCTGCTCGCCATCCGGGCGAAAATCCGGGAAATAGGTGCAAATATGTGAAAAATCCGCTGTTTTCGGAAGCGAAAACAGCGGATTTCTGCTCGTTAACAAACGGAATCGTTGCCTGCCTTATGAAGAAATTGCATTATGGCTGCCGGTGACGGAAAACTCCACCCACTCGGCGATGTTCGTGGCATGGTCGCCGATGCGCTCAAAGTATTTGGCGATCATCAGCAGGTCGAGGGCATATTCTCCCTCGGCGGGGTTCTTGGCGATCATGTCGATCAGCCCGCTCTTGATCCGGGTGAAGTAGTTGTCCACCACGTCGTCGTGCATCTGCACGGCCTTGGCGAGGTACACGTCCTGCTTGACGTAGGCGTCCACGCTGTCCGTGACCATGGCGATGGTCTCCTTTGCCATTTCCCGGATTTTGGGGTATTCCTCATGGGGATGGGCGATCATGCAGGGGATGATCTCCACAATGTCCTCCGCCTGATCGCCGATCCGCTCCATGTCCGTGATCATTTTCAGCGCGGCGGAGACGGCGCGCAGATCCCGCGCCACCGGCTGTTGGCGCAGAAGCAGACGCATACAAATCGTCTCAATGGTGCGCTCCTCCTCGTCGATCTTTGCGCCGACCTTGGAGACCTTTTCTCCAAGCGCTTTGTCATAGGAAACCAGCGCCTGAGAAGCCAGAGAGATAATCTCCTCGCACAGCGCGCCCATTTCCGTCAATTCCTGATTCAGCAGCAGAAGCTGCTCTTCAAATAGTTCCCGCATTATCCGAACCTCCCCGTGATGTAATCTTCCGTCCGTTTGTCCAGCGGCTGAGAGAAAATCTGTTCCGTCCCGCCGAATTCCACCAGCTCGCCCAGAAGAAAGAAGGCGGTGTAATCGGAGATACGGACGGCCTGCTGCATGTTGTGGGTAACGATGACGATGGTATAGTTTTTCTTGAGAGACGCGGCCAGCTCCTCGATTTTTAAGGTGGAAATGGGGTCGAGGGCGGAGGTCGGCTCGTCCATGAGAAGTACCTTCGGCTCCACCGCCAAGGCTCTTGCGATGCACAGCCGCTGCTGCTGGCCGCCGGAAAGACCCAGAGCGTTCTTTTTCAGCCGATCCTTTACCTCGTCCCAGATGGCGGCGTCCCGGAGAGAACGCTCCACGATCTCGTCCAGCTTGGCCTTGCTGTGAATGCCGTGGGTGCGGGGGCCGTAGGCGATGTTGTCGTAAATGCTCATGGGGAAGGGGTTGGGCTTCTGGAACACCATGCCCACTTCCTTGCGCAGATTGTTGACCTCCGCCTGGAAGATGTCCTTGCCCTCATAGCGCACGTCTCCCGTGATTTTTACGCCGGGAATCAGGTCGTTCATGCGGTTCAGGGTTTTTAAGAAGGTGGACTTGCCGCAGCCGGAGGGGCCGATGAGGGCGGTGATGCTGTGCTCCGGGACGGCGATGTTGATGGATTTCAGCGCCTGGGTATCCCCGTACCAGAGGCACAGATTTTTCGCGGTAATAATGTCAGCCAATTCGATTCTTCCTCCCATAATACTTACTTACCAGAGACGCGGACAGGTTAATGAGAAATGCCAGCACCATCAGAATGGCGGCAATGGCGAAGGCGACACCAAATTCTCCCTGCTCCTTGGCGTAGACGTACAGGGCAACCGTCAATGTTGCGCCCGCGCTTTTCCTTGCGGCCCAGAAGCCGTTGACCACATGGGCAAACCCGGCGGTGAACAGCAGGGCGGCGGACTCGCCCAGAATACGGCCGACGGAAAGGATGCAGCCGGTGACGATTCCGTCCACGCAGTTGGGAAGCACCACCGTGCGGATGACCCGCCACTTTCCCGCGCCCAGACCGAACGCCCCCTCCCGGTAGCTCTGGGGCACGGTTTTCAGGCTTTCCTGGGTGTTGCGCATGATGGTTGGCAGGTTCATGATGACCAGGGTCAGCGCGCCCGCCAGCAGGGAAGTGCCCATATTGTTGGAAAACAGCAGCATACCCACAAGGCCGTAGATAATGGAGGGAATGCCGGAGAGGGTCTCGGCGGCGTACTCAATGACGGCGACGATCCTTTTATTGTGGGCGTACTCCGTCAGGTAAATTGCCGCGCCCACGCCCAGGGGAAGCACCAGAACTAGGGCGTAAATGATGATGTACAGGGTGTTGAGAATGTCCGGCAGAATGCCGATGCGGTCGGCAAGGTAGCTGGGCTTGGTGCTGAGCAGCTCCCAGGTAATATGGGGAATGCCCTTCGCCAGAACGTAGACCATAAGAAACAGGGTCAGTCCGGCGGTCAGCGCGGTGGCAAGATACATCCCGCCCCGCACCGTCCAGAGGTATAATTTTCTTCGTTTGGAAATCATTTTGCTTTGTCTCCCTTCAGAAAGAAATTCAGAGCGGCGTTGATGAGCATGATGAACAGGAACAGCACCAGCGCGATGGAGAACAGCGCCTGCTTTTGCAGGCCGCTGGAATAGGACATTTCGCTTGCCACGGCGGTGGTGAGGAAGCGGACGCTCTGAAACAGGGAGGTGGGCATATTGGGGACGTTGCCCGCCACCATCATGACGGCCATGGCTTCGCCGATGGCTCTGCCCACGCCCAGCACCACGGCAGCGGCAATGCCGCTTTTGGCGGCGGGGACGGAGACACGGAAGTAGGATTCCTCCGGCGTCGCGCCAAGGGCAAGGGAAGCGTCCTCGTATTCCTTGGGAACCGCCTCCAGGGCGGTGAC
Organism: uncultured Eubacteriales bacterium; assembly: GCA_900546075.1. Lineage (GTDB taxonomy): Bacteria > Bacillota > Clostridia > Oscillospirales > Oscillospiraceae > Faecousia. Next base: position 27,902 of record URBH01000018.1, on the reverse strand, counting down.
GGACATTTTGATGATGGAGGGCAGGATCATCACGGCCAGGACGATGATGGCGGCAAACAGGCTGGAGCCGTCGGGAATGTGGAAGAGCTTCCGCAGTCCCGGCACCAGCACCATCATGCCGACAAGGCCGTAAACCACGGAGGGGATACCCGCCAGCATGGAAACCGCCTGCTCCATGAAGCGCTTGACGGGCTTCGGCGCCATTTTTGCCAGATACACCGCCGTTAAGAATCCAATCGGCACGCCGAGAATGACGGCTCCGGCGGTGCCGTAGACGCTGGTGAGAATGAAGGGGAGAATGCCGTACTCCGGCTGCGCCGCCGTAGACGCCCATTTGGTGCCGAACAGGAAGGAAACCAGTCCGATCTGACGGATGGCGGGAATGCCGGAAATGATTAAATATATGGTGATCAGAAGCACGCAGCCTACGGTAATCAGTCCGAGAATCAGGAAAATACCGTGGACAACGGCCTCAAAAGCGTTTGATTTGTGTTTCATGTTATCAGCCTTTCGAGAAGGTTCTGGACTTCGCTGTTTTCAGAAAACGGCAGTTGGCTCCCCCGATGGGGGAGCCTTTGTTTGCTTGCTTTAGCCGTTGGCGGGAACCACACCGGAGGCGGTGATGATGTCATTGGCCTGACCCTTGGTGGCATAGTCGAAGAATGCCTGGGCGACGGGGCTCAGCGCAACGCCTTCCTTGGTGACCAGAACGAAGGGACGCTGGATGAGGTAGGTGCCGTCCTTGACGGTCTCCTCGGTGGGAGTCACGCCCGCGACCTTCAGAGCCTTGACGGAATCCTTGACGGAGGCCAGGGAAGCGTAGCCGATGGCGTCGGGGTTCTGGGCGACCGCGGTGATGACGTCGCCGGTGGAGGTCAGCTCCTGACGGTACTGGCACTTGTCAACGGTCTCGGTCAGTTCCTCGAAGCCGCTGCGGGTGCCGGAGCCGGCTTCACGACCCACCAGAACGATCTGGGCGTCGGCGCCGCCGACTTCGGACCAGTTGGTGATTTCGCCGGTGTAGATCTTGGCAATGGTCTCAATGTCCAGGTCTTCCACGGTGTTGGCGGGGTTGACGATGACGGCAATGCCGTCGTAGGCAAGGACGGTGCCGACCAGGCCGGACGCAACCTCGGAATCCTTCAGCGCACGGGAGGACAGGCCGATGTCGCAGCGGCCTTCGGACACGGCGGTGATGCCGGAGCCGGAGCCGGTGGGGTTATAGGTGAAGTTCACGCCGGAGTTCGCTTCCATGAAGGCTTCGCCCAGAGCGCCGATGACCTTCTCCATAGAGGTGGAGCCGTCGGTGGCGACGGTGCCGGAGAGAGCTGCGGTGGTTGCGGGGACTTCGGTCTGGGGAGCGGCGGTCGTCTGTGCCGCAGTCTCGGCAGGAGCGGTGGGCTGGCTCTGAGCGCAGCCGGCCATGGCGACAACAAGCATGGCAATCAGTGCAATGGAAATGACTTTCTTCATAATCTTACTTCTCCTTGTAGGTTTTATTTTTGATGTACTTGGGATTTATCCTACGGCTTCATAATACCAACCCATTGTAAATTTCAAAATCTCCGGTATGTAAAATGAAAATCAAATAGTGAAGCAAATTCTAAAGAATGAAAAGTCCTTGACAGAGCCAACCGATTATCCTAAAATAAGGGCAAAGGGATGACCCTTTTGTTCAACAGACATGACTTGCGCGGAAAAGGAGACGCTATGTATCGTATTTTGGAGTTGAATCCCCAGCTTGAGCCTTTCTCCGGGGATATTGATTTGCGGATGCACCTGTACCGTTCGACCAAAAAGCGTATTTTGTCCGAGGGGCAGAGCCTGAACGATTTTGCCAATGCCCATCTTTATTTCGGCTTTCACCATGTGGACGGCGGATGGTACTACCGGGAGTGGGCGCCCAGCGCCTACCAGCTGTATCTGGAGGGCGAATTCAACGGCTGGAACCAGACCTCCCACCCGCTGACCAATCTGGGCAACGGCAACTGGGAGCTGTATCTCCCCGGCGACGACGCCCTGTGGGACGGCTGCAAGGTCAAAACCGTGGTGGACGCCAATCTGACCCGCACGGAGCACATCCCCCTGTATGCCCGCCGGGTGGTGCAGAACAAGCAGAACATCACCTTCGAGTGCGAGGTGGTGGACGACCGGAAGACCTTTCCCTGGACGGATAAGGATTTCGTGGGCGAGGACGAGCTGTATATCTACGAAGCCCACGTGGGCATGGCGCAGGAAGAGGGCAAGGTCAGCTCCTACCGGGAATTTGCCGATTATATCCTGCCCCGCATCCACAAGGCGGGCTACAATACTGTGCAGCTGATGGCCATTATGGAGCATCCCTATTACGGCTCCTTCGGCTATCAGGTGAGCAGTTTCTTCGCTGCTTCCTCATGGTTCGGGAAGCCGGAAGACCTGAAATATCTGGTGAACAAGGCGCACGCCATGGGCATCCGGGTGCTGCTGGACGTGGTGCATTCCCACGCCGTCAAGAATACCGCCGAGGGCATCAACATGTTCGACGGCACCACATGGCAGTTCTTCCACGACGGCCCCAAGGGCGACCATCCTGCGTGGGGAACAAAGTGCTTTGACTACGGCAAGACCGGCGTTATCCACTTCCTGCTGTCCAACCTGAAATTCTGGATGACGGAGTACCATTTTGATGGCTTCCGCTTTGACGGCGTGACCTCCATGCTGTACCATGACCACGCCCTCGGTACGGACTTCACCTCCGACGGCAAGTATTTCTCCTACAACACCGACACCGAGGCGGTGACCTATTTGCAGCTTGCCAACGAGCTGATCCGTCAGGTGAACCCCAAGGCCATCACCATCGCCGAGGATATGTCCGGTATGCCCGGCATGTGCCTGCCCATTGCGGACGGCGGCATCGGCTTTGACTACCGGCTGGGTATGGGATTGCCGGATATGTGGATCAAGGCGGTGAAGGGGCAGGACGAATTCTGGGACATCAATCAAATGTGGGGCAGTATGTGCCTGCGCCGTCCCGGAGAGAAGACCGTGGCCTATGTGGAGTCCCACGATCAGGCGCTGGTGGGCGACCAGACGATGATCTTCCGCCTGGCCGGGGCGAACATGTACACGGACATGAACAAGGACTGCCACAACCCTGTGATCGACCGCGCCATTGCCCTGCACAAGATGATTCGTCTGTTCACTCTGTCCGGCGGCGGAGAAGCGTACCTCAACTTCATGGGCAACGAATTCGGCCATCCCGAATGGATCGACTTCCCCCGGGAGGGCAACGGCTGGAGCTTCCACTACTGCCGTCGCCAGTGGAGCCTGAAGGACAACGGAATGCTCAAATACCAGTGGCTGGGTGACTTTGACGAGGATATGGTTCGTTTGACCAAGGAGAACCGGATTTTCGACCAGCGAATGGCAGACCTGCTGCTGATGAAAGCGCCGGAGCAGACCCTTGCCTACTACCGGCACGGGCTGGTGTTCGTGTTCAACTTCCATTTCGGTAATTCCCTGAATAACGTTCTTGTCCCGGTTCGCCAGCCGGGCGAGTACACGGTGGTTCTGTCTACCGACGACGAAAAGTACGGCGGCTTTGGAAACGTGGCAAAAAAGACCTACGCTACCAAGCGTTTTGACGGCAGGGACTACATTGAACTGTACATCCCCGCGAGAACCGGCTTCGTGCTGAAGGAAAAGGTGATCCTTCCCGAAACGCCCGCAGCCCCGAAAAAAGCAGCGAAATAACGGAAGACGGCGTGACCGGGTTCGGTCACGCCGTTTTTGTGCGAAAATATGCAGTAAAACAAATTGACGTGTGCAGGAAACTTTGTGCATTTCACAGATTTCTTAACTTTTGCGGCGAAAAATGAATTTTTGCCTAATATGATGTTGCATTTTTGAGGCTTCGGACATATAATATACCAGTAAAACTTGTCAAAATGCCGAAAGGATGATCGATATGACTCCCTATTCCTGCATGAGCCGGGAAGAACTGGAACGTGAATACGGCAGTGTGCTGGCGTCCTATGAAGCCTGCAAGGCGCAGGGGCTGAAGCTGAACATGGCCCGGGGCAAGCCCGCCACGGAGCAGCTGGACATAGTCAGCGGCCTGTTGACCGCGCTGCAAACCCCCGAGGATTGCTACGACGACGGCGTGGACGCCCGGAATTACGGCGAACTGGCGGGTATTCCCAGTGCCCGGAGGTACTGGGCGGATGTGCTGGGCTGCAAGGCGGATCAGGTGTTCGTCGGCGGCGCGGCTTCCCTGAATATGATGTTCGACGTGGTGTCCCGTGCCTATACCCACGGTCTGCTCCACAGCCCCAAGCCCTGGTGCCGGGAGGAAAAGGTGAAATTTCTCTGCCCCGCCCCCGGCTATGACCGGCATTTCCAGATCGGCGAGTTCTTCGGCGCGGAGCTGATTCCCGTTCCCATGACTCCCGAAGGCCCGGATATGGACATGGTGGAGGAGCTGGTGAAGGATCCCCAGGTCAAGCTCATCTGGACGGTTCCCAAATATTCCAACCCCGACGGTATCATTTATTCCGACGAGACCATCCGCCGCTTTGCTCATCTGAAGCCTGCCGCCCCGGACTTTGCCATCATCTGGGACAACGCCTATGGCGTCCACGAATTCGAGGGCGACTATGTCCCGTTCCCGGACATCCTCTCTCTGTGCGACGAGGCGGGACGGCCGGATATGGTCTACGAATTTGCGTCCACCTCCAAGATTACCTTTGCCGGCGGCGGCATTTCCTGCATGGCTGCCAGCGAGGCCAATATCTGCTATTTCACCGGTATTTTCGGCGTGCAGATGATCTCCTACGACAAGGTCAACCAACTGCGCCATGTGCGTTTTCTTAAGGACAAGGCGCACACGCTGGAGATCATGAAGCTCCACGCATCCGTCATGGCACCGAAATTTGAGTGCGTCGCAAAATGGCTGAACCGGGAGATTAGGCCATTGGGCATTGCCCATTGGAACGACCCGAAGGGCGGCTATTTCGTCAGCCTGTTTGCCATGCCCGGCACGGCGAAGCGGGTCTGGACGCTGTGCAAGGAGGCCGGTGTGGTGCTGACCAACGCCGGTGCGACCTACCCCTACCGCAACGACCCGGAGGATTCCAACCTCCGCATTGCTCCCAGCCTGCCCCCGGTGGCCGAGCTGGAAAAGGCTATGGAGGTGCTGTGCCTGAGCCTGCGTCTTTCGGCGCTGGAAAAGCTGCTGGCAAAATAAATACACCGCATACGGGACGGCGTGGCTTCGGCCACGCCGTCTTTTCGTATTCAAAAATTTCTTGAGAATTCTCCCGAAATGTGTTAGGTTTTGAGTTGAAAATCCTTCTATCAGGGTGAAGGACAAAACACAGGAGGTGCGTTGAATGAACGATGAACAAATCATACAGCTGTTCTTCACCCGAAACGAAGACGCCATCCGGCAGACGGACGACCGGTATGGCGCGAAGCTCACAAGGCTGTCGGAGAATATCGTAGGGAGCAGGGAGGACGCGCAGGAGTGTGTCAATGACACCTACTTCAAGGCGTGGGACACCATTCCACCCACGAAACCGGTTCACTTTTTTGCCTATCTCGCAAAAATCTGCCGCCACCTTGCCTTTGACCGGCTGGACTGGAACAACGCGGCAAAGCGCAAGGCCGAGGTCGTCACGCTGACGCAGGAGATGGAAGCGTGCATTCCCGGCCAATGGCAGGAAACGGACGTGAGAAGCGCCGAGATCAGCCGGTTGGTGGGCAGCTTTCTATGGAAGCAGACGGCGGACAACCGGATGATTTTTGTCCGGCGGTACTGGTTCGGCGACAGCGTCAGCGAAATTGCTCTGCGCTACGAGATCAGCCAGAGCGCCGTGCTGATGCGGCTGTCCCGGATGCGGGAAAAGTTGGCGGTTTACTTAAAAAAGGAGGGTTTTCAGGTATGACAGGCAAGGATATGTTGCAGGGCATTCAGAATCTGGATGCGGAGCTGATCGAGGAATCGGAATTCGGAACATTCGGAAGGGGAAAAGCAAGGGGCTTCGGCAAAAAGAAGCTGCTGCTCATTCTGGCGGCGGCGCTGATTATGGCAACCATGACGGCGGCAGCGGCCATCACCCGCTGGACGGCGACCATGCAGTACGGAGACAACGGCGGCACAACGCAGCAGATCTCCGAGCAGGTCAAGAAGCAGGCAGAGCAAAGCGGCCTGTCCGCGACGCCCACCGAGACAAAGGACGGAAAGAAGAAAGCCGTTTCCGCGACGGACAACGGCATCACCGTCACCCTCGCCCAGACGCTGATGGATCAGTACGGCGGCAGAGCCATTTTCCGCATTGAGGGTTTACAGCTGGAAGAAGGGCAGGCACCTTGGGCATGGTGGGACTACCGGGTGGACGGAGAAGTGATGCCCATGAGCTGGGGCGCTCATTTTTTTGACGGCGTGCTTTGGGATGCCGACCACAATCCCACATATGCAAAGAACGGTCAGCCGGTTCCCCGGGTGGGAGAAGACCAACAGCTGCTTCTGGACTATCAGCTGGCCGACGGGAGCATTGAATTCAGCATCGATTTTGCATTCTCTCCGGATGAGAGCCTGTTCGGAAAGGAAATGGCCGTGACCTTCACCGGCTTCGGCATTCAGGGCGAGAAGTTTGAAGACGAGGATATCATGACCACCCCCGGCACTTGGGAGCTGCGCTGGACGCTGGAGGGCACCACGGAGGCACCGAAAAAGTGGACGCCCAACGCCAAGGTCGGAGATCTGTGGGACGTAACGCTCCTTGAGGCGGAAATCGGCCAGTACAGCATGAAGTTCGCCTTCCGGCTGGGGGACGAATATACGGACAATTTTGATTTTACGGAGAAAACGGGCTGGTCGCCGACCCCGGCGAGCATCCGCCTGAAGGACGGAACCGACATTCGGCCTTACGGCAACGGCGGCGGTTCATGGGATGCCGACACCCACACGTACACGTGCATCAAGCATACCCTGAACATGGTTCTCGACCCGGAACAGATCGCAGGCGTGAGCTTCTATAACGGCAGCGAACTGAACGATCAGGGCAAACGGGTGAGTAAGCCGTATTACTATGTTCCTTTTGAATAAGCAAAAGGCAGGACACCAATCGGTGTCCTGCCTTAAACTTATACCGCGGCGACTTCTTCTTCAGCCAGCCGCTTTTTCGCGGTGGAGAGCATCAGCTTGATGCGGTTGAGCTGATTGACCTCCGACGCGCCGGGGTCGTAGTCCACGGCTACGATGTTGGACTGGGGATAGGCTTTTTTCAGCGCCTTGATGACGCCCTTGCCCACAACGTGGTTGGGCAGGCACGCGAAGGGCTGAATGCACACGATGTTGGGCGTGCCAGAGAGAACCAGCTCTGCCATTTCTCCCGTGAGGAACCACCCTTCGCCGTACTGGTTGCCGATGGAGAGGAAGGGCTTTGCCAGCTCTGCTACCTTCTCGATAGGCATGGGCGGCTCAAAGCGGCGGCTCTTTTCCAGTGCGTCCAGTGCGGGCTTGCGTATCAGCCGAATTGCGTCCACGCCGAGCTTCGCCGTGGCGGCGCTTGTCCAGCCCGCGCCTAAGAATTCATGCTTGTAATCGCCGTTGTACACGCAGTAGTTCAGGAAGTCCATCAGGTCAGGCACCACGGCCTCCGCGCCCTCGGCTTCCAGCAGATCCACCAGATGGTTATTGGCCAGGGGCATGTACTTGACCAGAATCTCGCCCACCACGCCGACGCGCGGCTTGCGCAGGGTTTCGTCAATGGGAAGATTGTCAAAGGCTTCCACAATGCCGCTGCAAACAGCCTTATACGACCACTTGCTCTTGCTGCTGACCAGAGAATCGACGGCGATTTCCAGCCACTTCTGATGAAGGGCGTTGGCGGAACCCTTCTCCTTCTCGTAGGGACGCACCCGGTACAGGCAGCGCATGAACAGGTCGCCGTAGACCATGCCCCGCAGGGCGGTGAACAGAAGGCCGGGGGAGAGCTTGAAGCCCTCATTGGTCTCCATGCCGTTGGCGTTCAGGGAGATGACCGGGATATGGCCAAGCCCCGCCTTGTCCAGCGCACGGCGGATGAAGCCCACATAGTTGCTCGCCCGGCAGCAGCCGCCGGTCTGGGTCATCATCACGGCCAGCTTGTCCGTGTCGTATTTCCCGGAAAGTACCGCGTCCATGATCTGCCCCACCACGGTGATGGAGGGGAAGCAGGCGTCGTTGTTCACGAATTTCAGACCCATGTCGATGGCGGCGCGGTTGTCATTGGCAAGTACTTCGATGTGATAGCCGTACTTTTTGAAAATCGGCTCCAGCAGGTCAAAGTGAATGGGGCTCATCTGGGGGGCGAGGATGGTGTAGCCGGATTGGTACATTTCCTTGGTGAATTCCGACCGGTGATAAGCGGCGGGCTTGGGCTGGGGGCGGATGCCCCGCGCCTGACGCTGGTTCATGGCGGCCAGCAGACTACGGATGCGGATACGGGCGGCGCCCAGATTGTTCACCTCGTCGATTTTCAGGACGGTGTAGAGCTTGTTGCTGCCCTCCAGAATTTCGCACACCTGATCGGTGGTGACAGCGTCCAGACCGCAGCCGAAGGAATTCAGCTGGATCAGCTCCAAGTCCTCCCGGTTCCGCACGAACTCTGCCGCGCTGTACAGCCGGGAATGGTAAACCCACTGGTCGTTGACCCGGAGGGGGCGTTCGGGGGTGAAATCGATGGGCAGACTGTCCTCGGTGAGGACGGCGAGATCGTAGGAGGCAATCATTTCCGGGATGCCGTGGTTGATTTCAGGGTCGATGTGGTAGGGTCTGCCCGCGAGAACGATGCCACGGGTGTGATTTTCTGCCATCCACTGCAAGGCTTTTTGCCCCTCCGCCCGGACGTCGGCCTTGGCGTGCTGCTGTTCTGCCCACGCATTATGGACAGCGGCGCGGACTTCCTTACCGTCAATGCCCCACTCTTCCTTGCACAGGGCAGCCAGCCGGTCGGCGGCGATTTTCTCGCTGGTAAAGGCCAGGAAGGGGCGGATGTAGCGGACTTCGCCGTCGGCAACGGCTTCCACGTTGTTTTTCAGATTCTCCGGGTAGGAGACGACGATGGGGCAGTTGTAGTGGTTCTGGGCACCGGGGGTCTCCTGATGCTCATAGAATACGCAGGGGTGGAAGATGGTCTTGACGCCCTCGTTGATGAGCCATTGCACATGGCCGTGGGAGAGCTTGGCGGGGTAGCACTCGGATTCCGAGGGGATGGACTCCATGCCAAGCTCATAGATTTTCCGGCTGGACTTGGGGGAGAGGACTACCCGGAAGCCCAGTTCCCGGAAGAATGTCGCCCAGAAGGGGTAATTTTCGTACATATTCAGCACTCTGGGAATGCCGATGACGCCCCGGATGGGATTTTCCAGCGGAGGATAGTCGAACATCCGGTTCAGCTTATATGCCATCACGTTGGGGCCTTTCCGCCCGGTTCCCGCGCCGCCCAGACCCTTTTCGCATCGGTTGCCGGTGACGTGGCGGCGTCCGCCGGGGAATTTGTTGATGGTCAGCATACACCGGTTGGAGCAGCCGCCGCAGCGGGTGGTGGAGGTGGTGTAGGTCAGACTCAGAATGTCGTTCAGGGGTAGGGTGGTGCTTTCCTGACCGTGGTAGCGCTCCCGCGCCACCAGCGCCGCGCCGAACGCGCCCATAATGCCGGAAATGTCGGGGCAGGTAGCTTCCACTCCGGCGATTTTCTCAAAGGCGCGAAGCACCGCCTGGTTGTAGAAGGTGCCGCCCTGCACCACGATGTGTTTGCCCAGGTCGGCGGGGTCGGCCAGCTTGATGACCTTGTAAAGGGCGTTTTTGATGACGGAGTAGGCAAGTCCTGCGGAAATATCCTGCACCGTCGCGCCCTCTTTTTGCGCCTGCTTGACGTTGGAATTCATGAACACGGTGCAGCGGGTGCCAAGGTCGATGGGATTTTTGGCGAACAGCGCTTCCTTGGCAAAGCCCTCGGCGCTGTAGCCCAGGGAATTGGCGAAGTTCTCGATAAAGGAGCCGCAGCCGGAGGAGCAGGCTTCGTTCAGCAGTATGGTGTCCACGCTGCCGTTTTTCAGCTTGACGCATTTCATGTCCTGTCCGCCGATGTCCAGCACACAGTCCACCTCCGGGTCAAAAAACGCGGCGGCGGTGCAGTGGGCGATGGTCTCCACCTCGCCCTCGTCCAGGCAGAAGGCGGATTTTAAGAGGGATTCTCCGTAGCCCGTGGAGCAGGAGCGGGCGATGTGCGCGCCCTCGGGCAGCTCGTCCCGGAGCCGTGCCATGGCCTCCATGGCGGTGCGGATGGGATTGCCCTGATTGTTGGCGTAATAGGAAAAGAGAAGCTGGCCGTCGCTGCCGATGAGCGCCACCTTCGTGGTGGTGGAACCGGCGTCAATGCCGAGGAAACAGTCACCCCGATACCCGGGCAGGCTCTCCCGGCGGACGACGGCTTTGCTGTGGCGGGCGCAGAACGCCTGATGGTCTTCCCGGGTGGCGAACAGGGGGTCGAGACGCTTTAATTCAAAGGCCATTTCCACGCCCTTGTCCAGCCGGTCGATCAGGCCGTCCATGCTGACGGCTTCGGCGTCGCCGGATTCCAGCGCCGCGCCCATGGCGGCGAAAAGATGGGAGTTTTCCGGGTCAACGGTGGTTTCGGGGGTGAGCTTCAGGGTGCGGATAAAGGCTTTTTTCAGCTCCGGCAGAAAATGCAGGGGGCCGCCCAGAAATGCCACACACCCCCGGATGGGCTTGCCGCAGGCAAGGCCGGAGATGGTCTGATTGACCACGGCCTGAAAAATGGAAGCGGCCAGGTCGGCGGTGGTCGCGCCCTCGTTGATGAGAGGCTGAATGTCGGTTTTCGCAAACACACCGCAGCGGGCGGCGATGGGGTAGATTTCCTGGTAGTGTTCGGCATGTTGGTTCAATCCGGCGGCGTTGGTCTGGAGCAGGGACGCCATCTGGTCGATGAAGGAGCCGGTGCCGCCGGCGCAGACGCCGTTCATCCGTTCCTCCAAACCGCCCCGGAAATAAATAATCTTGGCGTCCTCGCCGCCCAGCTCAATGGCCACGTCGGTCTGGGGCGCGACGGCCTGCAATGCGGAGGCGACGGCCACCACCTCCTGCACGAAGCCGATGCCCATGGCCTTGCCGAGATTGATGGAGCCGGAGCCGGTGATCTTCACCTGCAAAAGGCAGGAGCCGACCTGTTCCCGGGCTTCGGAAAGGAGTTCCTTAAGCGTCTGCTGGGTGTGGGCGCAGTGGCGGCGGTATTGCCCGAACAGGATTTCCCCGTTTTCGTCCAGCAGCACAAGCTTGACGGTGGTTGAGCCGATGTCGATACCGGCGCGATATGTATTCATAGCACACGTCTCCATTTTTGATCTTTGTAACAATTCTACAAAACGATATTTGTCATTATAGCAAATATGTTGTAAACAAATTGTTAATTGTGGAATATTTTAACCGGTTCTTTGCAAAAAGAATGGGTCGGCCGCCATAGTCTGGCGACCGACCCTACAGTCAGGTATTTTCGCTTACAGTGGGTGTTTCCGATTTTACGGCTTTCTTCTTGCGGCGATGGTGAACCAGAAGAATGACCACCAGCAGCGCGACCACGGCTGCGCCGCCGGCACCGATGATGGGCAGCCGGGAGACCGATTTCTTCATCGACCCGATCAGGCAGAAGCTCTCATCGCCGTCCTCTATGGCAAAGACCAGATAGCTGCCGTCCTGGGTGTGGGAAACCTCCCGCCAGCTTCCGTCCGCGCCCTTTACCATGATTCGGACATTTGTCTGCTCAGTCTCCGGCAAGTAGCGCAGCGTATCGGCTGTACCGGTGGGGAGGGTAAAGGCGTAGCCCTCCAGGAATTTGTCGTGGACACCCGGAGCGGGGCCTTTGGTCATTTGGGTCAGCTGAATCGGTGCATTGTCGGAGAACTGACCCTGGGCAAGCAGCGTGGGCAGCTTGCTCTCCCCCAAAGGCTCGCTCTGCACCGTTTCCCATTCCGCGGTGTACACCGCCGGGAAGGAAACGTCAAAGCGGATGTCGGACAGGTCAGCGTCCGCAAGGCCGTCCCAGCGGCCGACGTAACCGGCCTTTTCGGGCAGCTTGGGAATGCTGTCCGGGGATAGCGCCTCGCCGGGGGCGAGGGTGACGGTGTGCATCATGCCGTCGTCATAGACGAAGCGGACGGAGATGACCTTGAAGATGGGGTCAAGACCTTCCAGCTCCACAAAATCGTCGTGTTCAAGGGGCTGGGCGGTGTCAGCATAGCTCACGCCGTCGATGGCGCCGATGTCGGAGCCGACGGTAAAGTAGTAGTTCCCAGTGACAGCTTCTTCGTCTGTTTCCCCGCTGTCGTCGTCGGATTCCGACTTGAGGAATCCGGAACGTTCGCCCCGCATACCCAGGACCGCGCCGGTTTTCTCGGAGCCGGTGAGCTGCACCATGCTGCGGCAGTCGGTGACGGTGAGACCCTCGCCAGCAATGCCGCCCACATAGGCGTTTCCGGTAATGTCGGCCTTGGCGCTGCACTGGCGGACATAGCCGCTGCTCTTGCCCACGACGCCGCCTACATAGTCGGCATCCTCCGCGTCAATGCTGCCGGTGCTGAGACAGTCCTTCGTAAGTCCCAGCGCCATCCAGCCAACAATGCCGCCCACGTTCTGGCGCTTCACCGTAACGCGTCCGCTGTTTTCACAGCCGAGGATCACGGCGCGCAGCTGGGTGTCGAAGTTCATGGAGTTGTCCCCGCCGATTTGCAGATCGTTCTCCGGATCCAGGCGGTTTTCATAGGCAATGGCACCCACGACGCCGCCTGCGTTCAGGTCACCCAGAACCGCACCGGAATTGGTGCATTTTTCCACCTTGCCGGAGAGAATTTCTGCGGTGTCCCGGTCGGAAATGTCCTCAATGGTGCCGCCCAGATTCTGGGAGGCGTTGCCTACGGTGGCGCTCATGGCGCTGATTTGCCCGGCAATGGAGCGCATGATGCGGCTGAGGGAATCCGCCGTGTCGTTGACGGAATCCATGATGGCGTACAGAGAGGAACCGGCGGCGGCAAGGCTGCTGTTGGCGTTGTTGATGGCCGCGTCGATGGTGTCCCGGTCGGGGGGATAGGGGTCATCCCCGTTGGGCAGCAGGGTATCCAGAGCGTCCTTGGCATCCACGAGGGAATTGTAGAGGTCGTCCACCTGAACGCCCATGTCCGAATTGCCGTCCTGAATGGTGGAAAACGCCTGCCCCGTGAGATTGCTTACGGTGCCAAGCTGGGACTGGAGAATCTGCATTGTGTCTTCGGTGTACTCGATGAAGGTGGTCGGCTCCATCTGGCCGACGATGCCGCCCACTTCCTTGCGGCCATAAACCTGAGCAAAGTTTTCGCATTTGTAGAGATACCCGGTCTGGGTTCCGGCAATGCCGCCGACGTTGTAGCCCATGTGCTGATAGCCCACGTTGCCACGGTTTTTGCTCTGGCGGATGATGCCGCTGCTGGTACCGGCGATGCCGCCGATATCCGTTACGGTGCTGACGGATTCACTTCCGGTGATGGTGTCCAGAGAGATGTCGGAGAGCTTTATCTGGTTTTCCTCGGCGGTGGTGTTGACCCCGGAGCGGTTGTTGCAGCTGCGGACAACGCCAAGGTTATTTCCCACGACGCCACCGACCCGGTGGTCGCCGGTGATGACGCCTTCGGAATGGCAGCCGTCGATGATACCGGTGATGGCATTGATGCCGGCGATGCCGCCCACATCATCCGAGCCGGAAACCGTGCCGTCAAAGAAGCAGTTCTGGATTTTACCGGCATTGTGTCCGGCAATGCCGCCCACGGCGCTGCGGCTTCCGTCAGGCGTGACCGCTCCCAAAACGGTGAGATTCTGAATGACCGCAGAGGCGTCAACATAGCGAAACAGACCCATGTTGGAGCCGTCCCGGGTGATGCTGAGGCCGGAGACAGTGTGGCCGTTCCCGTCGAAATTGCCGCAGAAAATGGGGATTCCTGAAAAATCCACGCCGGTGAGGTCAATATCCGTCAGCAGGATCACGCTCAGGTTCCGGCTGTAGCTGTCCAGACGGCAGTTTTCCGCGAAGTCCAGAAACTGCTGCCGGCGCGCAATGCGCAGGGTCGTGCCTTCTTCGCTGTCCTGGGCTTCCTCGGCCAGCGCCGTTACCGGCAGACTGAGAACGAGAAGCAGACACAGAAGCAGAGCAGATATTCTTTTCAGCAAATTACGCATTGTCTTCGCCTCCTTCCGCATCGGATTCGTCCAGTTTTTTGACCTGGGTGTTGGTGGAGACGATGGCGTTCATCTCGCCCCGGATCGTTCCGGTGAATTCGCCGTCCACCATGCCGCTGACCTGACCCCGCAGATGGCCGCTGACATACATGGTGCCGCTGGCGGTTCTTGTGGGCAGCTCGATTCCCTTCATCCGGAAGGAGGTACGGTTGATGATGGAGTCGCTGAGCACGAGGATGGCGGGCAGAACACCCAACACGATAACGATGGAAATAATCGTACCGCGACCCAGGCAGGTGCCGAGAATGGAAATAACGGGGTTGGTGGAAATGTTGCCGATCAGCAGAGCGGCGGCGGACAGAATGGTGCCGGAGGTGAAGATGGTGGGGAAGGAGGCGTTCAGCGCTTCCACAATGGCTTCCTTATGGGTCATCGTGGCCTTCAGCTCCTGATAGTGGCTGGAAATGACGATGGCGTAGTCGATGTTCGCACCCATCTGAATGGACTGTACGATCAGGTAGCCCAGGAAGTACAGCGGCTGATTTGCCAGAGTGGGGACGGAGAAGTTAATCCACACGCTTCCCAGGATACAGGCAATCAGCAAAATGGGCAATCCCGCCGACTGGAAGGTGAACAGCAGAACCAGGATGACGAACAGGGAGGACAGAATGGAGATCACCAGATTGTCCTTGGCGAAGGAGGAGGACAGGTCGCGGGAGCTGGTGGAGTTGCCCACGACGTAATAGTCACTGTCGTAGTATTTTCCGACGATGCTGCGCATTTCCTTCAGGAACGCAAAGGTCTCGTCGCTTTCCTCCGGCAGGTTCAGGTAAACAACCATCCGGCTGTAGCGGTCGCTTTTCAGCTGCTTATTGGCGGTGTCCAGCTGGGAGAAAATATCGTCCAGAGACGCTTCGTCCATATCGTCCAGGGAAATGTTGTGGCTGTCCAGCTGGTCTTTCAGGAACATCAGCATATCGAACAGGGGAACGTCGTATTTGTCCAGCCCCTGCACAAATTCACCGTATTGGTCGTGTTCAATGGCGTAGGCGGAATAGAGCAGCTGCGCCACCTCGTAATCCATGCCTACCAGCTCGGAAAGCTCTCTGGGGTTCAGGCTGTCCGTCAGGGTGTAGCCGTCCATGGCCTCGATGTTGGCAAGGCCCATGGTGCTCTTGACCTCCGGGCAGGCGTCCAGTTCCTTAAGAATTTTCGCTTCCGCGTCGTAGTTTCCGCTGGGAACCACCAGCGCCACCATGTTGCTTGTGCCGAAGGTGTTCTGAATTTTGAAGTAGGCCGTCTGACGCTCGTTCATGTTCGCGGTCTCAATATTGTTGTAGCTGTATACAAAGGGACAGCGGCTGGACAGAATGAATGCGCCAACCAAGAGGATTACAAACAGCGGCGGTACAACACGCCGGGCTTTCACGGCAAACTTGCCGATGGGCGTGATGTTGGGCAGGAGTTTTTTGTGGCGGGTACGATCCATCAGCGGACTGAACAGCATCAGAAGTCCCGGCATCAGGGTGAATACGGAGAGCAAACTGAACAAAATGGCCTTCACCAGAACCAGCGCCATGTCCAGACCGATTTTGAACTCCATGAAGCCCAGCGCGGCCAGACCGGACACCGTGGTCAGGGACGAAGCGCTGATCTCCGGGATGGCCTTGCTCAGGGCGGTGATGCAGGCGTCCCGGGCGGTGCGGGTCTCCCGCTCGTCGGTGAAGCGGTGGCACAGGATGATGGCGTAGTCAATGGCCAGCGCCAGCTGCAGCACCACGGCCACGGAGTTGGAGATGAAGCTGATGGTACCCAGCTGGAAGTTGGTACCCATATTCAGAAGGGCCGCCACGCCGAAGGTAATCATCAGCACGGGAACCTCGGCATAGGAGCGGGAGGTCAGGGTCAGCACGATGATGATGATGACCACGGCTATGATCAGAATGACGGACATTTCCCCTTGCAGGGTGGCGTTTTCGTCGTAGCCCACGTCGGAGTACACGCAGTAGTCGTAGCCGTCCACCAGCGCTTCCACATCCGATAGCGCCTGCTTGCTGATCTCGTCGGAGACAACGCCGTCAAAGCTGATGTCAAACAGCGCCGAGGCGTTGGTGTAGTGATCGGGGGTGTCGTCGAAGGTGACCATGCTGACCCCTTCCACGTCCTCAATCTGCTTGGACAATTCCTCCGCCGTTTCGTAGGTGACGTTGGACACCATGATCTGGGCGGTGGCGAAGGTGGTGAAGTTGTCATTCATCGCCACGATGCCCTGACGGGTTTCCGTGTCCTCGGGCAGGTAGGTGGTGACGTCGTTTTCCACATTCACCCATCCGGAGGAAAACGCACAGAAAATCACGGCAAATATGTACAAAAGGAAGAACAAAGTCTTTTTGTCCACAATAAACGTGGCAAGCTTTGTCATGAAATTACTGTCCGGCGGGTTCTTTTCAGACATAATATCCTCCTGGTATGCGCCCTCGGGCAAAGTCCGTCCCCAAAGGCATAATAATGCGAATATTGACTTTTTTGATTGCAACTATTATAATCAAAACGCGGGGAGACTGCAAGCAATAAATTGGATAAGATATACCAATATTGCGCGCCGGTTTTCAGCGTGTTTACAGTCTCGTAAAGAATTGTTTCGATTGTGTTTGGAAAAAATGAATAAAATGGAAACAAGAAAAATAAAGGAGAATCTTCATGAGGCTTAGTCTGGTACTTGCGTTTTTGTTCTTCATCGGCTCGTGCTTTGGATGGGTGCTGGAGCTATTGTACCGCAACCTGACCCACCGCCACAAAAAGTGGATCAACCCCGGCTTCTGCACCGGCCCGTATCTGCCGATTTACGGCTTCGGCCTGTGTACGCTGTTCCTGCTGGCGTCCATGGAGGATCTGCACCTGATCGCAAACCCCGTCTGGAACCGGGTGGCGCTGTTTCTTGCCATGGCTGTCGCCATGACGCTGATCGAGTACATCGCGGGTCTTGCCTGCCTGAAATATTTGAAGGTTCGGCTGTGGGACTATTCGAATCTTTGGGGCAACATTCAGGGAATCATCTGCCCGCTGTTCTCCTTCTTCTGGGCGGCGCTTGGAGCGGCCTATTATTTCCTGATTCATCCCTACATTCTCAACGCCCTAGCGTGGCTGTCCAACAATCTGGCGTTTTCCTTCTTCATTGGCATGTTCTTCGGTGTGTTCATCATCGACGTGGTGCATTCCAGCCAGATCATTGTCAAGCTGAAGCAGTTTGCCGAGGAAAACAAGGTCGTCGTGAAATACGAGAGCATCAAGGATCATATCCGGGATTTCAACCAGAACGCCGCCGCCAAGTACCACTTTTTCTCCCCCTTCCGTTCGGACAGCCCTCTTGCCGAGCATTTGAAGGAAATGTATCTCAAGCTGGAAAAGCAGAGGGACAGCCGGAAATGATTCTTTTGGCTGAAAGGAGATAAACAGATGAAAAAGACAATGGTAACGGTATTGCTTATCGCAAGCATTTTCTTGTGTTCTTGCGCAAACAAGCAGCTGCCCGCGAATTCCAGCCCTGAAAGCAATGAAGCAAAAGCGCAATTGGAGGAAAACACGAATAGCATGGCCACTGAACCGACTCCGGATGTCAGCTTGGATGCTGAAAGCGCTTTTGGTACACAAGACAGCGTCGATTTTGAGACTGAGGACATCTTATCGCAGATCAAGACATCTGTTGGAATTCCTTTCCGTCTTTGGAACAATCAGTCGCAGGTGCTTCATTGCATCTCTGTTTTTGAATCCTACGCCAAACGTGAAGTCGAACGAAAAACAGATCCCGCTCACGAAGAACAAAGTGAGCTGGAGTGGCATATCACTGAGAACGTACTCTCCATTACAGGAGCATGGAACGAAGATTTTTTACTTGATATGTCCGGGAAAACGGCAACGTCTCTCACAGACGGAATGGTATATGATATTGTGCCAGGCAATATCATAGATGGACATTATACAGATTGATTCCTGATATCAAAAACCGCAGGAATTTCCTTAAACGGCAGCTTCCTTCCCCGGGAGCTGCCGTTTTATATGCCTGACTGCTTTGATGCGCCGAGCCGCCGCTTTTACCGGAATTTGGGCAAATGGAACAAAGATATTGGAAGAAAACGGAATTTCTTCTGCCTTGTAAAGTGATGCCCACTGTGGTATGATAGGCGCAGAGAACAATGGCGTTCCCACTGGGGTGAAGTTTGCCCTGCAAGCGGAAACGCCATTTATTTTTTTCAGGGACATAGCCCAATTAACCGAGAGGAGAAAAAGCTATGGAAAATTTCACCGAACGCACAACACCTGCCGGGTTGTACGATTCCCGGTTTGAACACGACAACTGCGGCATCGGCGCGGTGGTGGATATCAAGGGACGCAAAAGCCACCGGACGCTGGATGACGCGCTGCAGATCGTGGAGCATCTGGAACACCGGGCAGGCAAGGACGCCGAGGGAAAAACCGGCGACGGCGTTGGCATTCTGTTACAGGTCAGCCATAAGTTTTTTGTGAAAGCAGCCGCGGCCGCGGGCATCACGCTGGGCGCGGAGCGGGAATACGGCGTCGGCATGTTCTTCTTCCCGCAGGAAGAGCTGCAGCGCAATCAGGCAAAGAAGCTGTTTGAGATCATCTGCAAAAAGGAGGGGCTGCCCTTCCTTGGCTGGCGGCAGGTGCCGGTATGCCCCGAGTATCTGGGGCAGAAGGCACGGGACTGTATGCCCAGCATCTGGCAGGCCTTTGTGGGAAAGCCGCCGAGAATGGCCGCTGGTATCGCCTTTGACCGGCGGCTGTATGTGGTGCGCCGGGTGTTCGAGCAGTCCAGTCAGGAGACCTACGTGTGCAGCCTGTCCAGCCGTACCATCGTGTACAAGGGCATGTTTCTGGTCAAGGAGCTGCAGCAGTTCTACCCGGATTTACAGGACGAGGACTATGAGACCGCCATCGGCATGGTTCACAGCCGCTTCTCCACCAACACCTCCCCCAGCTGGAACCGGGCGCACCCCAACCGGTTTATTCTCCACAACGGCGAGATCAACACCATCCGGGGAAACGTGGACACCATGCTCGCCCGGGAGGAGACCATTGCCAGCCGCTTTTTGAAGGACGACATGACCAAGGTGCTGCCCATTGTCAACCAGGGCGGTTCCGACTCCGCCATGCTGGACAACACCCTGGAATTCATGGTCATGAACGGCATGGATTTGCCCCTGGCGGTGATGGTCACCATTCCGGAACCGTGGAGCAACAACCGGAACATGGATCAAAAGAAGAAGGACTTTTACCAGTATTATGCCACTATGCTGGAGCCTTGGGACGGCCCTGCGTCCATTCTGTTCAGCGACGGCGACGTGATGGGCGCGGTCCTTGACCGCAACGGTCTGCGTCCCAGCCGCTATTACATTACCGACGACGGACGGTTGATCCTTTCCAGCGAGGTTGGCGTTCTGGACATCCCGCAGGAGCACGTCATCCGCAAGGATCGCCTGCGTCCCGGCAAGATGCTGTTGGTGGACACGGTGAAGGGCGAGCTGGTGGACGATGAACACCTGAAAGCGGAGTACGCCAGCCGCCAGCCCTACGGCGAATGGCTGGATCGGAATTTGGTCAACCTCTCCGATCTGACGGTTCCCAACCGGAAAATCCCCTCCTATACGAGAGAAGAAATGGTACGGCTTCAGAAGGCCTTCGGCTACCGCTACGAGGATTTGAAGACCATCATGCTCCCCATGGCGAAGAACGGCGCGGAACCCTCCGGCGCAATGGGCAGCGACACCCCGCTGGCCGTCCTCAGCCACACCCGCCCGCCGCTGTTCGAGTATTTCAAGCAGATGTTTGCGCAGGTTACGAACCCGCCCATCGACGCGCTGCGGGAGAAAATCGTCACCTCCACCACCGTATACGTGGGCGCTCAGGGCAACCTGCTGGAGGAGGACGCGGAAAACTGTAAGGTCCTGAAAATCAACAATCCCATCCTCACGGAGACGGACTTGCTGAAAATCAAGACCATGGACGTTCCCGGCTTCAAGGTGGAGACGGTGTCCATTTGCTACTATAAAAACACCCCCCTGGAAAAGGCCATCGACCGGCTGTTCGTGGACGTTGACCGGGCGTACCGGGACGGCACGAACATCCTGATTTTGTCCGATCGGGATATTGACGAGTATCACGTCGCCATTCCCAGCCTGCTGGCCGTCAGCGCGGTGTCCAAATATCTGGTTCGCACCCGGAAGCGCACCGCCATGGCATTGATTCTGGAAAGCGGCGAACCCCGGCTTGTCCATGACTTTGCCACGCTTCTGGGCTTCGGCGCCTGCGCCATCAACCCGTATCTTGCCCAGGAGAGCATCGGCAATTTGATCAGCGACGGGCTGCTGGAAAAGGATTTCTATGCCGCCGTCAACGATTACAACAAGGCGGTGCTGGCGGGTATCGTGAAGATCGCCTCCAAGATGGGCATTTCCACCATCCAGTCCTATCAGGGCAGCCAGATTTTCGAGGCCGTGGGCATCAGCAAAGAGGTCGTTGACAAATACTTTACCAACACCGTCAGCCGGGTGGGCGGCATCACCATTGCCGATATCCAGAAGGACATGGAGGACCGTCACCAGCAGGCCTTTGACCCCCTGGGTCTGGACATTTACATGGATTTGCCCAGCGTGGGCGCCCACAAATTCCGCAGCGGGAGCGCGGCGGAGCAGCACCTGTACAATCCCCAGACCATCCACCTGTTGCAGCAGGCGGTGTGGACGGGGGACTACGGCAAGTTCAAGCAATACACCGCCGCCGCAGCCAACGAGGGCGGCGACGATATGCACCTGCGGAGCCTACTGGAATTTAACTACCCCGAAACCGGCGTCCCTATTGAGGAAGTGGAAGGGGTGGACGCCATCGTCAAGCGCTTCAAGACCGCCGCCATGAGCTACGGCGCGCTGTCCAAGGAAGCCCATGAATGCCTTGCCATTGCCATGAACCGCTTGGGCGGCAAGTCCAACACCGGCGAGGGCGGCGAGGACGAGGAGCGCTACGGCACCGAACGGAATTCCGCCATCAAGCAGGTTGCCTCCGCCCGGTTCGGCGTCACCAGCAAATACCTGGTTTCCGCCAAGGAAATCCAGATCAAGATGGCACAGGGCGCGAAGCCCGGCGAGGGCGGCCAGCTTCCCGGCGGCAAGGTTTATCCCTGGGTGGCAAAGTGCCGTCACTCCACCACGGGCGTGGGGCTGATTTCCCCGCCGCCTCATCACGATATTTATTCCATTGAGGATCTGGCGCAGCTGATCTATGACCTGAAATGCGCCAACCGGAATGCCGCCATCAACGTCAAGCTGGTGAGCGAAGCGGGGGTCGGCACCATTGCCGCCGGCGTGGCCAAGGCCGGGGCGGAGGTCATCCTGATCTCCGGATTTGACGGCGGCACGGGCGCGGCGTCCATCAATTCCTCCATCCACAACGCCGGTCTTCCCTGGGAGCTGGGCATCGCGGAGGCGCACCAGTGCCTCATCATGAACGGCCTGCGTTCCCGCGTCCGCATCGAGTCCGACAGCAAGCTCATGAGCGGTCGGGACGTGGCCATCGCCGCCATGCTGGGCGCGGAGGAATTCGGTTTCGGCACCGGCCCACTGGTAGCCATGGGCTGCGTAATGATGCGGGTGTGCAATCTGGATACCTGCCCCATGGGCATCTGCACTCAGAATCCCGAACTGAGAAAGAAGTTTATAGGCAAGCCCGAGTACGTGATGAACTTTATGAAGTTCATGGCTCAGGAGCTGCGGGAATATATGGCGAAACTGGGCGTGCGCACAGTGGACGAGCTGGTGGGTCGCACGGACTTGCTGAAGGTGCGTCCCGTCCCCGCCGGTTCCCGCGCCAGCGAAATGGATTTGTCGGGACTGCTGCAAAACCCGCTGGTGGAGAACACCAATGTCCACTTTGACCCCAAGGCGGTGTACGACTTCAAGCTGGAGCAGACCCCGGACATGAAGGTGCTGATGAAGAAGTTCAGAAAGAGCTTCGATATGGCCGAGCCTAAACCCGCGACCGTTCAGATGGAGGTGGGCAACACCGACCGCACCCTTGGCAGCATTTTCGGCAGCGAGATCACGGCGAAATTCGGCAACACCCTCCCGGACGACACCTTCCATGTGGTCTGCACTGGCTACGGCGGCCAGAGCTTCGGCGCGTTCATTCCCAAGGGGCTGACGCTGGAACTGATCGGCGACAGTAATGACTATCTGGGCAAGGGACTTTCCGGCGGCAGGATCATCGTCTACCCGCCGAAGAACGTGACCTACGACCGCAGTGAGAACATTTTGATCGGCAACGTGGCCTTCTACGGCGCCACCGGCGGCAAGGCGTTTATCAACGGCGTGGCGGGGGAGCGGTTCTGCGTCCGCAACTCCGGCGCTGTCGCCGTGGTGGAGGGCGTGGGCGACCACGGCTGCGAGTACATGACCGGCGGCACGGTGGTGGTGCTGGGCAAGACCGGCAAGAACTTCGCCGCAGGTATGAGCGGCGGCATTGCCTACGTGCTGGATGAGGACTGGGACTTCTACCAGCGGGTGAACAAGGACATGGTCACGCTGGAAAGTGTGGAGCATAAGTACGATGTGTCCCTGCTGAAAGACCTGATTCGGGAGCATGTGGAGGCCACCGGCTCTCCCCTGGGTAAGGAAATTCTGGAAAACTTCGGCGAATATCTGCCAAAGTTCAAGAAGGTTCTGCCACACGACTATGATAAGATGCTCCGCCTGATCGCCCAGATGGAGGAAAAGGGCGAGGACAGCGAGCAGGCGCAGATCGAGGCGTTTTACGCCATGAAAAACGGGAAATAAGGAGGCGGGAATATGGGAAAACCCACCGGATTTATGGAGATCGACCGGCAGACCAGCCGGGAGATCGCTCCTGAGGAACGTATCAAAAACTTCAATGAATTTCATATTCCGCTGCACTGCGACGAACAGCAGGCGCAGGGCGCACGGTGCATGGACTGCGGCGTGCCCTTCTGCCAGAGCGGCATGATGATCGGCGGCATGGCAAGCGGCTGCCCCCTGAATAACCTCATCCCCGAATGGAACGATCTGGTGTATCAGGGGCGGTGGGACTTGGCGGCGAAGCGGCTCATTGCCACCAACCGCTACCCGGAATTCACCAGCCGGGTCTGTCCGGCGCTGTGCGAGGCCGCCTGTACCTGCGGCATGGCCACGGGGTCTCCCGTGGCGGTGAAAGAGAACGAGCGGGCGATTGTGGAGTACGGCTACGAAAGCGGCGCAATCCACGCCGTCCCGCCACCGGCGCGCACCGGAAAGCGGGTGGCGGTGGTCGGCACCGGCCCCTCCGGGCTGTCCGTCGCCGACCTGCTGAACAAGCGCGGCCATAAGGTGACCATGTATGAGCGCGCCGACCGGGTGGGCGGTCTGCTGATGTACGGCATTCCCAACATGAAGCTGGAAAAGTGGGTCATCGACCGCCGGGTGAAGATTCTGGAAGAAGAGGGCATCGAGTTCGTCACCAACGCCGACGTGGGGCGGGACGTCTCCGCCGAGGAGCTGATGGAGAATTATGATGCGGTGGTTCTGTGCTGCGGCGCGAAAAAGCCCCGGGATATCGGCGTACCCGGACGGGACGCCGAGGGGATTTACTTCGCCGTGGACTACCTGACCAGCGTGACCAAGAGCCTGCTGGACTCGGATTTCGCCGACGGCAAGGCTGTCACGGCCAAGGGCAAGAAGGTGCTGGTCATCGGCGGCGGCGACACGGGCAATGACTGCGTAGGCACTGCCATCCGTCAGGGCTGCACGGGCATCATGCAGCTGGAAATGATGCCTTGCCCGCCGGAAACCCGCGCTCCCGGCAATGCCTGGCCGGAGTGGCCACGGGTGCTGAAAACCGACTACGGCCAGCAGGAGGCCATTGCCGTATTCGGCCACGACCCCCGGGAGTATCAGACAACCGTCAAGGAGTTCTGCAAGAACGAAGCCGGGCAGGTCTGCGGGGCGCTCATTGCCCGCCTGGAAAGCAAGGTGGTGGACGGGCGGCGGATGATGGTTCCCACCGGGGAGGAATTCTCCGTGGAGTGCGATCTGGTGCTTATCGCGGCGGGATTCCTGGGCTGCGAGAGCTATGTCGCCGAAGCCTTCGGCGTGGATATGACACCCCGGGGCAATGTGGCGGATGTGAAGTACGCGACAAGCCAGCCAAAGGTATTTGTCTGCGGGGATATGCGCCGGGGACAGAGCCTTGTGGTGTGGGCGCTGCGGGAAGGCCGGGACACCGCCGCCGTAGTGGATGAAAGCCTGATGGGCTATACAAACCTTTAGACTACAAAAAAGTTCCCGTTTCCTTTCGGAAACGGGAACTTTTTGCAATATCCTTCATTCAAATACGTACATACCGAAAAACGCGATCAGGCCGTCGCCGCAGGTATATTCCATACCGCACAGGTCTGCCAGCTTCTTGACGAAAATACAGTAAGCGGACATGCAGGAATATTTCAGGTCGGGGAACCGGCAAGGCTCGTTATTTTTTCTTGTGCAGGGGGAACACAGGGCGCAGCCGCTGGCGCCCACCAGAAAGCCGTCGCACCCTTCGTCACGGCAACGCTTCATCAGGCGGATCGCGGCGGTGTTGTGGCCGGATTTTCCCTTCTTGATGGCGGGGGTGTCGGTATAGCTTTCCAGCTGCCAGATGGTTTGCAGCACCAGCGCCTTTTTGTGGGCAAGCACCTTCTGCTTCATTTCCTCCGGCGTGCCGCAGTCCGGGGGACAGGAGTAGTTCGCGCCGTACTGCCCGCAGAGGTTTTCCTCGCAGTAAGGCCGGAACGAGGGGTCAAAGACGATGTCGGCGGTATCCACCACTGCGGCGGCGGAAAAGCCTTCCTCATAGGCATATTGCACCATTTGTTCTGCTGTCATATTGCATCACTCCATTTTTAGGCTCGATGGCACCCAGTATAGCACATTCAGATCAAATCCGCAATATCCTGAACCAGACGAACCGTATCCTCCCAGCCGAGACAGGGGTCGGTGATGGACTTGCCGTAAACGCCGTCGCCGATCTTCTGGCAGCCGGGTTCCAGGTAGGATTCTATCATAAAGCCTTTGACCATGGACTTGATTTCGCCGCTGTGGCGGCAGGAATGCAGCACTTCCTTGCAGATGCGGGGCTGCTCCTGATACTTTTTGCCGGAATTGGCGTGGTTGGCGTCCACGATCAGCGCCATGTTCTGTAAGCCCTTGGCGGTGTAGGCGTTGTACAGCCGTTCCAGCTCCTCAAAGTGGTAGTTGGGCATGGACTCGCCGTGCTTGTTCACATAGCCCCGGAGGATGGCGTGGGCAAGGGGATTGCCGGTGGTATCCACCTCCCAGCCCCGGTAGATGAAGGTGTGGGGGTGCTGGGCGGCCATGATGGAATTGAGCATGACGGAAATATCGCCGCTGGTGGGATTTTTCATGCCCACGGGAATGTCAATGCCGCTGGAGGTCAGACGGTGCTCCTGATTTTCGACACTCCGCGCGCCCACCGCCACATAGGACAACAGATCGGAAAGATAGCGGTAATTGTCGGGGTAGAGCATTTCGTCGGCGGTGGGAAGGCCGGTGCTTGCCAGCACATTGGTGTGCAGGCGGCGGATGGCAATGACGCCCTCCAGCATATCGGAGGTTTTTCGGGGGTCGGGCTGGTGCAGAAGACCCTTATAGCCGTCGCCGGTGGTGCGGGGCTTGTTGGTGTAGACCCGGGGAATCAGAACCAGCTTGTCCGACACCGCCTCCTGCAATTTGGCAAGCCGCTCGCAGTATTCCAGCACCGCGTCCTCCCGGTCGGCGGAGCAGGGGCCGATGATCAGCACCATTTTGCTGCTTTTTCCGGTGAAAACGTCGGCAATTTCCTTGTCCCGGCGGGCTTTGGCCTGAGAAAGTTCGGCGGTCAGGGGGTACTGCTCCTTGATCTCCTTAGGGATGGGCAGCTTGCGCTTGAAAATCATATTCTGCATGATGGTGTCCTCTCTTTACTTTTTTCTGTTTATGCGGTATGATAGGCGATATGACAGGAAGAAAAAGGAGTGGTTACTGTGACCGACCCGAAACGGAAATACTATGAAAAACGCGCCAATGTGCTGACCAAGAATCTCCACAGCCGCCATTTTGAAGCCTGCTACTGCGCAGACAAGGCCGAAGCGCTGGAAAAGGCGCTGGAATGGATTCCCGCCGGTTCCAGCGTGGGCTGGGGCGGCGCAATGTCTGCCCAGCAGATTGGCTTGTTGGACGCCGTACGGACAGGGGATTACCGCGCCCTCGACCGGGAGCGGGCTGCGACCCCGGAGGAACGGAAAGCGATCATGAAGCAGTGCCTTGGCGCGGACGTGTTTATCACCGGCGCAAACGCGCTGAGCCTGGATGGTCAGATGGTGAACATCGACGGCAACGGCAACCGGGTAGCGGCCATCGTCTATGGGCCGGAGTCCGTGATCGTCATTGCGGGAATGAACAAGGTGGTGGATTCTCTGGACGCCGCCGTGGAGCGGGCGAGAACGGTAGCCGCGCCCCAGAATAAGCAGCGCTTCGACGCCAAAACGCCCTGCGAGGTGACGGGCGTCTGCGCCGACTGCAAGAGCGACGGCTGCATCTGCAATCAGATTCTCATCACCCGCAACTGCAATCCCCCCGGACGGATCAAATTCATCCTGGTTGGGGAAGAACTGGGGCTGTAAGGAGGAAAATATGTTCGAGAAAATTCGCGCTTTGGTCATGAAGCACTGGGACATGGTCAGCTATCTCTTTTTCGGCGTGCTGACGACGGTGGTCAATTATCTGGTTTATTTGCCGCTTTACAACCTGCTTGGTATCAGCGCTGCCGTCAGCAATATCATCGCCTGGGTGGCGGCGGTTGCCTTCGCCTATGTGACGAACAAGCCCTTCGTGTTCAAGAGCCACGACTGGTCGATGAAAACCGTTTTGCCGGAGCTGGGCAAATTCGTGGGCTGCCGGGCAGCTTCGGGCGCTATGGAAACGGCGCTGGTCTTTCTGACCGTGGACGTCTGCGGCTGGGACGGAAATGTCTGGAAGCTGATCATCAGCGTTGTGGTGGTAATTCTGAATTACGTATCCAGCAAGCTGCTGGTTTTTCGCAAGTGAGCATCGCCCCATTGCCGCAAGGCAATGGGGAATTTTTTAGCCGCAATGCTCCTTGAGGTACACAATTGCCTCCCGATAGCCCTCCAGGCCGTGGCCTTTGATGGTCTTCACGCAGGCCATCCCTGCGTAGGAGATTTGACGGAAGGGTTCTCTTGCGTCCACGTCGGAGATGTGAACCTCCACGGCGGGGATGGAAACGGCTTTCAGGGCGTCCAGAATGGCCACGGAGGTGTGGGTGTAGGCGGCGGGGTTGATGACGATGCCGTCCACCTTGCCGTATGCCCACTGAATTTTATCTACAATGTCCCCCTCGTGGTTGGACTGGTACTGCTCCACCTCCAGACCCTCGGCGCCGGCGGTTTCGTCCAACAGCCGCAGAAGATCGGCAAAGGTGCTTTTGCCGTAGATACCCGGCTCCCGGATGCCCAGCATGTTCAGGTTGGGTCCGTTCAGCACCAGCAGCTTCATAGCTTCAGCCTCCTTATGATCTCGTCCACTGCCCGGTCCACCTGGTC
>URBH01000017.1 GCA_900546075.1 uncultured Eubacteriales bacterium | reverse complement strand
AGAAGTGGGGCAAAAAGACGGCTGAGACTCGCAGGCACAATTGTGCGGTGTTGCCATAAGAGAGGAGGAGGGATTTACTTGATTTTCGGCAAGCATATCAATGTCTATTACCGCAAGTATGCGCTGGCTCTGCTGACGGGGCTGCTGGCTCTGTTTACCGTGGACTATTTGAATCTGAAGGTGCCTGAAATTTATCAGCTGGTCATCAACGGGTTGAACCAGGGATACATTGTGGAAAACGGCGTGCAGGTGCCTTTTGATATAGCGTTCCTGCTGGACAGGATCTGTATGCCCATGGTCGGCATCATCCTGGTCATTGTCTTCGGCCGGTTCCTGTGGCGGGTAACGATCTTCGGCGCGGCTACCAGGGTGGAGACGGATCTGCGGAATAAGATGTTCCGCCACGCGGAGGATCTGAGCCGGGAGTATTATCAGGTGAACAAGGTGGGTAATCTGATGAGCCTGTTCACCAACGACCTGGACACCGTTCAGGAGTGCTACGGCTGGGGCTTCATGCAGTTCTTTGACCCCATCATTCTGTGTTCCCTGGCCATTACCAAGATGTGGCGCATGGATCACCTGCTCACCGTCCTGTCCCTGATCCCCATGGGTCTGCTGTTCGCCAGCGCCGCAGTGGTGGGCAGGAACATGACCAAAAAGTGGGACTACCGGCAGAAGTGCTTCTCCGACCTGTCCGACTTCGCCCAGGAGAGCTTTTCCGGCATCGCCGTCATCAAGGCCTTTGTGAAGGAGGCCAAGGAGCTGATGGCCTTTGAAAAGCTGAACCGGGACAGTGAGGACTCCAACATCGCCTTCACCAAGACCTCCGTGCTGATGCGGATTTTGGTGACCACCTTCGTGGAGAGCGTCATCTGCGTGATTCTGGGCTACGGCGGCTATCTGGTCTATCAGGGGAAGTTCAACGCCGGTCAGCTTATGGAGTTCATCGGCTACTTCAACGCCGTGGTCTGGCCCATTATGGCAGTGGCCGATCTGATCGACATGACCTCCCGGGGCAAGGCGTCCCTGAAGCGGATCAGTGAGCTGCTGGATGCGCCCAGGAACGTCTTCGACCGCCCGGGCGTTCAGGAGCTGACGAACCCCAAGGGCGAGATCGAGTTCCGGGATCTGAGCTTCACCTACCCTGACGGGGAGAGCCCCGCGCTGGAGCATGTGTCCTTTACCATCCCCCCCGGCGAAAGCATCGGTCTGCTGGGCAAGACCGGCTCCGGCAAGACCACTCTGGTAGACCTGATTCTGCGTACCTACAATGTAAGCGACGGACAGCTGTTCCTGGACGGCAGGGATGTGAACGACCTCTCCATCCGCTCCGTCCGTGACGCCTGCGCCTACGTGCCGCAGGACAACTTCCTGTTCTCGGACACCATTGAGAACAATATCGCCTTCGGCAAGTCCGAAACCGTCTCCGAGGAGATTCGCCGGGCAGCCAAGCTGGCGGATATTGACGGCAATATCTCCGAATTCCAGATGGGCTATCAGACCGTGCTGGGGGAACGGGGCGTTACCGTCTCCGGCGGTCAGAAGCAGCGTATCTCCATTGCCCGGGCGCTGATGAAGGACGCGCCCATTCTGATTCTGGACGATTCCGTATCCGCCGTGGATACCAAAACGGAAAAGGCCATTCTGGACAATCTGCGCGCCACCCGGGCGGGCAAGACCACCATTCTCATTGCCCACCGTATTTCCACCATCGAGCAGATGGACAAGGTACTGTTCATTGAGGGCGGCCGTCTTGCGGGCTTTGACACCCATGCGCACCTGTATGCAACTAACCCCGCCTACCGGAAAATGGTAGACCTGCAGCGGCTGGAGGAAGAAGGGGGTGCGGTCAATGCGTGAGTATCTTCCCCTTCTGATCGTCTGCGCCGTCATCGGTGTGTTTACGATCCTGTTTCTGGCGGCCTATGCCGTGCTGAAGCGGAAAACCAAAGCGGAGACCAGCGAACGGCATATGTCCGACGGCGAGATCATCAGAAGGCTGCTGCGCTATGCCAAGCCCTACAAAAAGGATTTTGTTCTGGTGTTCCTCATTATGCTGGTGTCCATTGCCTATGACGTGGTGTCCCCCCTGCTGGTGGCGGACATCCAGGGCACCATCAAGCAGAGCTTTGCGCTTTCCCGGCTCTATTCGCTGGTCGCCGTGTACGCGGGCATTCTGGCTGTGTCCATGGTCTGCACCTATTTCCAGGCCATGATCTTGCAGAAGACCGGCCAGAAAATCCTATCCCAGATCCGTCTGGACACCTTTACCCACATTGAACAGCTGTCCCACGCCCAGCTGAACCAGATTCCCGTGGGCAAGCTGGTGACGAGAGTCACCAACGACCCCAACTCCATCAGCTATCTGTTCACCAACATTCTGGTGACGCTGGCAAAAAACTCTTTGGTGATCATCGGCGTGCTGGCGGCCATGTTGATTCTGAACTACGCCCTGACGCTGATGGTGCTGTGCTTTGTGCCGTTCCTGGTGATCTTTACCATCATCTTCCAGAAGTTCTCCCGCCATGTCCACCGCACAGTCAACAACGCCCGGACGGACGTAAACACCTACCTGTCCGAGAACCTCTCCGGCATGAAGGTCACCCAGATCTTCAACCAGGAGCAGCGGAAAATGGACGAGTTCCTGGTTCGCAGCAAGCGTCTGGAGAAAACCAAGATGAACCGGATGTTCGTCTTCGGCATTTTCCGTCCCATGGTGTATATGCTGTTCGTCACCTCCAACCTGTTCCTCTTCTATATCGGCTGCAAGGGCTATATCAGAGACACCCAATTCCTGGGGCAGACCATTACCAGCGAGACGGTGGTCGCCTTCTATATGTATATTTCCCGGTTCTTCAACCCCATTCAGGCGCTGGCCGAGCAGTTTGATATGCTGGAGCAGTCCTTCGCCGCGGCGGAAAAGATCTTCACCATTCTGGATATGGTTCCCGAGGTGGTGGACGAGCCGGACGCCATCGAGCTGAAGGAAATCAAGGGCGAGATCGAGTTCAAAGACGTGTGGTTCGCCTACAATCCCGGCGAGTGGGTGCTGCAGGGCGTTTCCTTCCATGTGTATCCCAAGCAGACCGTGGCCTTTGTGGGGGCTACCGGCTCCGGAAAGTCCACCATTCTGAACCTGATCTGCCGGAACTATGACATCCAGAAGGGGCAGATTCTGATCGACGGCATCGATATCCGGCACATCAAGATCGCCTCTCTGCGCAGTCATTTCGGTCAGATGCTCCAGGATGTGTTCCTGTTCGCGGGAGACATCCGCAGCAACATCGTCCTTCGCTCCGACAATGTGACGGATGAGGATGTCTGGCAGGCCTGCCGGTACGTCAACGCCGACGGCTTCATCAGGAAGCTGGAAGGCGGCCTGGACGAGACCGTCCGGGAGCAGGGCAACAACTTCTCCGCCGGCCAGCGGCAGCTGCTGAGCTTCGCCCGGACAATTCTGCACAAGCCCTCTGTCATGATTCTGGACGAGGCCACCGCCAACATCGACACGGAGACGGAGGTTCTCATTCAGGACTCCCTGGAGAAAATGAAGAACATCGGCACCATGCTGATCGTAGCCCACCGCCTGAGCACCATCCAGCATGCGGACAACATTATCCTGCTGTCCCACGGCGAGATCATGGAGCAGGGCACCCATCAGGAGCTTCTCCACCGGAAGGGTCGCTACTACCAGCTCTATACCCTCCAGTTCCGCAAGCAGCAGCTCCAGGAGAGCTGACGGGAGAATCGGATAACAGACACAGCCCGGACACGAGCGATACCACCGCTCCGTGTCCGGGCTTCCATTTTGGCAGAAGGTGTCTGCACGAATGGGGCAAACCCTCTCGCTGCCGGCTCTCCCTAATCATCTACCGGGGCAGAAATGTGTAGTCCCCGGTCAGAATATTGTCCTCTTCTCCGCCTGCAAGGGTGCGTTCGTTGCGCTTGACCTGCATCAACACGGAATCTTCACTGCTGAATGCGAACGTAAGCCCTTCAAACCAATCCGTAATGTCGTTGCCCTCCGCGTCCGTCACTGTGCGGATTGTCAGCTCCTGGGCGGTGGGCGCATCCCAATCCGGGTACAAGGTGTAGACCACCTCCTGGTATTCCGCGCTTCCGGAGCGGAACATACAGTGCAGGTAGAATTCATCGCTGAACTCGATCCAGTATCTGAGATTTCCGTCGATCACGCAGGCGTAGTCGTTATAATAGTCCCAGTTCTGATACCGGTTTTCCTGCACGGCGGCCACTGTTTCCGGCGCTTTGGTATAGGTCTTCGACACGGACGCACCGGTTTCCGGCGCCGTTTCCGCTGCGCCACAGGCGGAAAGCAGCAGGCATCCTGTCAAAATAGCAAGAAATACGCGCAGTTTCATATTCATAACCTCCCGTTATTTCCGTTTCAGTTCCGTCCAGTCAAGCTTGGCCGCCACATCCGGGTCGACCCCATTGCCCGACACGCCGATGGTATCCCCATAGCGGTTCTGATACACATGGTCGGCCGTCACATGGAACTCAACTGTCCCGCCGGAGGGCGTGGCGTAGGAATTGACGCCGCGGATGGCCTCGGAATACCCGGTACTCATCCGGCTCTGGGAAGCGCTGCGCTTTTCCCAGGAATCCATAATGCCCGCGGAGATCTCGTCGTTGTTCCGGGAAATCTGCCGGGATACCTCCATCTGCCGCTGCATGGTCTGCATCCGCATCTGCTGCGCCTGGGCGGCATACCCCTGCGCTTCCATCACCCGGGTCTGGAACATCTGCTCTACCAATGCGCTTTCCTGCTTCGTAAGCGCCGGATCCGGAGACAGCGTTCCCACAAAACGAAGGAAGATTTCCGTCGCTTCCGCTTCCTTTTCCACAGGGGTCACCATCAGGTACCGCCGCTTGCTGCCCCACTGGATAACGTCCACGCTTTTTCCGTACTGCTTCGCGTGACCCAGGGGAATCGCCGCCGGAGTCTGCGGCTGCTGAGGGCTTTGAACGGTCTCGCTTCTGCCCCGCAGCATCTGCCCCACCATGCCGCCCTGTTTCAGGAAATCCGTGAAATTTTTCGTCGTTCCCCAACCGGCACTGGCAAACGGATTGAGAAAAGAATTCTGAATCCCGGAAAAGACATGATTGGCATCGTAGTATTCCACGCCCTGCCAATCCGCGCCTGCCAGAACCACCACATCCCGCTCTCCTAACCGGGCGGAAAATTTCATCAGGATCCCATCACAGACTACGTTCGCCACCTCGATGCGCACGTTGATATTGATGCAGTGGGATTGGAAAAAGGACAGAAGCTTTGCCTTTTCCGCCGGGAGATTTTTCCCGAACAGGCTGGGAAGGGTTGCCCTGGCCACCGGCGTGACCGGCACCCCCAGTACCTGCTGGGCGTACTGCTGAAGATAGGCCTCCGGCTCCATAAAATCCCGGAACCCGGCCTTGATCACCCCCGGCACGGAAAATACCGCTCTTCTCTGCATGGGGTTCCGATAATCCTCAAAGGTTTCCCGGGAGGAGGACATCAGCACGGTGGAATGATCCGGGCTGACGGCGCGGACGGTGGCGGTAAAGGGAACGCTGTCGCATTGCCATTGGGAAACCAGCGTGCCTTTCAGCGTATAGTCCGGGGGAACCACGGCGCTGGCCAGCGTCACCCCGGTGTCCGACGCCGTGAATTGTCGAAGATCCGGATTTTTGGGTGCCGTCTCCCCTTCATAGGAAATGTGGAGCCTGCACCCGCAGTGGGGGCAGAATGTAAATGTGGTGTCGTAGTTCACGTCCAGCGGCGCGCCGCAGGACGGACAGATATAAGCCTTGATTTTCACGGTTTTGCACTCCTTTTTCCGACGTTATCCCGGGAAGAATCAACAGGGTAAGATGGGATTATTTCTCGTACCCATCCGGGATGTCAAACCGGGATTCTTCTACATCCCCATCAAAAGCGGTTATTCTGATCTCCGTTTCCGTGGCACCGTCCAGCGTTATGATATACGCAAGCGTACCGTCATCCCTGTACGCAAATTTTACCGTACTGCCGTCATTGACCGCTTCCTCGGTCTCGTATTTCACGCCGTCGATCGTTACGGTACCCTTTTGATACTCGACATCCGCCTGCCCCAGGGACAGTATGTTGTCGACACCTGAGGAAATCGTCTCCAGGAAGCCTTGAACTTCATCCGTTATTTCCATTTGCTCGGATACCTGATTGGCAGGGTCAAGAACCGTCAGCGTGTTATCCTTGACAATGTAAACAAACCGGTCTCCCCCGACCGTAACGTCAAGAGACAGGTTATCCCCGAGCTGATACAGCTCCACCAGGGTATCCATACCGTCATTCTCCATGGACAAGCCCAGATGTACCCCTGTTTCTTTGCTGTATTTGGAAAACAACGCCTGTGTTCTGGATATACCTTCGGACGTGCTTCCGCAGGCCGCAAGGCACAGCGCCAGCAACAGCGCCATTAAAATTGTCAAATACCTTCTTTTCACAAATAAACCTCCGTATTCTCCATTTTTCTTCCTGATCCGTCAGGCTCGTACTCTTGATTTTTGCGGCGAAGCGCCCACCAATACCGTTTCATTTTCCAGATATTGGGATATTCGATCTGCAACGGCTGTGACCGCCCGCTGGACTCCGTCCTCGGACAGGCCTGTACATGGGCGCACCATTGTAACCAGCATCTGCGTTCCCTCCGCCTGTTCGCTTACGGAAATCGAAAACACGCTTTTGTTTCCGTAAACCGGTATTTCGGAAAGGATCGTTGAGGCATCCGTTTTTTCATAGGGAGCGCAAAGCTGTTCCAGAACCTCATATATGGCAACGATGACGTACTGCCGGACATATGGGAGCGACCTTCGTGCGATGTTCATGCTCTGGCCTCCTTTTCCGATGGGCTTAAGCTTTCTGACTCTCTGCCAGTCGGTGCAGAGTCCCGTAACCGACCGTCTCGTAGCACACGCCGTCTTTCAGCAGATTTCCCATCTCAAAGGACAGCGTCCAGACGCTTCCGTCCTGGAATGTGAAAAGGAAGGTTTCTCCCGCGTCCATCCCGCGAATATCCGTCTTTTCGCCGATCTGAAGCTGCCGCAGCGCTTCCATGCACGCGGTCAGCGTCTGGGCATCCCTGATTTCCCGCTCACTGCGCGCTTCTCCGTCCCGGATATACCGCAGTTTTACAGGTGTGCCAATATAAGCGGCCGTATCCGCCGGCGAAAGGGGCGGAAGCGCGATCTCAGCTTCTGAAATATCGTCGCGTCCTCTGCCGGAAGCGTCCACCGTGTACCAGCAGGAGGTCGCCGTATGCCAGGAATCCCCTTCTTCATCCTTGACGATCTCATAGAGATGAATCGTATACGTGCCGTCTTCATTTTCCGTGCAGTCCGCTTCCGGGGCGAAAAAACCGCTTTGCGCCTCATAATACGCCCTTGCCATGGCTACCAGCTCCCCGCTTTCATAGGAAGCCTGAGCCGGCGTATCCCCGGCGCTTGCCTCTTCGGAAATCGGTCTGCCGCACGAAGCGAATGCAGCGCAGCACAGGATACAGGCGGAAAAAACCGCCATAGTCTGCTTAACCAACATTTTCCCTTTCATGGATACCCTCCTACTTTCGTCGTTGCTATCGGTTTCATTGTAGGTCACGCGCGCGGAAAAGTATATAAGGGAACCCCGCCAATCTTCCAAAACAGCGTGGCGGAGTTCCGCCATCTCCGAAATTGGGGGGAGCAGTAAGCGAACTTTACCGCGAAACAGCGCAAAACGCCGCCCTCCTTTTACGGAAGGCGGCGTTTGGAAAAA
This sequence comes from uncultured Eubacteriales bacterium, assembly GCA_900546075.1. GTDB lineage: Bacteria > Bacillota > Clostridia > Oscillospirales > Oscillospiraceae > Faecousia. The sequence goes on along the minus strand of URBH01000017.1, from coordinate 29,804 downwards.
TCATTTGTTGTAAAGCTTCAGAAGCCCTATGCGGGATCTTACGCCTGTTTTTTCATAGATGGCGGAGATATACCGCTCCAGCGTCCGCCTGGAAATATACAGGCTTTCCGCGATTGCCTGTATACTGTCCTCCGTGTTGACCAGGCGGTCAAATACCTCGGTCTCTCTTTCCGTGAAGGAAAAGACCTCCGCAAAGTTTCGCAGCTTCTCTTTTTCGTCCCTCTCTTCGGTCGCGGCAGAAACAAGCTGCTCGAAAAAGGTTTTCTTCCGGAAGGTGTAAACGGCCGCCACCACGCTGACCGCCGCAAACAGCACCAGCACAAGGACGATGACGGCAAGCGTGCTGTCAGAGGACATCAGACCCAGAACAGGCCTCGCAATCACCGCGGCGGTGATGTTATTGACCGCCCGTCCCATTCCTGCCCACAGTTCCGGCATCTTCCTATGGCGGGAGATCTCCATAGAGCCGCTGGTGAAAAACACGGCAAAAAATCCCGCCGACAGATAGAACACGACCAGCCCCACCAAAAACGAACCGGAGAATTCCAGCACGGCAATGCAGATTGTGGACAGCACCATCACGCAATACATGATGAATCCCGTGTATTTTCGGTTGTTCAGGTCAAACACAAAGCCCGCCGCCACTCCGCTGAGCGCCAGCAGAATCCTCGGCCATTGCCCGATGTCCATTTCCCCACGGGAGTGAACGAGGGTTACCACATTGTCAAGGGTACTGAAAATGCAGGTCATCAGCGCCACAAGCAGAACAAACAATCCGCCGACGACAGCCCCCATTTTCTCCTCTTTTCCGCCGCTCTGTTTCTCTTTTGCAGGAGGATCGGCCGGGTTTTCCCTGCGTTTGCAGGAATCCCGGCGGCATTTCATCAGCAAAGCGATGAGAATCAGCAAGCACACGGACAGCATGGCGGCCTCTGCAATCCCGGAACGGATGAGATTGTTGTTCACAAACTGGAGGAGAACCCCTGCTCCATAGGAAACGCCCACCGTCCTGGCCAGATACCTGTCTGTTTTCATCATTCGCACAGAGGCATAAAAGACGGCACTGCCAACCCCTCCGAGAAGCAAAAACAAAACAAGTCCCGCCGCGAAAATGCCTGCATAAGCCGTTCCGCTGCAAATGAAACCCATGCACAAAACGGACAGGAGACCGCAAAAGACGGCGCATACCGCTTTCAGCCGGTCTTTCCGGAATCGGCCAGACAGCGGGTACAGCACAAAGCCGGCCGCACTGATTCCCAGGGCATAATTCTGCGCCAACACCGTCTTGTCTTCCGATACGACGCCGGAAAGCACATTCACAAACAGATATTCCGCGCCCAGAAACAGGAACGTAAACATCCCCATCAGAGCAGCCGCATACAGATAAGGGCTTATGGTCTTTTTATGAAAGTCCGCGCCCCGTGTGATCCTGGTCACGATCGTCCCCACTTCAAAAGCCCCCTTTATCCGTCATCACATCATCAGGCATACAGCCCAATGCACCGCAAATCCCGCCGGCAAAGCAGATAATATAATCCGATATTTTGCTTCACTATAGCACAAAATCCTCGGATATTCAAGCGGGATAGGAATCGTCCACTTTATTTCCGGAGCCATAAACGCCTTTACAGCAATCGTATCGGCTATATACAAACAGGCAAGCCTCAACCTTGGTTGAGGCTTGCCCGTTTGTTATCGGTGTCACTGCCCGTCCTCCGCCCGCTGCACTTCCTCCGTCATGATGACGGCGGCAACGGAATTCATGCCTACGTGGCAGGCGATGCTGCATGGCAGGTTGGCATAGCTCACCTTGGCAAAGGGGAACTCCGCCTGCACCTGCTGACGCCAGGACTCCGCCAGCGCCTCGTTTTCCAGCGTTCCGGCGGTTTCGATCAGGAGGCGGGACTCCGGAACATCCTTGAAGCGCTCTGCCCGATCCTGGTGAAGGGCATCGATCATCTTGCTCTCGGCAAGCTTCATGCCCCGCACCTTGGCGAAGGCGTCCAGCTTGTCTCCCTGAATGGTCAGCACCGGCTTGAGGTTCAGCACCGTGGCCAGCGTCGCCGCGGCGGGGGTGACACGGCCTCCCTTTTTCAGGTACTCCATGGAGTCCACGGTGATGTAGATGCTGGCGTCATAGGCGTGCTTTTCCAGAAATTCCCTGATCTGTCCGGCGTCGTACCCCTGCTTCGCCAGACGAAGGGCGCTGATCACCGATTCTCTCTGGGTCACGGAGATCCGGTGGTTGTCCACCACCTGCACTTTGCCGTCATAGTCCCGGGCAAACAGGGCGGCGCTCTGACAGGAGCCGCTCAGGCCGCTGGACATGGGGATATAGACGATCTCATCATAGCCCTTTGCCAGAATCCCGTCCCACAGCTCCATGAGCTGCCCCGGCGACGGCTGGGAGGTGGAGACCTCCCGGTGCTGCCGCATGGCGTCATACAGCTGCTCCGACGTGATGTCTAGTCCCTCGTAGTGGATGGTTTCCTCCAGATTGACGGGCATGGCCAGGACATAAACGCCCAGCTTTTCCCCCTCTGAGGCGGTAATTCCGCTGTTGGTATCCGTTGCGATTGCGATTTTCATAGTGCGATAGTACCTTTCTTCCTGCGTTGGGGAAGTCATCAGCCGTTGAGAATCTTCATAAATTCCTCGCCGGTGATGGTTTCCTTTTCGTACAGGTAGCTTGCCAGCTCATCCAGCTTCTGCCTGTTTTCCGTGAGAATGTTTTTCGCTTTTTCGTGCTGCTGCTTTACAAGCGCAACCACCTGCCGGTCAACCTGCGCCTGGGTCTCTGCGGAACAGGCCAGGGACGCGTCTCCCCCCAGATACTGGTTGGTAACGGTCTCCAGCGCCACCATGTCAAAGTCCTCGCTCATGCCGTAGCGGGTAATCATGGCCCGGGCCATTTTGGTAGCCTGCTCAATGTCGTTGGAGGCGCCGGTGGAAATGGTGCCGAACTTGACCTCCTCCGCCGCGCGGCCGCCGGTATACGTAGCGATCTGATCCAGAATTTCCTCCCGGGTCATCAGATAGTGGTTCCCCTGCTCCACCTGCATGGTATAGCCCAGCGCGCCGGAGGTGCGGGGGATAATGGTGATCTTCTGCACCGGGGCGGAATGGCTCTGCATGGCCGCGACCAGCGCGTGGCCGATTTCGTGATAGGAAACCGTCCACTTTTCCTTGTCGGTGAGAATGGCGTTCTTCTTCTGATAGCCCGCGATGACCACCTCGATGGACTCTTCCATGTCCGCTTCGGTGGCGAATTTCCGCCCGTCCCGGACGGCGCGCAGCGCCGCTTCGTTGACGATATTGGCAAGCTCCGCGCCGGACGCGCCGGAGGCCATCCGGGCGATCTGCTTGAAGTCCACGTCGTCGGCAATTTTGATTTTCTTCGCATGTACCCGCAGAATCGCTTCCCGCCCCTGAAGGTCGGGCAGCTCCACCGGTACCCGGCGGTCAAACCGGCCGGGACGGGTCAATGCGGGGTCGAGGGATTCGGGGCGGTTGGTGGCGGCGAGAATGATAACGCCGGAATTTCCTTCAAAGCCGTCCATTTCCGTCAGGAGCTGATTCAGCGTCTGCTCCCGCTCGTCGTTGCCGCCCATGACGCCCGCGTTCCGCTTCTGGCCGATGGCGTCGATCTCGTCGATGAACACGATGCAGGGGGCTTTTTCCTTGGCCTGCCGGAACAGGTCGCGCACCTTGCTCGCGCCCATGCCCACAAACATTTCCACAAATTCGGAGCCGCTGATGGAGAAGAACGGGACGTTCGCCTCACCGGCGACGGCCTTTGCCAGCATGGTTTTGCCGGTACCCGGAGGGCCTACCAGCAGAACGCCCTTGGGCATGGAGGCGCCGATCTGACGGTACTTGTCCGGATTGTGCAGATAATCCACGATCTCCTGCAGGCTTTCCTCCGCCTCGTCCACGCCTTCCACGTCGTCAAATTTGATGCCGTCGGAGGACTGGACATACACCCGGGCGCTGGAATTGCCGCCGTTGAACATCATGGAGTTCGGGCCGCCGGCTCTGTCCATCAGCTTTTTGGACATGAACTGCCCCAGAGCGACGAACAGCACAACGGGCAGCACCCAGGTCAGCAGGATGTTTAAGAGCGGGGAGGTTTCCTCCACGATTTCTCCGCCGAACTGCGCGCCGGAATCGTGGAGCCGGTTCACCAGATCAGGGTCATTCATCAGGCCGGTTTTATAAATCTTGCCGTCCTTGCCCTCAAAGAGGATCTGGTTGTCCTCCACCTTTACCTGATCGATTTCCTTATTTTCCGTCATGGTGATGAAGGTACCGTAGTCCACCTCGATGATCTGCTGCTCCGCAATCCAGGGAACCAGCAGGAAGTTGACCAGCACCAGAGCGACCATAACCAGGGTATAGTAGAAAATCAGGGGTTTCTTTGGCTGTTTGACTTCATTCATATCCGTGTTTCCTCCTTTTCCCGCCGGCCCGGACGCAGCCGGCAAACTGTGTATTTTTTACTGTATCACGCAATTCTCAACCGAAACGAAACCGCCTAAGCGGTTTCCTTCCGCTTGGGCAGCTCCACGGTAAAGGCCGTTGAACCGTTGCCGCTGTCCACCGTGGCAGTGCCGCCGTGGAGCTGCACCACCTGCTTCACCACGGCAAGGCCGATGCCGTTGCCCTCCGAGGAATGGGACTCGTCCGCCTGGTAGAATTTTCCCCAGATTTTGCTGACCTTGTCCTTGGGGATGTCGGGGCCGTAGTTGGTGACGGTGACCGCCAGCGTCTCCGCCCCCTCCGAAATCCGCACGCCGATCTCCCCATAGTTGGGGGAATACTTGATGGCGTTGTCCAGCAGATTGATCCATACCTGCTTCAGCAGTTCCTCGTTGGCGCAGATGGAATATTCCGGAAATTCCAGGTCTAAGTCCAGCTCCTTGCGGCTCCACTTTTCCTCCAGCAGCAGCACGCAGGCGCGAATCTGTTCCGATAAATTGAAGGTGGTCAAATCCGTTAAAATCGTCTGATTTTCCACCTTCGTCAGGTTCATTACGTTGGTGGCCATGGCCGCCAGACGGAGGGATTCCTCCTCGATGATGGCCAGGTATTCCTCCTTCTGCGCGTCGGTGAGATTGCCCCGACGCAGGAGCTTGGCAAACCCGGCGATGGAGACGATGGGGGTTTTGAATTCGTGGGAAAAGTTGTTGATAAAGTCGCTTCGCAGCATCTGGGTATTTTCCAGCTCCTCCGCCATGGCGTTGAAGCTCTCCGACAGCTCCCGAAAAACGGGGTTGTCCCCTATGACCTTACCGTAATGCATTCTGGCCGTGAAATCCCCCGCCGCCAGCCGGTTGATGTTGTTGATCAGCCGGTTAAAGGGGCGCAGCGGAATCTTTACGGTGCCGATGGCAACCAGGCTCCCCACCAGGACGCTGATCAGCAGCATCACGATCAGCATGGCAAAGCCGGAATTTCTGGGAATGCCCAGATTATCCAGCACCCCCAGCTTGGTCAGCAGAAAGGACAGCGCCGCCGTAATGAGGACTGCCGCCAGCTGAATGAGAAAAAACGCGGTGGAGTAGAGCAGCGTCAGCGACCAACGGTGCTTCCCCGGCTTTTTGCTCATACCTTTTTCACCGCCTTATAGCCCAGTCCCCGGACGGACTCGATGGTGAATTCCGGCCAGTCCTGAAAGCGCTTGCGCAGACGGCCTACGTGTACCGTCACGGTCTCCCAGCCGGTGTTGGAATCCGCGCCCCAGATCTCGTCCATAAGCTGAATCCGGGTGAAGATCTTGCCGGGGTAGGACAGAAGCTTGTATAGGAGCAGGAACTCCTTCTGGGGAAGCTCCTGCACCTCTCCCTTCCTACTCACCGTCAGGCAGTCGTAGTCCAGCACCACGTCTCCTACCACGATCCGGCGCTCGCTGGCAATTTTCGCCCGGCGCAGCAGCGCCTTGATCCGCCAGAGCATTTCCTCTTCGTCGATGGGCTTGGTCATATAGTCGTCGGTGCCGACTAAGAAGCCGTGCTTCTTGTCGGAGGGAAGCTCCTTGGCGGAAACCATCAAAACGGGCAGGTTATTGTTCGTCTCCCGCAGGGTTCTGGTAAACTCATAGCCGTCCATTTTGGGCATCATGATGTCCAGCACCACCAGATCGACGTACTCCGAGTCCATCAGCGCCAGGGCGTCCTCCCCGTTTTCGGCGGTGAGTACCTTGTAGCCGTCCGCTTCCAGTACCGCCTGCAAAAGTCTCCGGGTGTTTCGGTCATCGTCCACGACCATGATCTGAAACATGCCTTTTCCTCCCCTCCCATATATTATGTCACCGAATGCCGCTTCTTCCGGCGGACAGCCCAATAACTCTTGCCGTAGGCGATTTCCTCCGCCAGCAGACAGACAGGCAGCGCCACGAAGAAGTCCACGGCGGAATGCTGCTTGATAAACATGGTGGCCAGGCAGATAAGCGCTACGGACACGAGAATAAACGCCTTGAACCACTTACCCACGTCCTTTTCCTTCAGCCACGCCGACGCGATACCCATGGAATAGGCCACATGAAGCGACGGACACACGCCGGTGGGCGTATCCTGCCGGTACAGCAATCCAATACACGCCGTGAGGAAATTTTCTCTGGGGAACACCTCGGGGCGCATATCCTGCCGGTTGGGATAGATGATGTAGATCGCCATGGCCACCACCTGGGTGACGATGATAAAAATCTGGAATTGCTTGAAGCCCTCCACGTGATACAGCATCAGGTACAGCAGCGTAAACACGATCAGAAAATACCAGAATACATAGGGAATGAGAAACCACTCGCAGAAGGGAATCCAATCATCAATCCGGCAGTGGATCACATGGCAGCTTTCCGCGGGAATCAGATTCTCCGTCAGAAAATACATAATAAAGTACCAGATCCAGCCGCCCAGAAGCTTCAAGTGGGCAAACTGCGGGTCGTTGAGCTTGGACAGCCGAAAGGTGCGGTAGTCAATTTCCGGTTTTCTCATAAACAGCCTCCTGAGGAACATTGCAAGGATATTGCTTCTTGGGCATGTTGGGGTAAGGCACGACGATGTGCTTTGGCAGTGCCTGCGCCATCTGTGTGACCTGCTCCATTAAGTATTCGCATATGCGCCTGCGCTCTTCTTCCAGGGGCGCATCGGGCTGAAAGCGGATGGGCTTGCCCAGATACATGGTTTTCAGCTTAGGCGCCAGATACTGTGGCACAAAGACAAGCGCTTTCCCTGTGCGCTTGTAATAGAGCTTCGCCACATCGATGAACCTGTCCTGGAACTCGCAGATAATATTGTTTCGCGGCACGTGATGCTCCGGGAAGATCACCACGCTTGCCCCCTCCTGGAGCGCCGCCACCGTCTTTTTGAAGGTGGAAAGAATTCTGGTGTCATGATACACGCCGATGGTGTTGGCATTGGTGAAAACCAGCTGGGACAATGGCGCGATGATATGAGACAGCAGCTTATAAAACCAGCGGACGGCCTTGGGCTTTTCCGACCAGAAATCCTGATAGGCGTAGGCAGGCACTTCCTTTTTGTCCATCATCTCACCGGCGCACCAGATATAATGCTCGCCGGGGGTATACAGCTCACAGGCAATGGGGCCGTTCATCTGGCTGTGGTTGCCCACGTACACCACCGGCTCCGGCGGAAGGTTCTCCTCCCCCACGACCCTGATTTTGGGATACACCGCCCGCACGACGGCCTTGATCAGCCGGTACAGCGGAGAAATTTTCCGTTCTCCCATCTCCTCACTCCTTTTTCAGGAATTTCCTACAAATGTTTTGCCAAGAATATCGCAGGAATCTAAACCGAAAATAAACAAAGTTTCGTTTCAGTTTAGATTCGCATGGTATACGGTGTTATAATTATCGTCGAAAGGACGGAAACTTTCAAGGGGCAAAACCGCATAAATTGTCGCGGCAGCACGGAAAAGGTTTTGCTCCACCAAATTTTTAGAGAGAGTGTGTACTTATGGCAAAAAAATTCGGAGACAGAAAAGACGGCGCAAAGCTTAGAAACATCCACGCCATGCATCTGGTCATGCCCCTGATGTATCCAAACCGCTGTGACAACGAGGCGTTCATCAGCGAGCGGATCGACCTGACCAATATTCTGGCCTATCTGGACGAGAAAAACGCCTCCAACCCGGATTACAAATACAATTTCTTTCAGGTGATGGTCACCACCATGCTGAAGGTCATCACCCTGCGGCCGAAAATGAACCGCTTTATCACCAACAAGACCATGTACCAGCGCAACGAGGTCTCCGCGGCCTTCACCGTGAAAAAGGAATTTGCCGACGATGGCAGCGAGGCGCTGGCGTACATCCACTCCAAGGGCAGCGACACCATCGACACCATTCATGACGAAATTTTCCGTCAGATTTCCATCTGCCGCAGTGACGACGAGGTGGATAAGGGCACCCAAAGCCTGAACGCGGTGCAGAGGCTGCCGGGCTTTCTCGTGCAGGCGGTGGGCGGCATCGCCCGGTTCCTGGACCGTCACGGCTGGATGCCCCAGAGCGTCATCGCGGGCGACCCCTACTATTCCTCCGTGGTGCTGACCAATCTGGGTTCCATCAAACTCCACGCGGGCTATCACCACCTGACCAACTGGGGTACCACGTCGGTGTTCTGCGCCATCGGCGAGATCAAGAAGCGTCCCTTCTTCAATGATGACGGCACCTTTGAAATGAAGCCCAGCATCGATCTGGGTCTGACCATCGACGAGCGCATTGCCGACGGCTATTATTACTCCAAAACCGTCCGTCTGTTGCGAACGCTGCTGGAAAATCCCCAGCTGCTGGACAAGCCGTTACAGGAAGAGGTAGATTACTGATGGAGACGATCACCGCAAAGACCCCTTGGGCTGGCTCCATGGGCAGCATGCCCATGCACCTTGACTATTTTGAAGGCTCCATGTTTGAGGCCGTGGAGGCCATTGCCGAAAAATACCCCAATTACGTTGCCTTTGACTTCATGGGCAAGCCCACCACCTACAAAAAGCTGGTGCAGGAGGTGGAAACCTGTGCCAAGGCGCTGAAAACCATCGGCGTCCGGGAGGGCGACAAGGTCACCATCGCCATGCCCAACTGCCCCCAGGCCATTTATCTGTTCTACGCCATCAACCTGGTGGGCGGCATTGCCAACATGGTGCATCCTCTGTCCGCCGAGAAGGAGATCGAGTTCTATCTCAACGAATCCGAGAGCGTCACCGCCATTACCCTCGATCAGTTCTACAATAAGTTCGAGTCCGTCCGCAAGAACACCAAGGTGGTCAACATCATCATTGCCAGCATCAAGGATGCCCTGGCGCAGCCCATTAAGGCGGGCTACATGCTCACCCAGGGGCGGAAGATCGAGAAGATTCCCGAGGACGCCCCGGTCATCCGGTGGAAGGAATTCAAGCGTCTGAGCCGCTGCTGCTTCTATGACTACAAGATCAGCCGCACCGCCGACGACCCCGCCGTCATCCTCTACTCCGGCGGCACCACCGGCACCACCAAGGGCATCGTCCTGACCAACAAGAACTTTAACGCGCTGGGGCAGCAGGTCATCGCCGCCAACCCCATGTTCCGCCCCGGGGACAAGATGCTGGCCGCCATGCCCATTTTCCACGGCTTCGGTCTGGGCGTGTGCATCCACACCATGCTGACCCAGGGCGGCCGGTGCATTCTGGTTCCCCGGTTCACTCCCAAGAGCTACGCAAAAGACCTGGTCAAGCAGCGCTGCAACTTTATTGCAGGCGTTCCCACCCTGTATGAGGCGCTGCTCCGTCTGCCGGATATGGAGGGCGCTGACCTCAGCTGCCTGAAGGGCGTTTTCTCCGGCGGCGACTCTCTGTCCATCGAGCTGAAAAAGAAGCTGGACAAATTTCTGTACGACCACAAAGCCTCCATTCAGGTGCGGGAGGGCTACGGCACCACCGAGACCGTCACCGCCTGCTGTCTGACCCCCAGCCACATGCACAAGGAGGGCAGCATCGGTCTTCCCTTCCCCGATACCTACATCAAAATCGTCAAGCCCGGCACCGAGGAGGAGCTTCCCTACGGCGAGGAGGGCGAGATTCTCCTGGCGGGTCCCACGGTGATGAAGGAATACATGCACCATCCGGAGGAAACCGCGAAAACCTTACAGCACCACGCCGACGGCCTGACTTGGGTCTGCACCGGCGACCTTGGCACCATGGACAGCGAGGGCTTCGTGTATTTCCGGGGCAGAGCCAAGCGGATGATCGTCACCTCCGGCTACAACGTCTACCCCGCCCAGATCGAGAACATTCTGGACGCCCACGAATTCGTGCAGATGAGCTGCGTCATCGGCGTGCCGGATTCCTACAAAATGCAGAAGGTCAAGGCCTTCGTCAAGCTGGTTCCCGGCGTGGAAAAGAACGACGAAACCAAGCACGCCATTATGGAGTATTGCCGGAAGTACGTTGCCAAATACGCCATGCCCTACGACATCGAGTTCCGGGACGAGCTGCCCAAGACGCTGGTCGGCAAGGTAGCCTACCGGGTTCTGGAGGAGGAAGAACTGAAAAAGCTCCAGGAAGCTGCCTCTGTCAAGTAAAATTACATCCCCTGCGGCATTTTGAGCTGCCGCAGGGGATGGTTTTTATTTTCGTCTGACCAGCTCGAGAACCTCTCTCATTTTTCCGCAGATGGCACTGTAGTTCTCCCGGCGGTGGGGTCTTAGGCAGGCGGAGCAGTCCTTGATGCCACTCTCCGTATACCGGAATGCGCCGCCGCATTTGTCCCCCAGGCAGTACAGCGGGCAATAGCAGAACAGGCAGCTGAAGGTCTCCGGGTCAGCGCCCTGATGGCAGGGAAAATATTCGCATTCCCGGTTCTGGAAGAAATCGTAGTGAGTCTGGCGTCTCAGGTCGATCCAATAGCGCTGCTCCACCACGCCGTCCACCTCAATCTCATTTTCCAGAACGCCGCCGTTGCGCCGGATGCTCCTGGCAGAACCGATGTTGTCCTTGTCACAGACCATCAGCACCCGGTCGATTCCCAGCTTTTTGCATTCCTCCAGCGCAAGAGCAATCATGCGGGTGGCGACGCCCCTGTGCCGCTGGGAGGGCAGCACGCCGTCGCCGATGTGGCCGCCGTCCAACAGCAGCCTGTCATTCAGGCGGTGGCGGATATTCACCGCGCCAACGAAAATATCCTGCTCCGTATCCAGACAGAAGAAGGTGGAGTCCGGCACAAGTTCCTCCGTCTCCTCCCGCACGTCCAGATTGGCAAGATAATTGTCAAAATCCCGGTAGTCCAGCCGCCGGATGGCATAGGGGATAATTTTCTCCCCCGTCGCGTACCACTGGGACATCATGTCGTTCAGGTACCGCCGGTACTTTGGTTCCAATTTTACAAGCTTTAACGTCATTTTTCTTCCTCCACTCTTTTCAACGCCGGAAATCTATGGTATAATTTTTCCAAATTCCGTCCATGGGAACACGGCGGGCGGTTCTTTGGAAAATTCCACCCATTCCCCCGTCCCCGGGTGATAAAAGCCGATTTTCGCCGACCACAGGGCAAGTTCGCAGGGGTCGTTCCAAACGGCGTACTTCCGCTCCCCCACCAGCGGCATTCCCCGGCTGGAAAACTGCACCCGAATCTGATGGGTGCGCCCGGTGTGGAGCCGCACCCGCACAAGAGACATGCCGTTTGCATATTCCAGAACACGGTAGGAAAGCGCCGCTTCCTGCACGCCCTTCCCCGGGGCTTCCGCCACGAAGGTCATGCGTCTGGCCTTGTCCCGCGCCAGCAGGTCATGAAGCGTCCCTTCCGGATTCTCCGGCCTGCCGTGGATGACGGCCAGATATTCTTTGCGGAATTGGTCTTCCCGAATCTGACGGGACAGCTCCGATGCCGCGTCGGCACTGCGTGCCAGCACCATCACGCCGCTGACCACCCGGTCAAGCCGGTGTACCGTGCGCACGTCTGCCTTGGGGTCGCCCAAATACTCCCGCACCAGCCCCGGCAGTCCCCCCGGCTCATCGGTGGAGAGTACCCGCGCGGGTTTGATGCAGACCAGAATATTAGCGTTCTGATACAGAATTTCCATTGCGCACCCCACAAAAGCGTTTTCCCTATCCTATCAAAAATACGCCTGTTTTGCAAGGAGGAATTGCCATGAAGATCGTCATTCTCGACGGTTACGCCTTAAATCCCGGCGATTTGAGCTACGAACCTCTCCGCCAATTCGGCGAACTGACCGTTTACGACCGCACGGACACCGTGGAGGAAGCCATTGCCCGCATCGGAGACAACGAAATCGTGCTGGTGAACAAGCTTCCCGTCACCGAGCAGCTGCTGTCCGCCTGCCCGGGCATCCGGCTGATCTGCGTTCAGGCGACGGGCTACAATACCGTGGACTGTGCCGCCTGCGCCCGCCGGGGCATTCCGGTGACCAACGTTCCCACCTACGGCACCGCCGCCGTGGCGCAGTTCACGTTTGCGCTGATGCTGGAGCTGTGCCACCGGGTCGGCCATCACGACGCGCTGGTACACGCAGGTCGGTGGAAAACCTGCGGCGCCTTCTGCTTCTGGGATACCCCGCAGATGGAGCTGGCCGGGAAGACACTGGGCATTGTCGGCTTTGGGCGCATCGGTCAGGCCGTGGCGAACATTGCCCGCGCCTTCGGTATGCACGTCCTCGCCTACAGCCGCACCCGCCGTCCGGACGGGGAAGCGCTGGCACAGTACGTTGACCTGGACACCCTGCTCGCCCAGTCGGATTTTGTCTCCCTCCACTGCCCCCTCACCCCGGCGACGGCGAAGCTGGTGGGCGCCGATACTCTCGCCAAAATGAAGGATGGCGCCATCCTCATCAACACCTCCCGGGGCGGACTTGTGGACGAAGCGGCGGTGAAAGCCGCGCTGGAAAGCGGCCATCTCCGTGCCGCCGCCGTGGACGTGGTATCCGAGGAACCCATCACGGCGGACAATCCCCTTCTGACCGCCCCCAACTGCATCATCACGCCCCACATGGCCTGGGCGCCGCGGGAAAGCCGTCAGCGGCTTCTGGACTGCGTCATTGAGAACATCCGCTGCTTCCTTGAGGGAAAACCACAGAACGTGGTGAATATGTAACGCGAAGCAAAACCTCCGTATGACTTTGGTCATACGGAGGTTTTCTTGTTTTCACGCTTCCCAGCACATGGTGCAGGCCTTCCGGTTCACCGAGCCGTCCACATAGACGGCAACGTCCGCAATCCGGCGGAAGCCGCATTTTTCGTGGGTTTTCAGAGATGGCAAGTTTCGTTTGTCCACGTGGGAATAGAGCTTCCCGCCCTCCCCAAGATACGTCTGCACCGCCTCTATCAGCCCGGCGGCATAGCCCCTTCGCCGCTGCTCCGGGTCGGTTTCCAGCGCTTCCAGCAGAAGCCCGTCCCGGTACGGCTCCAAGCGCAGGGCGCTGACATACCGTCCGCTTTCCTCCCAGACGGCGCAAATCGCCCCCGGCGTTTTGAAAAACACCTGGCTCAGATAGCGGTAAAACTCCTCTTCCGCCAGCTGAATTTGCCGCATTTCCGGCTCCTCCGGCCAGGCTTCCCGGCCGTTTTCCCGGTTGGCGTCCGCATAAACCGCCATCAGGCTGCCAAAGTGCAGCTGGGAAAGACTCCGCGCAAGATACAGCATTTTTCCTCCTTACACGGCGTACTGGCTGGTATAGAGATCGTAATAAAATCCCTTTTTCGCCAGCAGCTGAGCGTGAGTTCCCTGCTCCACGATGTGGCCGTGATCCAGTACCAGAATGAGATCGGCATCCACGATGGTGCTCAAGCGGTGGGCAATGACGAAGCAGGTTCTCCCCTTCATCAGCTTATCCATGGCCTTCTGCACCAGAATTTCCGTCCGGGTATCCACGTTGGAGGTGGCCTCGTCCAGAATCAGCAGCGGGCGGCCGGCCAGCAGCGCCCGGGCGATGGTCAGCAGCTGCTTCTGGCCGCCGGAAAGATTGGTGGTATCCTCGCTGATCAGGGTGTCGTAGCCGCCCGGCATGGTGCGGATAAAGTGGTCGCAGTAGGCCTCCCGGCACGCCTGTTCGATCTCCTGCCGGGTGGCATCCGGCTTGCCGTAGGCCACATTCTGGGCAATGGAACCCCGGAACAGCCAGGTGTCCTGAAGCACCATGCCGAAATTCCGGCGCACCTCGTCCCGGGAAAGCGTCCGGATATCCTGCCCGTCCAGCAGAATTTTGCCGCCGTCCACGTCATAAAACCGCATCAGCAGGTTGACAATGGTGGTCTTTCCAGCGCCGGTGGGGCCGACGATGGCCACACGCTGGCCGGGATGGACACTGAGGTTCAGATTCTCGATCAGCGGCTCGCCCTTGCTGTAGGAAAATGCGGCGTGGTCGAAAACGACCTCACCCTGACAGGGCTGTGGAAGCACGCCCTCCGGCTGCTCCTCTTCCTCCATATCCAGCAGCCGGAACACCCGCTTGGCGCAGGCCTTGACGTGGCTCAGGTTGGCAAATCCCATGGCGATCTGCTCCAAAGGTGAGGAAAACTGCCGGGCGAACAGCACAATGGTCACCACGGTTCCCACGCCCACGCCCCGGCGGACGATCAGCCATCCGCCGATGAGATTGATGCAGATATAGGCCATGGCATTGGCAAATTTGATCAGCGGCTGCACAATGGAGCCGGTAAAATTGGCCTTGGCGGTGGCCTTGCGCAGCTGCTCGTTGACGACGGCGTGGTTCTGCGCCGTATATTCCTCCAGATTGTAGGCCTTGGCGGTGGCAAAATTGGTGAAGCTTTCCTCCACGATCTCCGTCAGCTCTCCGGCCTTTTCAAAACATTCATCATAGTATTTCCCGCAGACGCCCGCGATTTTCGAGGATATCCACAGAGAAACCGGCGTCAGCACAATGACCAGACAGGCCAGCACGCCGTTTTCCAGGAACATGGCCACGGCGATCATGGCAATCTGAAAAGCGCCCTCCACCATCACGTCAAAAATCTGGTGAATGTAGCCGCCCATTTCGCCCACGTCGTCGATCATCCGGTTCAGGATATCGCCAACCGGGGTCTGATCGACGTATTTCACCGGGAGCCGCCGGATTTTGTCGGAAATGGCAATGCGCAGGCCGTAGGTAAAATGACGGCTCACCGCCCGGTTCATCAGCTGCATGTTTAAGTATCGGAACAGGCTTTGCGCCGCGTACACCGCCGTCAGCAAAACAAGCCCGCTGACGAGAGCATCCCGGATAGGCGTCTGCCGGTCGCTCACGCCGAAATCGTAGAGCTTTTGAATCAGGTTTCCCAGAATTTCCGGCGCGGCAATGGCGCACAGCACCGCGAGAATCCCCAGCACCGCGCTGACCGCGACCCATCCGGCGATGCCCTTTGCCTCCCGGATAATTCTCCAGGTCGTCTCATCCAGCAGCTTATTCTTTTCACGCATTCAGATTCCCTCCCGTCTGGGACGCATAGATTTCCCGGTACACCCCGCACCGTTCCAGCAGCTGGGCGTGGGTGCCGCTGTCCACCAGCGCGCCGCCGTCCATGACAAAAATCACGTCGCAGTGCATGGCGGAGGTCACCCGCTGGGTGATGATCAGCTGGGTTTTTCCCGATAAACGCCGGTTCAGGGCGGCGCGGAGCTTCGCCTCCGTCAGAAAGTCCAGGGCGGAAAAGCTGTCGTCAAAAATATAGATCGGCGCGTTTTTCAGCAGCGCCCGGGCAATGCTCAGCCGCTGCTTCTGTCCGCCGGACAGATTTTTGCCCGACTGGCGGATCCTGTGATCGATGCCGTCGGAAAAGGCGTTCACAAACTCCCCCGCCTGGGCGGTTTCCAGCGCCTCCTGAATTTCAACGTCCCCGGCTTCCAGTCTGCCCATGCGGACGTTGTCCCGGATGGTGCCGGAATAGATGGTCGCGTTTTGCAGCACGCAGCTGATATTGTCCCGCATGGTGCGGCGGCTGAGGGTCCGGGTGGGCATTCCGTCCAGGCGAACCTCCCCGGAGGTGGGCATACGAAAGCCCAACAGGAGCTGCACCAGGGTGCTTTTTCCCGAACCGGTGCCGCCGATGACCGCCGCCTTCTGCCCCTTTTTCACGGAAAGGGTAATGTCCTTCAGGGCAGCCTCCGCCGCGCCGTCGTAGCGGAAGGTGACGTGGTCAAATTCGATGCTGCCGGACAGGGCGATGTCCTGCCGTCCGATGGGGTCGGCCATGCCCTCGGCGTGAAGCACCTGCCCGATGCGCTTGGCCGCCACCTCGGCCTGGGGAAAGCTGATGATGGCAAACGCGCCGGTAATGACGCCCGCGGAAACAAGGGACACGTACTGGACTATGGCGAAAATATCGCCGCCGGTCAGGCCGGTGGAGGTCTCCATCCGCCAGCCGCCCAAATACACGATCAGAACCGCCGCCAGATTCAGCAGAAACGTCGCCAGCGGGGAAATGGCGCCCATGGCCACATTGCCCCGGATGAAGCTGTCCACCATAATGCGGGTAGCTCCGGACACCCGCTCATGCTCCCGCTTTTCGGAGTTGAAGGCACGAATGACCCGGATGCCCCGCAGACGCTCCCGCATGATCTCATTCTGCCGGTCAACGTACTTGTCGGAGATTTCCCAGATACCGTCGATTCGTTTGCCGATGATCATGACGATCGCCAGAATTACGGGAACAAAGGCCAGCATGGTCAGCGACAGCGCCACGTCCTTGCGAAGGGACAGCACCACGCCGCCCACGAACAGCACCGGAATGGTCACCACGGTGCCGGACAGCTCCGCCGCGATCCAGCTCACCACCTGCACGTCGTGGGAGCAGCGGGTCACGAGAGCCGCCGTTCCCAGCTCGCCGAATTCCTCGAAGCTCATCTGGTTGACCTTGCGGAACACGGCGGCGCGGACGTCGGCGCAGAAGGACGCCACCACGTCGTTGGAAATTTTCGCCCCCAGAATCACCGTTCCCAGTCCCACCAGCGCTACTGCCGCCATGATGGCGCAGCATTTGACGATGTAGGCAAAATCCGCCTGATAGACGCCCCGGTTGAGAATCTCGCTCATGATGGCGGGCAGCAGCAGGTCGCAGACGGTGGACACCGCCACGGCCACGGTGGCGGCGATCAGCCCCTTCCAATAGGGCTTCAGATAATGCATCATTTCTCTCATTTTTCTACCTCAAGCAATAAAACTTCATGCATGTGCGCTGCACCGTGAAAATGCGCAAATGCTGATGCATGAAGTTTTTGTGCATCATTTCCGGTTGCCCCGTAGGGGCGAGGAAATGGCACATTTCTTATTTTTCTATGCATTTGCATAGAAAAACGGCCCAGGCCGAAGCCTGCGCCGCACAAATCGCCCGTGCCGGTATTCCTACCGCACAGTTACCCCCGGAGCAAGTCTTCTGCCGCAAACGTTCCAGCCGTTCTTCAACATATTCACTTCCTCCTTTCTCACAATTATGAGCATATCATAACACGCCGGTTTTCCTTTGTCAACCAATATTCTCCGTTCCGGCGGTGGATAAGCCGGGTTTATTCACACCGTTATACACAGTTTCCACAATTTTATCCACAGGCGATATACATAACACCCGCCAAAATCCGTTATGCTCCGAAAAATGTAATGTATTTGTAACCTTTAGTTACAGTTTGGTTTGCATCCACCGTATATTCGTCGATATTCATGCAAAAGGGGGAGACTTCCCGTCTCCCCCCTGTCTCATAGCGCTTCCCCCAAAATGGACTTGGTGGCGTAGGCGTTCAGGCTCATATCCGCCACATGCCCTGCCCTGTACTCGTAATATGCCTGAGCGCCGATCATGGCGCCGTTGTCCCCGCACAGATGCAGCGGCGGAAGGTACACCTCCGCCCCCAGCTTCTCCGCCGCCGCGAGGATGTCCGCGCGGATGCGGGAGTTGGCGGCAACGCCCCCGGCCACGGCAATTTTCCGATAGCCGGTCTGTTCCAGCGCCATCACCGCCCGGGGTACCAGCGTGTCGGACACCGCCGCGGAAAAGGCGGCGCAGAGACTGGGAATGTCCAGCGCCTCCCCCACCTGTTCGGCGT
The DNA here is from genome assembly GCA_900546075.1 of uncultured Eubacteriales bacterium. Classification (GTDB taxonomy): domain Bacteria; phylum Bacillota; class Clostridia; order Oscillospirales; family Oscillospiraceae; genus Faecousia. Next base: position 11,771 of record URBH01000017.1, on the reverse strand, counting down.
GGTGAATCAGGTTCAAAGCGGCGGTTTTCAGCCCGGAAAAGCTCATATTGTAGGGATTTTCACCGGGCTTGCTGCGGGGAAGGACATATTTTGCCTCGTCGCCCTGCCTTGCGGCTCTGTCCAGCGCCGCGCCGCCGGGGTAAGGCATTCCCAGCACCCGGGCGACCTTGTCGAAGGATTCTCCCGCCGCGTCGTCCAGGGTCGTGCCGAGGATGTTCATGTCCGTGTAGTCCTTGACCTCCACGATCATCGTGTGGCCGCCGGACACCACCAGGCACAGAAACGGCGGTTCCAGCTCGGGATAGGCGATGTAATTGGCGGCGATATGTCCCCGGATGTGGTGTACCGGGATCAGGGGCTTCCCCAGCGCCAGCGCCGCCGCCTTGGCAAAGTTCACCCCCACCAGCACCGCGCCGATCAGCCCGGGGGCGTAGGTCACGGCCACGGCGTCGATGTCGCTTCTTAATAGCCCCGTCCGCGCCAGCGCCTGATCCGCCAGACCGTAGATGGCTTCAATGTGCTTCCGGGACGCGATCTCCGGCACCACGCCGCCGTAAATGCGGTGCAGATCGACCTGAGACGCGATGCAGTCCGTCAGAACCTCCCGTCCGTCCCGGACAATGGCCACGGCGGTTTCGTCACAGGAGGACTCAACAGCTAAAATGTTCAAATTTCCCACTCCTTTCTCAGGATGAGAGCGTCTTCTTTGGGATTATGATAGTAATTTCGGCGGGTTCCCACATGGGCAAAGCCCAGCGATTCGTAGAGGGCGCGGGCAGGGTCGTTGGACGCGCGAACCTCCAGGGTCAGGCAATGGCCTCCCCGTTTTTTCAGTTCCTCCGTCAGCGCCAGAATCAGCGCCCGGGCAACGCCCTGCCGCCGGAAATCCGGGTGGACGGCGACGTTCATCATGTCCGTCTCGTCCAGCACCGTCTGAGAGCCGACATAGCCCGCCACCGTCTCGCCGTCCAGCGCCACCATCCAGCAGGAAAGCGGATTTTCCACCTCGGAAGCGACGCTTTTTTCGCTCCACGGGTCGGAAAAGCAAACTTTTTCCAGCGCCGCGACCTGGGGCACATACTCCGCCGTCATGTGCGCAATTCTCATTTTGCCTCGTACCAGCTCTTTCCGAATTTTGCCTCTGCCGTCAGCGGTACGCTGAGAGACGCCACGTTTTCCATCTCCCGGCTGACCAGCGCCGCGACCTCCCGGGCAATGCCCTCCGGGCATTCCACGATCAGCTCGTCGTGAACCTGCAAAAGGAGCCTTGCGTCGGGATATTGTTCGTTCAGGGCGTTTTCCACCCGGATCATGGCCAGCTTGATTAAATCCGCCGCCGTACCCTGAATGGGTGTGTTCAAAGCAATGCGCTCCGCCCCGCTGCGGACGTTAAAATTGCTGCTTTTCAGCTCCGGGATATACCGGCGGCGGCCGTACAGCGTCTCGGTGTAGCCGATTTCCCGGGCATCTGCCACCACCTTGTGCATGTATTTCTTCACGCCCCGGTAGTTGTTCAGATAATTGTCGATATACGCCCGGGCTTCGTAGCGGGAAACCCCGATGTCCTCCGCCAGGGAGAACTCGGAAATGCCGTAGACGATACCGAAATTGACAGCCTTGGCATGGCGGCGCTGCAAGGGGGTGACCTCCTCCACCGGCACGCCGAACACCTGGGCGGCCGTGGCCGTGTGGATGTCCACATGGTCGCAGAAGGCCTTGCGCATGGCGTCGTCACCGGCGATATGCGCCAGCACCCGCAGCTCGATCTGGCTGTAGTCCGCGTCCACCAGCACGCAGCCGGGCTTGGGAATGAACATTTTCCGGATCTCCGCGCCCAGATCCGTGCGAACCGGGATATTCTGGAGGTTCGGCTCGGTGGAGGACAGCCGTCCCGTAGCCGTTACCAGATTCTGGAAGGTGGTGTGGATCCGCCCGTCCTCCCGGATTTCCTTCATCAGGCCGTCGGCGTAGGTGGATTTCAGCTTGGTCAGCATCCGGTAATCCATAATGGCCGGAATGATGGGATGCTTGTTTTTCAGCTTTTCCAGAACCTCCGCGTTGGTGGAATAGCCGGTTTTCGTCTTTTTCACCGGGGGAAGCCCCAGCTTTTCAAACAGCAACTCTCCCAGCTGGCGGGTGGAATTGATGTTGAATTCCCCGCCGGAATAGGAGAAAATCATCGTCTCACAGTCGGCAATTCGCCGGGAAAGCATGTCGCCGAACTGCCGCAGCTGCTCCCGGTCGATGCAGATGCCCCGGTTTTCCATGCAGTAAAGCACCCGGCACAAGGGGAATTCGATCTCCCGGTAAAGCCTGTCCATGCCGTTCTTTTCCAGCTCCCCGGCAAGCACCGGGCGCAGGTGCCACACGGCCTCGGCACAGGCCGCCGCGTCGGCGTCCTCCACGCTCAGCCCCAGATAGTTGGTCGCCAGCTTGGAGACGGTATAGTCGGAAGACGAGGGATTCAGGTCATAGGCCGCCAGCGCCGTATCAAAGACGCACTCCCCCGTCTGTATCCCCAGCTCGTCCAGCCGGTGCATGGCCGCTTTGCTGTCGTGGAAAATCAGCTTTTTCCCGGCAAGGGACAGCTGCCCCATCTGGGCTTCCATAGGCGTCAGGGCGCAGACGCCCTCCCCCCAGGCAAGACCCACACTGCCGTCCCCCGCAAGGTACACGGCGCAGCTTTCCACATCGGCGGGCATATCCTCCCGCCGGGGAAGGGGCTGGATTTTCTGCTCCGGCTTGGGAGCGTCCGCCGCCGCACCCCGCAGGCCGTATTTGTCGATCAGCCGCACAAATTCCAGTTTCTGGAACAGCTGGTACAGCTCCGACCGGTTATAGGGCTGAACAATGGCGTCCTTCGGCGCAAAATCGATGGGGGCTTCCGGCCGGATGGTGGCCAGGTCGAAGGAAAGATAGGCGTTCTCCTTCCCCGCTTCCAGCTTTTCCCGAAGCTTGGGGCGGATGGAGGGGTCATCCAGATGGGCGTAGACCCCGTCCAGGCTGCCAAATTTTTCCAGCAGCTCCTTGGCGGTCTTAGGGCCGACGCCCGCCACCCCCGGGATATTGTCGGAGGAATCCCCCATGAGGGCTTTCAGGTCGATGAGCTTTTTCGGCTCAAAGCCGTATTCCTCCCGGAATTTTTCCTCGTCGAACAGTGTCGTCGTGGTCTGCCCCGGCTTGGAGATCACCAGCTTGACATGGACATTTTCGTCGATCAGCTGGAGGGAATCCCGGTCGCCGGTGACGATCACGCACTCCCAGTCCTGCCGGGAGCAGATTTTGCCCACGGTGCCGATGACATCGTCGGCTTCCCAACCCTGACATTCGTAGATGGGAATGTTCATCGCCCGCAGAACGTCCTTCATAATGGGCATCTGCTGCGCCAATTCCTCGGGCATGGCATGACGGGTGGCCTTGTAGCCGTCGTATTTTAAGTGCCGGAAGGTGGGGCCGTGGAGGTCAAAGGCCACGCACACCGCCTCGGGCTGCTCCTCCTTCTCCATCCGTTCCAGAATGTTGAGGAAGCCGTAAATGGCGTGGGTATACAGCCCGTCCCGGGTGGTCAGGGGCTTGACGCCGAAATAGGCGCGGTTAATGACGCTGTTGCCGTCCAGAATCAGCAGCTTCATACTTTTCTCCATTTCGCGCCCTGGGGCGTGTCGATGATCTCAATGCCCTTCGCTTTCAGCTCGTCCCGGATGCGGTCTGCTTCGGCAAAGTTCTTCGCCTTCTTTGCCTCGGTTCTGGCGGCGACCAAAGCGTCGATTTCCGGGTCGGCGGAGGCCTGCTCCTCCTGCGCCTGCTTCTCCCGCAGCGTCCGGGCGGCGGACAGCAGATTCAGGGACAGCACCCGGTCAAAGTCGGCAATGGCCGCCAGCTTGGTGGCATCGTTGCACTTGGCCTTCAGCACATCGTACAGGGCGGTGACGGCCACGGAGGTGTTAAGGTCGCCGTTCAGCGCGCCCACAAAACGCTCCTTCAGCTTGTTAAAAGCGTCGGCATCCACCTCGCCGTCATTTTTCAGGGCGGCAATTTTGGCAATCAGCTTGTCGTAGGCTGCGACGGCGTTGTCCAGATTTTCCCAGCTGAATACCAGATTCCGGCGGTAATGGCTTTGCAGGCAGAACAGCCGGTAGGCCATGGGGTCGTAGCCCTTCTGCTCCAACAGGCTCACGGTGAGAAATTCCCCTTTTGATTTGCTCATTTTGCCGTTGTCCGTATTCAGGTGGTGGACATGGAACCAGTAATTGCACCACTTGTGACCCAGATAGCTTTCAGACTGGGCAATCTCGTTGGTGTGGTGGGGGAAGGCGTTGTCAATGCCGCCGGCATGGATGTCCAGATACTCCCCCAGATGCTTGATGGAGATGCAGGAGCATTCGATGTGCCAGCCGGGATAGCCCACGCCCCAGGGAGAGTCCCATTTCAGCGCCTGATCCTCAAACTTGCTCTTGGTGAACCAGAGGACGAAGTCATTCTTGTTCTTCTTGTTGGTGTCCTCTTCTACGCCCTCCCGGACGCCCACCGCGAGATCTTCCTCGTCGTGGTCATTGAAGACGTAATACTGCTTTAAGGTGGAGGTGTCAAAGTACACGTTGCCCCCGGCGAGATAGGCGCAGCCCTTATCAAGAAGGGTCTGCACCATGTGGATATACTCGCTGATGCAGTTGGTGGCAGGCTCCACCACGTCGGGACGCTTGATGTTCAGCTTGTCGCAGTCGGCAAAAAAGGCGTCGGTGTAGTATTTCGCGATCTCCATGACGGTCTTGTGCTCCCGCCGGGCGCCCTTGAGCATCTTGTCCTCGCCGGTGTCGGCGTCGGAGGCCAGATGGCCCACGTCGGTGATGTTCATGACCCGCTTGACGTTGTAGCCCAGATACCGCAGGGACTTTTCCAGCACATCCTCCATGATATAGGTGCGCAGGTTGCCGATGTGGGCATAGTGGTACACCGTGGGGCCGCAGGTGTACATTTTCACCAGATTGGGGTCGTTGGGAACGAACAGTTCCTTTTTATGGGTCAGGGAATTGTACAGATACATGTTTCTTTCCTCCATTTATCATAATGTAGCGCGTAGTTACTTTTTTATACTGTCGCAAAAAGAAAACGCCCCCTGCACCTGCGTACAAGAGGCGGGCAAAGCTCGCGGTTCCACTCTCATTTATCCCTTTTTGCTGACGCTTTCGCTCCCGGACGCACTTTCCCGCAAACGGCACCGCCCGGGCTTTCAGCCGCCGACCCGGACTCTCTTATGGTGCGAAGCACGGTACTCTTTCCGTTCATCGCGATATTGAATTCCCGTGTATTTTACCATTGAACAGGCACGATTGTCAAGCCTTAGCAGGAAATTTACCGATTTCATTTGCCCCTTTTCATCCTGCAAAGCTGTGGAAAACGCTGGAAATCACATTAAGAAATTCTTATCCTATTGACACTTCCCCCCTTTCCCGCTATAATATGTTAGAGAAATGAGACGAAAGTGAGGTTACGCCATGAATTTCTCCAACGCTTGCAGGCTTAAAAAAGGTTTGAGTCTGATTCTGATCGTACTTATGGTAGTCGGCATGTTCTCCGGCTGTAAGAAAAACAACTCCGAGACCGAGTCGAACACAACTCCCTCCCTCAATCTGAATATGTCGGACACCTCCGCTCCCACCCAGGAGACGGTTCCTCCCCCCACCACGGAGCCCATCGTGTATAACGAGAACATGGGCACCGTCACCAACCAGATCAGTGTCCGCGTCATCCCCAGCAAGGACGCCAACGTCACCGGCACCCTGGACGCCGGTACCGTGGTGGAGATTCTCCGTCAGGAGACCATTGCCGAGATCACCTGGGGCATGATCAGTACCCCCGTCAGCGGCTGGATCTGCATGGATTACGTGAAGATGTACTCTTCTCAGAACGGCTCCGTCAACAGTGAGACCGATCCCAATGCCTCTCAGCCCACCACCCCCGCGGAGACGACCAACAGCGGCACCACCGGCGGCAGCAACACCCAGAACATCAAGGGCGTCATCAGCGCCAGCAATCTGAACGTCCGGGATGAGGCCAGCAAGGCCGGCAAGATCGTCGGCTCCTATTCCAAGGGCGACGTAGTCACCATTCTGGAGACCAAGGACGGCTGGGGTCGCACCTCCAAGGGCTGGATCAAGATGGAATACGTCAACACCACCGGCACTACCACCGGCGGCAACACCACGACGACCACCACCGGCAACAATAACAACACCGCCGGCAACGGCAGCACCACCACCGTGGCCAAGGGCATCGTCAACACCCAGGAGCTGAACATCCGCAGCTCCGCCGGTACCGACGGCGACCGGGTCGGCAGCCTGAAATACGGCGATCGGGTGGAGATTCTGGAAAAGAGCGGCGATTGGGGTCGTATCTCCAAGGGCTGGATCTCCCTGAACTACGTCTATCAGGACGGCACCACCGGCGCCAAGTCCGCCAAGGGCATCGTCACCACCGACGGTCTGCGCATCCGCAGCGGCCCCGGTACCACCTATGAATCCGTCGGCTCCTACAACAGCGGCGACCGGGTCAAGGTTCTGGAGCAGTTCACCTACGGCGATACCACCTGGGGCTGCACCGACAAGGGCTGGATCTCCATGGGCTACGTCTATCAGGACGGCACCGATGTGGGCAAGACCGTGGAAGGCATCGTCACCACCGACGAGCTGAACGTCCGCAGCGGCCCCGGCACGGGCTACGATTCCGTGGGCAAGCTGTACACGGACGAGGTCATCAAGATCTTCTACCAGGTCACCGTGGGCGAAACCACCTGGGGCTGCACCAACCAGGGCTGGGTCTCTCTGAAGTACGTCAGCCTGGAAGGCTAAAAATTGATATAATACCGGGACTTTCAGCAGAAAGTCCCGGTATTTTTCCCGCAGAATATCCCACATAACCGGTATTTGCTTGGCGCGTACGTTCAACTTGCTCAATTTTTCCGGATTGTAACTATTTTTTTATTGCAAAATCACGGAACATGTGCTACAATTCGTCCTGTGAGGAGGGCGTCCGCGCGGAATGCGCTGACCCCGCTGAAATACATTTAACTGGAGGAACAATGATGAAAAAGGTTTTTGCACTGCTTTTGGTTCTGAGCATGGTCTTCGCGCTGTGCGCCTGCGGTAAGGACACCGCTCCTGAGACCACCGCCGCCGCTCCCAAGACCGAGACCGAAGCCGCCCCGGCAACCGAGGCCGCTCCCGCCGAGAAGGCTCCCGAGGACTACACCGGCAAGCTGGTCGTCTACTCTCCCCATGATGCCGATCCTCTGAACGCGGGCGTTGCCCAGTTCGAGGCCAAGTACCCCAACATCGATGTGGAAGTCATCGCTGCCGGTACCGGTGAGCTGTGCCAGCGTATCGTCGCTGAGGCCGCCAATCCCCAGGGCGACGTGCTGTGGGGCGGCGGAGCCGACACCCTGGCCGCTTACAACGACTACTTCCAGCCCTACGTCTGCGCCAACGACGAGTTCATCGGCGATGCCTACAAGGATGCCGACGGCTACTGGATCGGTGAGTCCCCCCTGCCCATGGTCTTCATCTACAACAAGACCATGCTGGACGAGGCCGATGTCCCCACCACCTGGGAAGGCCTGTGCAACGAGAACCTGAAGGGCAAGATTGCTTACTGCTCTCCCTCCAAGTCCGGCTCCGCCTACACCCAGCTTTGCACCATGCTGTTCAGCCAGCCCACCATCGAGGAAGGCTGGGAGCTGGTTGGTAAGTTCATCGCCAACCTGGACGGCAAGCTGCAGGATTCCTCCGGCAACTGCCACAAGCTGGTTGCTTCCGGTGAGTACGCTCTGGGCGTGACCATCGAGAAGTCCGCCGTTCTGTACGCCGACAATCCCGACATCGGCTTTGTCTACCCCGAGAAGAACTCCGCCGTTCCCGACGGTGTTGCTCTGATCAAGGACTGCCCCAACGAGGAGAACGCCAAGCTGTTCATCGACTTCGTCACCAGCGCCGAGTGCCAGACCGCTCAGAACGCCGACTGGGCCCGCCGCCCCGTCCGTTCCGACATCACCCCCAAGGGTCTGTGCTCTCTGGACGAGTGCAACGTTGGCAACTACGACTTCAGCTACGCTGCCTCCAACCGTGACGCCATCAAGGAGCAGTTCAACGACCTGGTCGCAGGTTAATTTTCCCTTATCCTTTACTGCGGGAGGCACCCTCCAGGGTGCCTCCTTGCGGTGTATCGCCCACGGCTGAAAACTGTGCCGGATGCTCCGGCATACTTTTGAACCGCGCGCAACATATCTACACATACGGGAGGACACCACATGAGCAATCGAGTCATTATTCAGAACGCCGTAAAGCGCTACGGCGATTTCACCGCGCTGAACGGCGTTTCGCTGGACATTCAGGAGGGCGAATTCTTTACCCTTCTCGGCCCCTCCGGCTGCGGCAAAACCACGCTTCTGCGGATGATCGCCGGCTTTAACTCCATTGAGGGCGGCGACTTCTACTTTGGCGAAAAACGGATCAACGACGTTCCCGCCCACAAGCGCGACATCGGCATGGTTTTCCAGAACTACGCCATCTTCCCCCACCTGACCGTCCGGGAGAACGTGGCCTACGGCCTCAAGGCACGGAAGATGCCCGCCAAGGAGATCAAGCCCAAGGTGGACGAGGCGCTGGAGCTGGTGCAGATCTCCCATCTGGCAGACCGGAAGCCCAACGAGCTGTCCGGCGGTCAGCAGCAGCGCGTTGCTCTGGCCAGAGCCTTCGTCATCGAGCCCAGCGTTCTGCTGATGGACGAACCCCTGAGTAATCTGGACGCCAAGCTGAGAGTGCAGATGCGTTCCGTTATCAAGAAGCTGCAGCGGCGCCTCGGCATCACCACCATCTATGTCACCCACGATCAGGAGGAAGCCCTGGCCATTTCCGACCGGATCGCCGTCATGAAGGACGGCCACATCATGCAGATCGGCACCCCCCGGGAAATCTACGCCAAGCCCCAGAATCCCTTCGTCGCGGGCTTCATCGGCGTGAGCAACTTCCTGGACTGCGAAGTGAACGCCCCCCAGGCGGGCAACGCCGCCGTGAGCATCAAGGGTGAGCTGGACATCACCGTCCCCGTCTCCCGCGCCTATGTGGGAAGCGGCAAGATTTCCGCCCGTCCCGAGCAGCTTTTCTTCTCCGAAAGCGGTATGCCCGGCACCATCCTGTTCTCCACCTTTCTGGGCGATTTCATCGAGTACGAGGTGCAGCTGAACGACGGTCAGAACCTGATCGTCAACGAGTACACCAAGGACACCACCGAAATCCACAGCGACGGCGAGAAGGTTCACCTGAGCTTTGACCCCATGCGCATCAGTCTGTACGACAAGAGCGAGGAGGTGCTGAGCCTGTGAACAAACGGCTGAATTCCCACTGGAAACCGGATTTCTGGTTCTTCACAAAGCTGTTCGTGATCCTGGCAATGTGCCTGTTCATTGTCTACCCCTTCTATACCATCATCACGAAGAGCGTGTTTTCCAGCAAGGTAGAGGGCGTGACGCTGTATAACTTCAAGCGCTTTTTCACAAAGCCCTACTACTATCAGACCCTGCTGCGCTCCATGGTCGTGTGCTTCTCCACGGTACTGACCACGACGCTGGTTGGCGTTCCCATCGCCTATCTGATTACCCGCTACAACATTCCGGGCAAGAAGATTCTGCACATTTTCATCATCATGAGCCTGATGAGTCCTCCCTTCATCGGTGCCTATTCCTGGATCATCCTGCTGGGTCGTAACGGCCTGGTGGCCCGGGCGCTGGCGAATATCGGCATGACCGCACCTACAATTTACGGCCGGGGCGGCATCATCTTCGTATTTACCCTGCACCTGTTCCCCTACATCTATCTGTACACCTCCGGCGCCATGAACAGCATTGACAGCTCCTTGGAGGAAGCCTCCGAGAATCTGGGCATGAATAAGCTTATGCGTATCTGGACGGTGACGCTGCCCGTCATCCTCCCCTCCATTCTGGCAGGCTGCATCATGGTGTTCATGACGTGTCTGGCCGACTTCGGCACCCCCATGCTGCTGGGCGAGGGCTACACCGTTCTGCCGGTTCTCGTGTATAACGAGTACATGTCCGAAAGCGCCACCGACCCCTACATGGCCTCGGCGCTGTCCGTTATCATCGTGTTCTGTTCCCTGGTCATGCTGAGCTTCCAGAAGCTGGTGGTGGACAAGCGGAATTATACCATGAGTTCTCTCCGGCCGCCCCAGGAGACCGAGCTTCACGGCTTCAAGCGGTTCCTCGCTTCCCTGCCCATCTACATTGTGGTGGGTCTGGCATTCCTGCCCCAGATCGTGGTGGTGTGCCAGTCCTTCATTGAGCGCAGCTTCTCCGGCGTCATCAAGGGCGTCAATCTGAACAACTACCGCACCATCATGTCCCGCCTTGGCCGGAACATCCGCAACACCTATGTGTTCTCTATCGTGGCCATTGTGTTCATCATCTTCATCGGCATTCTGGTGTCCTACGTTCTCGTCCGGAAGAAGGGCAAGATTGCCAGCCTGATCGATACGCTGATCATGTTCCCCTACGTCATCCCCGGCTCCGTTCTGGGCATCGGCCTGATCGTGGCGTTCAACCGCAAGCCTGTCGTTCTGGTCGGCACCGCCGCAATTATGATCATCTCCTACGTCATCCGCAAGCTCCCCTATACCGTCCGGTCGGGCAGCGCATTCCTGTATCAGATGGATCCGTTCATCGAGGAAGCGTCCATCAACCTGGGCGTGTCGCCTATGAAGACCTTCTTCACGGTCACGGCGCGGATGATGCTGCCAGGCATTATGTCCGGCGCGGTTCTCAGCTGGATCACCTGCATCAACGAGCTGAGCAGCTCCATCATGCTCTATTCCGGCAAGACGTCCACCATCGCCGTTGCCATTTATCAGGAGGTCGTCCGCATGAGCGACGGCACCGCCGCAGCCCTGGCTACCATCCTGACCCTGACGACCATCGTTTCCCTGGTCATCGTGTTCCGAGCTACCAAGGGAAAGGTGAAAATCGTCTGATGATCAAAAACATCATTTTCGACATGGGCAACGTTCTGCTCCGCTTTGACAAGGACTACTTCCTCGACGCCGTGGGCGTTCAGGGCGCGGACAGAAAGCTGCTGATGAACAACGTCTATCTCTCGCTGGAGTGGGCGCGGATGGATCGCGGCTCCATGACGGAGGCCGAGGCGGCTGAAAGCATGTGCCGCCGTCTCCCACCGCGGCTTCACGAAGCAGCACATCTCCTGGTTGACCGGTGGGATCGTCCCATCCTCCCCATTGCCGGCATGGAGCAGCTGGTGAGCGACCTGAAAAAGGCGGGATACGGCGTATATCTTCTCTCCAACGCCAGCTGCCGTCAGCACGAATATTGGCCGCGGGTTCCCGGAAGTCAGTATTTTGACGGGACGCTTATTTCCGCCGACGTCAAGCAGATCAAGCCCTGCGCGGAAATCTACGATACTCTGTACAAGACGTTCCGTCTTGTTCCCCGGGAATGTCTGTTTATCGACGATTCCGCCCAGAACATCGAAGGCGCGGAACGCACCGGCATGCCGGGCATCGTCTTCCACGGCGACGCAGAAGAGCTGCGCAGGGAGATGCAGGCTTTCGGCGTCCAAATTCCGTAAATACAAAAGAACGGCTCCGGGATCTTCCCGGAGCCGTTTCCGTTCCAACATGCTATGTAACGAGGTACTATCCCTTGGCTCTCCCTCTGGGAGAGCTGTCACCGAAGGTGACTGAGAGGGCTTTGC